>VBCY01000116.1 GCA_005882995.1 Betaproteobacteria bacterium
TCGAAGCGCCCCGTCTGTCGGTGAATTGGCGCCATGGCACGGTACTTGCCACTTACCGGCCAGAGTGCCGATATGCGCAGCGCAACATTCAAACTGGATCGACTCTCCGCCCTGCGGGTTGCGGTGACAGCCGCCGTAACGGGCGCGCTGCTTGGTGGCGGTTCGGCGGCACTTCAGCACCAGGAGCGGCAGCTTACCTTCTATGCGGTGCGCGATACCGCGGAATGGTTGTCGCGAATCCCCGACGGTGTGGTTGAGTTCGATATGCCTGTTGGCAGCGCAGCACAGGTCCAGCACATTCACGCATGGTGGTGGCCGGCAGCGAAGGCTTCATCTCCGGCAGTGCTCTATCTGCACGGGGCAAGCTCCGATCTCATGGGTCAGATATTCCGGCTGGAGCAGCTTCACGCCTTCGGCTTCTCGGTACTGGCCATCGACTATCGTGGCTTTGGCCGGAGCGACGGAGATCTGCCCTCGGAAGACACGGTCTACGAAGATGCACGAGCGGCGTGGGCGTGGCTCACGACGCGGCAGGCCGATCCTGCGCGACGCTTCATCTACGGGCATTCACTCGGTGGCGCGGTGGCGGTCGATCTCGCCGCGGCGCTGAGCGATGAGCATCGTCTCGACGCGAGGGAAGCGGACCCATTCATAGCCCCAGCGGCTGGCCTCATCGTCGAATCGACCTTCACTACGCTGCTCGATATCGCGAAGGAATTCACTTATCCGTGGCTGCCGATCGGGCTGCTGATGTCCCAGAAGTTCGATTCGGTGAGCAAGATGGCTCAGGTGCGCATGCCGGTTCTGGTCGTTCACGGCGCCGGCGATCGCTACGTCCCCTCGAAATTTGCCATGGCGCTCTACGCCGCAGCGACTGGACCGAAGAAGCTTTTGCTGGTCGATGGCGCGGATCACGACGACAGCATGATCACCGGCGCGGCATCCTATCGGCGTGCGCTGGCTGAACTGTTCGGGCTCAGCGCAAAAAACATCGCCGAGGTCGGGCTGCGCGGCAAATTACCCAGAAGTTGACGCACTAACCGCGCGACAGTGCTCGCCTGATCTCGCGCAATTTGACCTTGACGCGTGCTTCATTGTCGCGGCCCATGCGCATCATCATCTTCTGGCCGGCTGAGAGCTTCTCGAAGTCGGGATTCGCATACTCGTACAACACCTTCGGTTGATCGAGCGCCACATTGGCCGGCACATCCGGCGCGGCCAGCAGGTTGTCGATCACTTCGAAAACCCGGTCGTTGAAGTACCGGGATGGGTACCCGAGATCAGCATAGGCCTGCTGGAACAGCGGATACAGGTGTACGTAGGCACCAACCAACTTTCCAGTGTCGACGCTCTCCAGGGCGCGCACATACATCGTGTAGCGTGCCGCGTTGCCCAGATTAATGGCCACGCTGCCCTCCTGCCCCGCGACCATGAAAGGTCCGCCCACCGGCTTGATCGGCATGACTCGCAGCGCGACGGTATGGCGCGGCAGATTGTCGATCGCGGCGACGAAGCGGCGAACGATATCATCGGCGTAGAAAAAGCGCGTGAACGCCGGGCCTCCAAACAATCCGCTCAGGATATCCTGCGCGGCGACATCGCTCTCGGTGAGCGCAGGGAGAGGCTCGACAGGCGGCGAAGCGTTCTCCAGCGGATGTTCTATCGGCGGCGCGGTGCTCGCCTGGGACGGTTGCGGCGCGCGCCTCGTTTCCGCCGCCGGCGCCGGAGGAGTCGTCGGCGCGGCCTCGTGGCGCAGGCTCCAGAAGTAATAGCCACCGCCGGCCGCCGCAGCGAATATGACAACCAGCATCATCGGCCAGGTGGACCATGCGCTGCGCTTTTGGGCGTGAAACAGCGGACGATCGTCCGCGGTGATCTCTATTTCCGGATCGTCCATGGCGTTGATTCCTGCAGCGGCGGCCGGCTCGCGCATCACGGTTCGCAAGGACTCAAGCTCAAGCTTTGCGCTGCGCCTCGTACTGCGAGGGCGTTACGCGCGAGCGTGCGAGGTACTCGCGCAAGTGATAGATGTCCTGCCGGCCCAGTGCATCGCCATGATGAGGGCGATGCAGGGTGTCCTCGACGCCGTTGAGCTTCACGCGGATGCGCGCGCCCGAGAGCTGCTCGATGCTTGCCCCGAGGTGGCGCAGCAACGATTCAGCCTCCCGCCACTGGATGTTGCCGCTGACGGGATCGTGAAAGATGGCACGCAGCAGATTTTCGTGCTTGTGGCTCATCGACTCGTCGCTTGGTTCACCGGACGCGCGCCCGCTACGCCTTCATGTCCTTGCGGCCGCCAAGCACCTGATCGCAGCTTGTGCGCGCCGGGTCGCCAGAGGGGAGCTTGGCGCAAACCGACGCCATCTGCGCGCGGATCCGGGTGAGCGACGCTCCGTGCTGCTGGTCCTTGTTCCAGGCGACCAGTTTCTTGCCGATGCGATCCAGAGAGCGCTGGCTGCGGCCATAGAACGTGGCAGGCGTGGCCTCAATATCGCCGATGACACTCAACGTAGCCTTTTCGATACGTGCCGAATCCTGCGGAGCCAGCTCGATCAACGCATTGACGTAGCTCGCCCCCCATTGCAGACGCGTTGCCGGTCCATCGGCGGCGGCGTAGGCCTTTTCATACCAATCCAGCGCTGCCACCTTGTCACCGCGCTTCTTGGCGTTGGAAGCGAGGCCAAGCATGAAGTAGTAAGGCGAGTGCGACCGCTTGAGCTCCGCCTTGAGCAGAGTATCCGACTCGTCCAGCAGTCCGGCCTCGGTGAGCAGCTCCGCTGCAGCGCTGATCACGGACTGTCGCGCGTAAGGGTCGGAGGTCTCCCGGTCGGCCCGCGAAACCTGCTCGCGAACCTCTTTGATAAGCGCGTCGGGAAGCGCTGACTTGGGTGCGTCGGAACCCGCGGTCTTGGGCGCGTCGAGACGCGCCAGAGCGACCTGCGCCTGCACCGCGGTCAGGCGATCGGCGGTTGAAAGCGTCGGATCCGCAGCCAGGCGCGCGAGTGCGGTGCTCCACACCTTCGCGAGCTCCTCGCGTTGTCGAGACTTGGGTGGTGTCACGTAGCCAGCGATTTCACCGGCGTAATTGGTGACGAGGTCGAAGTCTTCGCGCGCCATCCTGCTGTCGCTCAGCACCCGCGTAATGCGCTCGGAAGCAAGCTTGTCGTCGTGCGGCTTGGCGCCTTTGGTGGTAGCCGCCGCGGCGAGCGCTCGCAGGTCGAGTCGAGCGGCCGTGTCGCGTTGCTCCGGCGGACATGAGCGCGCCAGCCGCTCCAGCGTCGACGCCACCTTGTCCTTGGACATGAGTTGTTGCTCGTCGGTATCCCAGGAGTAATAGGCGAGCATGCGCCAGTCTTCGGGTGAGAGCCTCGCGCCCGCTGGCCTTGCCGTCGAAGCGGAATCGCTCGATAGCGCCGCGGCCAGGGTGTCTTTGACTGGCCGAGCGCTGTTCATGCCCATGGTCAGCAGTCGCATGTATTGCTCGGCATCGACCTCCCCGGGAAGGCGCGTGATTTCGCGACCGTCGGCGCTGAAGAGGATCATTGTCGGATAGCCGCTGACCTTGAAGCGCGAACCCAGTTGCTGCGCACCCGGACTGTCACCGTCGATGTAAACCGGAATGAAATATCGCGAACGCTCTATAAAGTCTTCGCGGTTGAATATGGTCGCCTTCACTTGATTACAAGGCGGACACCACACTGCGCCCCAGTAGAGAAAGACCGGCTTGTTGGCGGTCTTCGCCGCTGCGAATGCGGCGTCGACGTCCCCTTTTTGCCAGGCGATGCCCGACTCGGCTTGGCCCGCGCCGCCAGTGGATTGAGCAACGGGCAGCAGCACCATTCCGGACGGCGCTTCAGTCTTCGGCTTGGGCGGATTCGATGGGGGTTCGGGCGCCTTGGTGCAGGCCACCGCGATCAACGCCAAGCTCAATATCAGGGGCTTGAGAGTCATGGCTCGAAACGACAGTTATTGACAATTACGCAACTGAGTGACATCTGACCCTCACCGGCGCTGCCGCGCACCCCTCTCCCCGCGGGAGAGGGGTTGGGGGTGAGGGCAAGCTCATCCGCATTGCAACCGGTGTCACGCCAGTTAGGAAACGCTCAATAAGACTCAAAGGAAACGCTTCTATTATGCGCCACGCCCAAGCTAGGCGCAGCTTGAAGACGCCGTTGCAAGCGAAAAGTTCCTCGCCATCCAAGCGTTTGCCTCGGGAACTTTAGAGCCCGCCACTCCTCACCAAAGGAAGGGAGATCCATTGGAGACCGACCATGAAAGTTTGGGTTGCAACTGCGATTTGCGGTGCCTTGTTGGCCGGCTGCGCGACGGGGCCGACCTATTACCAAAGCGCAAATTCTTACGATCGCGGCTACTACGATCGTGGCTACTATGGAAGCTACAACAACCGCAGCTACGCTTCCCCCAGGTACGAATCCCCCGGCGGGGCGTACTACAATTTCCGCGATCACGGCCAGTGATGGGCCGGGGGGCTTTCCAGAGATGGGCTAAAGCGCTTCCATGTGCTCGATCATTCGGGAGCGCAGCCCTTCGTCCGGCATGCGGCCGTAAAGCGCTCCCATGTTCTCCGCCATGTGGGCGGTCTTGGAAGTCGCCGGGATAGCGCAGGTCACTGCCGGGTGCGATATAACGTACTTCAGGAAAAATTGCGCCCAGTTTGTGCAATCGAATTCACGAGCCCATGGCGGCAGCGGTCTCTTCTCGACTACCGAGAACAGGTCGCCTCCATCGAAGGGCCGGTTGATGATCACCGCAACGCCGCGTTCTTGAGCGAGCGGCAGCAGTCGCTGCTCGACGCTGCGATCTGCGAAGTTGTAAGTGAACTGCACGAAGTCGAAACGCTCGCGCGAGAGCGCACGCTCCATTTCGGCGTGACCTCGCCCGTGCGATGTCGTGATTCCGATGTAGCGCACCTTGCCGGAGGCCTTGAGTGCCTTCAGCGTCTCGATATGCGTCTCCCAATGCAGCATGTTGTGGATGTGCACGAGGTCGAAGCGTGGAATGCCCCACAGCTCGAGCGAGGCTTGCACCTGATTTGCTCCGGCGGACTTGCTTAAGGTCCAGATCTTGGTGGCTGAAAACAGTCGTGACCGGGTCGACGACGTCCGGCTGAGCAGAAAACCGATGACCGACTCGGAGGTGCCGTACATCGGCGAAGAGTCGATCATCGCCCCGCCCCGATCGAAGAAAGTCTGAAGGACCGGCACGAGCGGGGCCCTGGCATCGGATGACGCGCCGACATTGAAGGTGATCCATGAGCCGACGCCGATCGCCGGCAGGGTCTCGCCGCTGACAGGGATCCGCCTCATGATCGGGGCCGGCGCTTGTCCTGTGACTGCGCCGGGGAACGCGGAGGCCGCCACTGCGCCGCCAAGTGCAACGAGAAAACGCCGACGATGCTCGCTTACGGCAGGACTCATGGCTGTTTCGGCCTTGGGGCAGCGCCAAAGTTCTTATTGAGAATTACGCAACTGAGTAATTCTCAAGGCGCGGGCGATGCGAGCGGCTTGCCCTTTTCGACGACGTATACCGCGAACACCTTCGCGCCCTTGTCGCCCGCGCGCACGTCGTGGACCGCGATCGGCGGAATCTGATAGGTGTCGCCCGGCTTGAGTGTCAGCGGTGGCTTGCCATCGACCAGGATCGTCATTTCGCCTTCCAGCAGATAGCCGGTTTCCGGGCCCGGATGCGTGTGGCGCCCGGCATTGACGTTCGGTAGTATTTCGGCTGTCCCGGTCACGGTTTCATAGTTCGAGCTGGGCACGTCGACTCGCTGCAATATCGTGCGCTTGATGGTGGCCGCGGCCGGCGCGGCCGGTTGCTGCCCGTACGCCAAACACACGAAGCACGCGACAAGAACCGCTGTCACGATGGGCATTCGTTTGAGCATGGCTTTCTCCATGAGATGAGCCGCGGGCTTGGAAACAACCGACGGGCGGCTGCTGAATCATGCGCGTTCACACGGGGGACGGCAACGGGATCATCCGATCGCTCCGGGACACAGGCGCTTCAAGTCAGGCACGGATTTCGCTATATGCAACGTAGAGCTTTACGACGTGGCACAATCTTACCCATGGCTTCCATCGACCTAAGCGTGCGGCTGGCGATCGACAGCGACGCGGAGACGATCGCCGCGATGTCACGCGACCTGATCGAGGCCGGATTGGGTTGGCAATACCGGCCGAGCCGCATCCGCGAATTGATGGCAGATCGCGCTACCGTGACGATCGTCGGCTGTGATCACGATCGCGTTGTCGGCTTCGCGGTCATGACCTTCGGCGACGAGCGTGCGCACCTCGTGCTTATGGCGGTGGTCCCGGAGTACCAGAGGCGCGGCGTCGCGAGCGAGCTGCTGCGCTGGTTGCTGGAGAGCGCGGTCGTAGCAGGCACGACGGCCATCCATCTCGAGCTGCGCGAGCACAACGTGCCCGCGCTCGGCTTCTATCGCGCTCACGGCTTTTCCGAAGCCCGCGAGCTACCGGGCTACTATCGGGGTCGCGAGGCTGGCATTCGCATGGCGCGCGTGTTGCGATCTCGCGCACCGGTACCTACGTTCCGGCGGACGCGGCGAGTCGACGGCTGATTCGGATGGTTGTCGGCCGGACTTGGGCCCCCAGCGGAAGCCTGCCGCGGTGTGCCTGAAGCCGGGGGCGGGGCGACGAAGACGCGCGTATTGCATGTCATCCCGGCGCCGGCCTGGATCCCATTGCAATCGCCGGGGGAGATTGCAATCGGTGCGATCGCCCCCAAGTGCGGCCCTGCCAGCGTTGATATGAGGCCAGTCGGTCACCTCTTGAGTATCATGGAATGTGGGAAGCGCTCGGAATCGCTGTCGCTGGACTCGCCGGATGGTTCGTCTTCGATGCCTTGCGTGCCCGCGAGGCGGCGACGCGCATCGCTCGGGAGGCGTGCAAGCAGTACGGCTTGCAGCTTTTAGACGACACGGTGCAGGGGCCTGGCCTGCGCTTCGCGCGCGACGCTGAAGGGATTGCACGATTGCGGCGAAGCTTCGTCTTCGAGTTTTCCGACGACGGGTTCAACCGCAGGTGGGGGAGTCTGGTCATGCTTGGGGAGCAACTCGAATCGCTGCAGCTCGAGCCGTACCGGCTTGCCTGAAGCAAGCGCCGGCAGGCCCTGCCGCGCGGAGTCTTGGCGAATCTTCGGCGCGGGATCGAAAAAGAAAGTCTGCGCGTTCGACCGGACGGCGCGCTGGCGACGACCCCGCATCCAGCCGGCCTGGGATCTGCGCTCACCCATCCCTTCGTCACCACCGACTTCAGCGAGTCGCAGCTCGAGCTGATCACCGGCGTGCACGCCAGCGCCGAGGCCTGCCTGCGCGAGCTCATCGAGATCCACCAGATCGTCTATCGCGCGATGGGTGACGAGCTCCTGTGGTGCGCGAGCATGCCGTGTCGCTTGCCGGCTGACGACGCAATCCCGATCGGCCGCTTCGGCAGCTCCAATGTGGGACGCGCCAAGAGCGCCTATCGCATGGGACTTTCGCATCGTTACGGTCGTCGCATGCAAACCATTTCCGGCATTCATTACAACTTCTCGCTGCCGGAGCAGCTGGCGAACGACGAATACTTCGGGCTCATCCGCAATTTCAGGCGCCACTCGTGGCTGTTGCTGTATCTCTTCGGCGCCTCGCCTGCAGTGTGCTCGACCTTCGTCGCCGGAACCGAGCACGGACTCGACCGGCTGAGCAACGACTCGCTGTACCTGCCGTATGCAACGTCGCTGCGCATGGGCCGTCTCGGCTATCAAAGCGACGCGCAGTCGTCCTTGGCGGTGAGCTACAACAGTCTCGAGAGCTACGGCGCATCGCTGCAGGACGCGATGACCAAGCCCTATCCGCCGTACGAGGCCATCGGCATTCGCGAAGGCGATGGCTATCGGCAGCTCGCCACTTCGCTGCTGCAGATGGAAAACGAGTTCTACGGAACGATTCGTCCCAAGCGTCGCATACAACCGGGCGAGCGTCCGCTGCATGCCCTGCGCCAGCGCGGCGTCGAATATGTCGAGGTACGGCTGATGGATCTCGATCCCTTCGAACCTGTCGGCATCAACACGGCGACAATGCGCCTGCTCGATGTGTACCTGGTCTATTGCCTCGTCTCCGACAGCCCGCCTGATACGCAGCAGGAGCTCGCGGCGATCATTCGCAACAAGCAACTCGTCGCTTCACGTGGCCGCGAGCCGGGACTCCTTCTTTCGCGCGGAAACACGGAGGTGACGCTCAGCGAGTGGGGCGCCGAAGTGCTGGCCGGCTGCGAGCCCGTCGCAGCGGCGCTGGATGCGGCCGTTGGCAGCACGGCGCATCGCGACGCGCTCGCCAGCGCTCGCGTGAACCTGCGTGACCCCAGCTTGACGCCATCGGCGCGCGTGCTGGCAACCGTGCGAGGCGACTACGATAGCTCCTTCGTTCGCTTTGTTCTGGCGCAATCGGTTCGGCACCGCGACGCCATCACGGAGCTCCCGCTTTCTCCCGAGGTCGTCGAGCGCTACGCGAGCCTTGCCCACGAATCGCTGGAGAAACAGCGTCAGATCGAAGCGGCGGACTCGCTATCCTTCGAGGCCTATCTGCAGCAGTACCTGTCTTCGGAGCGGCTGAGCGTTCGTTGACCGCCGTCTATCCGTATCGATTACCACGGCCGCAGAGCAAGCGCCCGCATGTTCCTTCGCTGGATCACCGTTGCGTACCTCGCCTATCTTGCCGTGCCGATCGTACTGCTCGTCGCCGGCTCGTTTGGAGAGCTTTGGCTCAATACGCTTCTGCCCACTGGTGTCACATCGCGCTGGTATCGCGATGTCGCGACGGATTCGAGCTTTAGACGCGCATTCGCTTCGAGCCTCGTTGTGGTGGCGATCACATGCAGCACCTGCACGCTGGTCGGACTGCCGCTTGCCTACGCGGTGTTTCGCGCGGAGAGTCCACGCGTTCGCGCGCTGGTGCGCGTGCTCTACCAGTTGCCGATCGCGCTACCTCCACTGGTGCTCGCATTCGGCTTCATCCTTGTCTTCTCGTCCGACACATTGCCGTGGCTGGGCAGCATCTGGCTCCTGGCTGCGGGCCATGTCGTGCTGGCATTGCCTTACTTTCTGCAGACGGTGGTCGCGGACATGCAGCGATTGGGACTGCGCACCTTGGAGGATGCAGCGGAGTCGCTGGGAAGCCGTGGCTGGCAGCGCTTCGCGCACATTGTGCTTCCCGCGTTGCGCCAGTCGATCTTCGCCGGTCTGATCATCGTCGCGGCGCTGTCCATCGGCGAGTTCCAGTTCTCCAACCTGGTCGCGGGATTCCTCAACCGGACTTATCCGGTCGTGCTTCTGCAAGCTTTCTATGGAGCGACCGGCTTCGCCTGCGCCGCGACCGTGGTTCTCCTCGCGCTGGCCCTCGTTGCCGCGGTGGCCGGAGGCTTGACCGCAGGCGGCGCGACACGGCTCAAGACGGCGATCGCATGAAGAGCACCGCGGTCTCGCTCCAGGGAGTCAGCTATCGTTATCCCGGGACGCAAGCGGGAGTGTTCGACGTGACGCTCGACATTCTGCCCGGCGAATTGGTCGTTTGTCTGGGGCCGAGCGGCTGCGGCAAGACGACGCTCCTGCGCCTCGTTGCAGGTTTTCTCAAGCCCGACATTGGGACGATCTCTCTGAACGGCGCCGATGTGAGCGCGCTGCCGACGCGAGCGCGTGAATGCGGCGTGGTGTTCCAGGCGTACGCATTGTTTCCACACATGCGAGTATGGGAAAACGTCGCTTATCCCTTGCGGGTGCGCGAAGTTGCGCTCGATGAGCGTCGTCGCCGCTCAGCCGAGATGCTCGAGCTCGTCGGACTCTCGGGTCTTTCCGACCGGCTTCCTGCGCAACTCTCCGGCGGACAGCAGCAACGCGTGGCGCTCGCGCGAGCGCTGGTGTTCGGCCCCCGCGCGCTGCTTCTCGACGAACCGCTTTCCGCGCTCGACGCGGCGACGCGCGTTTCGATGCGCGACGAAATCCGTCGCATTCAGCGCGGGCAGAACATCGCAACACTGCTCATCACCCATGATCAGGACGAAGCGCTATCGCTGGCGGATCGCATCGTTCTGCTGCGCGAGGGACGGCTCGCCCAGATAGGCACGCCGCAGGAGATCTACGACCGGCCCGCCGACGCTTTCGTCGCGGGCTTTGTCGGTCGCGCCAACCTCCTCGACGCGCGTGTCATCGACGCGGAATGTGTCGACACATCGATCGGCCGTCTCGCTACGCCACGTCATGGCTACGCCGCGGGAACTACGTTGCGGCTGCTGGTGCGACCCGAGCGCGTCGAAGTCGCCGACCCAGGGTCCGGTGAAAACGTGTTCGCGGCCCGAGTCCTGCGTGACCGCTTTTTCGGCGCCACGCGCCAGATCGAGGTCGCCGCCGGCGAAGGGCGGCTCGAAGTCGAAACCGCCGTGCGCGATCACGTGAAGAGCGTGCACGTGCCGCGTGAAGCAATCCAGTTTTTGAACGCGCGTTGAAAAGGAGAAGGCCATGAAGGAGAAATCAGCCATTGTCAGAGGTCTTGGTGCAGTGCTCGTTGCATCGCTCTTCGCCTCCGGCGTCGCTGCCCAGACCGTTCTCGATTCCCCAGAGCTCTATCCCGGCGAAAAGTCACTCTACGAAGCGGCGAAAAAAGAAGGCATGGTGGTGAGCTTCGACACCGGTCCGACATGGGCCAACTGGGCGGCGGAATTTGCCGCGTTCAAGAAACGCTATCCCGAAGTCGAGATCGTCTACAACGACATCGGTTCAGCGGCGACGGTGGTCGCGCTCGACAAGGCGCGCAATCGTCCCCAGGCCGATACCGCATACTACTTCGCCGCTTCCGCCATCGACGCCGTGGCCAAGAATGTGGTCGCGCCTTTCAAGCCGGTGAATTTCGACAAGCTGACGCCGGTGTTTCGCGATCCCGACGGCAAATGGTTCACCATCCACACGCTGACGGTCGCCTTTGTGGTCAATACCAAGCTGGTCAAAAATGTACCGCAGTCGTGGGCCGATCTGCTGAAGCCGGAATACAAGAACACAATCGTCTACCTCGATCCTCGCTCGACGGGCGTCGGACAGGTCGTGGCCTTTGCGGCGAATTTCGCCATGAACGGCGACATGAACAACGTGCAGCCGGGCCTCGATTACTTCATGAAGCTGCACCAGTCGGGGAACGTGTTACGCGTGCTGGGCACCACGCCGTATGCGCAATTCGTCAAGGGCGAGATTCCGATCTGGATCTCCTACGAGAATGACGGGCTCAAGGCGAAATACACTGATGGACTCGGCGACGCTGTGGCGGTGGTGATCCCCAAGGAAGCCTCGGCGGCCGCACCGTACGCGATCAGCCTGGTCGACAAAGGGCCGAATCCCGATGCTGCAAAACTGTGGCTCAACTTCATCATGACCGACATGGGGCAGGCCATTTTCGCGCAAGGCTTCGTGCGCCCCTCCGTGCCAGGAATAAAGCTGCCGGACAACGTCGCCGATAAGGTGCCCGTGGCGCCGCAGGTGCGCCCGCTCGACGTCAAGGCGGCGGCCGCGAAAAAAGCCGACATCGACAAGGGATGGGCGGCGGCGACGGGGAGCAAGTAATGCGGGATTAGGCCGGAGTAATGGGACGCGATTGGGGCCTCGTCCTCCCGGCGAAGGCCGAAGCTGCAGTCATCCCGGCGCGGTCGCCGGGATCCAAGTTCCGTTTGCAAAATTGGGCCCCGGCCTGCGCCGGGGCGACGATCCACGGATTGAATTGGGCCCCGGCCTGCGCTGGGGCAACGATCGACGGATTGGATTGCCTATTAAGTGTTTCCTAACTGCGTGACATCGGTTGCAATTCGGATGAGCTGGCCCTCACCCCTAACCCCTCTCCCGCCGGGAGAGGGGTTAGGGGTGAGGGTCGAAGGTCACTCAGTTGCATAATTCTCAATAAGGCTCGATGGGCCATGAGCTCGCGCATTCTCGCCAGCGCCACGCTCGCACTGCCGGGCGCGCTAGTCCTGGCGCTTTTCTTCGCATTGCCGGTCCTTGCCGTCGCAATCGACGCGTTGCAAGACGGCGGGTCAGCTTTTGCGCGGGTCTTGGCGGGGGCTGGATTCTGGTCTGCACTCACGGGCAGCGCCGTGCTGACGCTTGTCGCGGCGACTCTCTCGACATTGGTCGGCGTTGCGGTTGCGCTGCATCTGTCGCGACTCTCCCAAACAAGGCGCACGATCCTGTCGTTCGTGATCGCTCTGCCGCTGACCTTCTCCGGCTTGATCGTCGCTTACGGTTTCATCCTCGGCTACGGCCGGGCCGGATTCGTGACCCAGTTGCTCGCACGCGCCGGCTTCGACGCTGCGACAATCGGAGGTGCTCTGTTCACGCCGACAGGCCTCGCGTTCGCGTCTTCCTATTATCTGATCCCACGCGTGGTAATCGGTATGCTCCCGGTGCTGATCAACTTCGATCGAGGCCAACTCGCCGCCGCGGAATCGCTCGGCGCCACGTCGGCACAGGCGTTTCGCCAGATTCTGCTGCCGCAAGTCGGCGCTCCGCTGATTGCGTCCTTCTGCCTGGTCGCGGCGGTGGTATTCGGGGCCTACGGCACGGCGCTCGCGTTGGTGGGCACGCAGTTGGCGATTCTACCGCTGCGCCTTTACAGCCTCATTTCGGAAACGGGATCGGATTTTCCTGCGGCGGCGGCGCTCGCGTTATTGATCACTGCGGCATGCTCGGCGATCATCACCATCGGCGAATGGGTTGGAGCAAAGCATGAGCGGCACCTGTAACGACGTTGTCATCCTCGCGCAGAGCGGCACCTTTAACGAGGTTGTCATCCCGGCGCAGGCCGGGATCCAATGTGCAATCGCGATGAATGCATGAGCGTCACCTTTAGACTCTATCGCACCGTCGGCGCGCTTTTCGACGCGCAAGGGAGGCGATTCGACCCGACGCGGCGGGAGTGGCTTTCCGAATCAACGACCAAACCATCGCCCGACGCGTCGGAGCCGCTCGATGTACTTGCCGCCGTGTCATGGCTGCAGCGCGAAAGCGGTTACCCGGTGCATATACCCATCGGCGTCGTCGGTCCTCGCGAGGCCAGCTCCGAGCAGCTCTCGGCGGCGCTCAAGGTCGGAGAATTGCTCGGCGATTGCAGGCTGACCGTGCTTTGCGGGGGGCGCCAGGGAGTCATGCAAGCCGTGTGCGAAGGCGTTGCTCGCGTGGGCGGTCTTTCGATCGGCCTTCTTCCGGGAGCTGACGCTGGAGAAGCCAATCGATTCGTTGGCGTCGCGATCGCTACCGGCATTGGCGAAGCGCGTAACGCCCTCATCGCGCGCGCCTCATTCTGTTTGATTGCGATCGGTAACAGTCTCGGCACTCTGTCCGAGGTGGCTTTGGCGCGCCAGTTCGGCAAGCACGTCATCGGGCTTTACGGCGCCGCTCAAGTCGACGGCGTGGAGCACGTCGCAGGGGCGCAAGAGGCGGTCGAGCGAGTCGCGGAAGCGGTCCTTGCGTTGCTGTGACTTGCGAATGAGCCGGTATAAGGCGAAACCTTCCAGCGACGTGATATGAGTCACGCGTGTCCCGAATCCGCGCCGCCTGATTGCATGTGCCTGTCGCGGAGCTCGCGAAAAGCAGGCGTGTTGCGTATTTTCTCGTCGCCTACGAGTGCATGGACCTGCAGCGCTTCGACGCGGCCGCGGACAGTTATGCGATCGAGCGGAAGCGTTGCCAGATCACCC
>VBCY01000022.1 GCA_005882995.1 Betaproteobacteria bacterium
AATCCACGATGCAACGCTGGAGCCCTTCATCAAGGATCGCCTCGCGCAAGGCGCGAGCGCGACAACAATCAACCGCACCTTGGAAATCGTGCGTACGATTCTGAATCGCGCCGCGCGCTCCTACCGCGATGCCGACGGCCGCCCTTGGCTCGACGCGATCCCGCCGTTGATCAACATGCTACCTGAGGATCCGCGATTGCCCTACCCGCTCAGCTGGGAGGAACAGGACCGGCTCTTTCGCCGACTACCGACTCACCTCACCCGCATTGCGCTATTCGCGATCAACACAGGCTTGCGCCAGAGCAACCTGTGCGGCTTGCAATGGATGTGGGAAATCACCGTGCCCGAAATAGCCAGGAGCGTGTTCGTCATCCCTCCCGAGGCGTTCAAGACCAAACGCCCTCATGTCGTGATCCTCAACGACGTGGCCTGGTCGATCATCAAGGGACAACGCGGGTTGCACCCGATCTGGGTATTTCCGTTTCGCGGCAAACGAATGAGTAGGATGAACAACAACGGGTGGCGGCAGGCGCGGCGCGAAGCAGGGTTGCCATTAGTTCGCGTGCATGACCTGCGCCATTCGTTCGGGGCGCGGTTACGCGCGGCAGGCGTTTCGGCGGAAGATCGGGAGGCACTGCTCGGCCATGCCAATCATTCGATGGCCGGTCATTATGCAAGTCCGGATGTGGGTCGCCTCTTGGCACAGGCGAACCTGATTGTCGACCGAAGCGGCACGCGGACGCTGTTACGAATCGCGGAGCACCAATGCGCGCGTGTGGATAAGAACTCCCACAGAGTTCCACAGCAGAGGAAGGAGCACTTGGTTTTGCACGCCAAGTCCTTCAATGCCATCGAGGTAGCAAGAACCGGTGGATAAAAGGTCCCACAACGGTCCCACAGCTACAAGGAGGACTTGGTTTTGCGTTCCAAGCCTTTGAAAATTGGCGCGCCCGGCAGGATTTGAACCGACGACCCCCTGGTTCGTAGGCTCTTCGGATGAAAGAACGATGCTGCGACGCTCGACGTGCGCGATTCGAAACGACGAGTCGTGAGCGCTACCTCGGCTCAGCGTCCACCGCTCCCGCCGATTCGGCGATTGGCGGCGGGCGCCATCCGTACCCTGCCCTATAGCAACGACGGATTCAGGCGTCCTCATCGCGCACAGCACGAAGTTCCCCCGGCTTTCGCAGCATCTTGTCCACTTCCGCTGCGTGCAGCTCTTCGGCGTGGATCATCTGTCGGGCGAACTCCTCAAGCGCGACGGAACGACCCTCGACGAGATCGAGCAGCTGCCGGTAAACACCAAGCGTCTTGAGCTCCGTTTGGAGCGACTCGCGCAGGATGGCCCCGATATCGTGTTGGTGCGAATCCAGCAATGCGCCGATCTCCAACGACGGATATGCACCAAGTGCCGTTATCCATTCGCCCACCTGTTGGGCATGCAGCAGCGATTCATTGGCCTGCGTGCGCAGCCAGGAAACGATCGGGATTCGCCCGAATCCGAACACAAGGAACGAGTAATGCGTGTACCGCACCACACCGGCCAGCTCGGATTCCAGCAAGCGATTCAAAACGCCGACCACTTGGTCCTTGTCTAAAGCGTCCATGTCTTTCCTCACGTCGAGTGACCGCTTCTGGCCTCTGCCGGCATTAAAAGCGCCTCGAACGAGTGGCCGCTGACTAACGCGCAGCGCCCATCCCGCCTCACGCCGGGCGCCGAACGCCGCGTCCGTTCGCTTCGGCATTATCTAGTAGTGTGCACCCGTCGAGGGGCCTACGTCATGGTTACAGATGCAGGAGACGCGCGTGCCTATCGGCTGAGCAGCATCGACATGCTGCGCGGGCTTGCGATCGTCATCATGGCGATCGACCACGTCCGCGATTTCTTCCTGGCCGGGGCCACACAGGATCCCTTGGGCGATCCGAAAGGAATGAACAATTTCATACAATGTGGTCCCGACCTGCGCGCAATGTGGTTCTGACGAACAGATGTTCCCATCAAGTGCGGCGCTGTCCCGCCGGAGCCTCCGTGCACGTCTGCAGCCAAGCTACTGCCTCACCGATAACCGCGTCGTCATCTAATGCGCGCCCGGCACCGTCGGCAGCGTCATACGCAGGGTCACCAGTGCGTGCCGGCACTCCGCACGATACCGCGCGCCCCTTCCGCTCCCGTCCCTCCTCTGCGCGACTCTGTCCGGTCCGTGGCCTCACGCCAACTCCGATTGCACATTTGCGCACCACAACTGGGAAGTCATGCGCCGACGATTCAGACACTGGAGCGAAGTGATCAATCCGGGTTTCGCGAGTCAATGAATTTCGTCACGACAACGAAGGTTTGGCGAAAATTCTCAGCTCGTACTTTTTTTGCAACTTAACCTGACAATGCCCTTGCATTAACCTCATTGGAGCGAGGCCGGAGGGCGAGCACTCCGTGGTTTTCGCCTATGCGCTCTGCAGGCGCGCATCGTTCGGTGCGCTGTCGGCGCGAAATCACGCAAATGACGGTGGGCCTCTTCCGCTGATTCGTAGATGTGCGGTGCGAGGCCTCGCTCGGACAACGCGTTGCCGAGCTTCAAGCGAAGGAAGTTCGACGTCGTGTAGCGAGTGACGCCCCAGTAATAGCGCTCGACGACACACTTGACCA
>VBCY01000568.1 GCA_005882995.1 Betaproteobacteria bacterium
CCAGCGACGACATCGTCTGGTACAGCGACTTCTCGCGCGGCTATCTCGGCCGTCTCGATCCCGCAACAGGCAAGGTGAGCGAATGGCCCTCGCCGAGCGGGCCGAAATCAGAGCCCTATGGCATCTCGGCAATCAACGACATCATCTGGTACAGCGAATCGAACGCAACGCCCAATACCATCGTACGCTTCGATCCGAAGACCGAAAAATTTCAGAGCTGGGCAATTCCGGGTGGCGGCAATATCGTGCGCAATACGTCGGTGACGCGGGACGGCAACTTCGTGCTTGCGAATAGTTTGGTCAATACCGTGACCCTCGTTGAAATACCGAAGTGAGGCGTCATCCGAGGTGGCGGAGTGATTGCATGACACCTATTGGATGTCGATGAAATGGCCCTCACCCCCGACCCCTCTCCCGCCGGGAGAGGGGTGCGCGATAGCGTGATTCTTATAGCTGCGAAATGAATGAGGACGGATCTCGTTTGACCAACTCTCGGCGCGGCTTCCTAGCCGTGACTGCCGCAACGGTCGCCACGGCTTCGTTAGCTGGCCGCAACGCACGCGCCGAACAACAGATCGCGGCCAGCGGGCTGGCCGAGGTGTCGGGAACGGAGCACTGGACGGTCAAGCGCGTTGGCGCCGATGACGTCAAGCTGTTCCTCTGGCGCAAGCAGTTGAAGAATCCCGCCTCGCTCGCTGGGGTCGACATGCGTCGCGGCACAATCCTGTTCGTGCACGGCTCGTCGGTGTCCGCCACCCCCGTGTTCGATCTGCAGATTCCGGGAAAGCCCGAGGCATCTACCATGGACTGGTTCGCGCGGCGCGGCTACGACACCTGGTGCGTTGACTGCGAAGGCTACGGGCACTCGGACAAATGGCGGCCGGTGAACTCCGACGTCTCCTGCGGAGCCGACGATCTCGCCGCGGCGTCGGAGTACATCATGAAGCGCAATGGAGGACAGCCGCTGTTGGTCTACGGCGCCTCTTCGGGCGCGCTGCGCGCGGGATTGTTCGCGCAGCGCCATCCCGAGCGCGTGCAGCGGCTCGCGCTGGACGCGCTGGTGTGGACCGGAGAAGGCAGTCCGACGCTCGCCGAGCGCAAGAAGCGCCTCACCGAATATCGGACGAGCAACCGGCGGCCGATCGATCGCGCCTTCGTGCAAAGCATCTTCACCCGCGATCATCCCGGCACCAGCGACCTCACCGTTGTCGAAGCATTCGCCGACGCGGTGCTTGCGCTCGACACGTCGATGCCGAGCGGAACGTATATCGACATGTCCGCCAACCTGCCGGTCATCGACCCCGAGAAGATTACGGTGCCGACGCTGGTCATGCGCGGACAATGGGACGGCATCGCTTCGTTTCAGGACGTCGCGAATTTTTTCGCGCGCCTGCCGAATCCCGACAAGCAGTTCATCGTCATGCCGGGCATCGCGCATACCAGTACGCGCTCGAAGAATTGGGCGCTTGTTTACCATCTGCTCGATGCCTACTTCAGCCAGCCGGCGCCGGTATATGTGGGTTGATCTGGCGAACCAGCGGCAAGAGAGGACGCGAACTGAGCCAACGCTGCTTTCCGGTGCGGGACATACGGTGGCGGACCTTTGCGAATTCGTCGCTAGGCACCGGAGACTGTTTGTCCTCTCCGGTGCAGGGATCAGCACCGATTCCGGCATTCCGGCTTACCGGGGCACCGACGGTCACTGGCAACGTTCCCCGCCGATGTTCCTGCGGGATTTTTTGCACGATGGATCGGCACGCCAGCGTTACTGGGCGCGTAGCATGACCGGATGGACGATCGTGGCCAGCGCGAAACCAAACGCGGCTCATCGCGCCCTGGCGAGACTTGAAGCCGCAGGACGCGTGGAGCAGCTCCTGACGCAGAACATCGATGGGCTTCATCAGCAGGCCGGCAGCGTCGACGTGGTCGAGCTCCATGGCAATCTTGCGATGGTCGTCTGCATCGATTGCGGTGTTCGCTGCAGGCGGGCAGCTATTCAGAATCTGCTCGTGGCGCGTAATCCGGGATTCCGCAGTGTCGTGACTGCCCCGGCGCCCGATGGCGATGCAGATATGATGCACGACGATCTATCGTCTTTCCATGTACCGGAATGCGTGAACTGTGGCGGAACGCTGAAACCGGACGTCGTGTTCTTCGGGGAGGGAGTGCCGCGTGAGCGTGTGAACGCTGCATGTCAGGCGTTGATGCGAGCAGACGCCATGCTCGTGGTTGGATCCTCGCTGATCGTCTACTCCGGTTACCGTTTCTGTGAACAGGCCCATGCCATGGGTAAATCGATTGCCGCCGTCAACCTTGGCCGGACCCGCGCCGATCACCTGCTTACGCTCAAGATCGAACGCTCGTGTGCCGAGGCGCTCGGCTCGCTTCCTTATTGATCGAGCAGGCTGGTGGTGCCGGAGGATCCTTCGAAGCATCGCAGAGTTTCCTGAAACCGATCGGCGCAACGGCTGCGCAGGGGGCACTGATTTTCTTCAGCCTGTTCTATCTCAGCTGCGTGCTGCTGACCTGCCGCGGATATGCGCGCCGCGACGCGGAGCTGCCGTGCTGACATTCACGGAAGTACATCACTGTCAGCGCGGCTCGCATCGAGACAGACCCCGGTGGCGGCGGCGATCTCGGCGCGCCGGCTGCCGGCACCGGCAACCATGTCGAGATCGGCAACCAACGCGCGCAGCGCGCGGTCCGGTGCGCGACGGGGATCGTCGAGTCGCTCGGCCAATTCGTCGAACGATTCGTACACTGACCGAGCCGCCTGGACGACCCGCTGTGCGGCAACGGGGCAGTCATCGGTGCGATACCCCGCGTGCCGCACAACACACAGCGGCCATGGAGGCGGAATGTACCCACGGCTGCAGGCACACGGCTACCGGGAAATCACAATCTCCAGGTAATCCGACGGAACGATCAGCGTGCCATCCGTTGCCCTGTTGTGCCGCGCAATCAAATGCTCGTCGTTGCGCAAAGATGCTCCGGTCGCAACGCCACTTAGCGCGAAGATTGCGCGCTAGACCTCGAACTCCTTGTCCAAGACGAACATCTTGACGGTCTCTCGCTTGACGCCATCAAAGGCCATGGCTTCCGCCGTCGCTGGGGAATCGAGGATCTTCATGAACGTGTCCAAATCATCGGGCTCAGCGCACACCGCGACGTGATTGCCAGCGATAGTCGCGAAATTAATGGGCTTGGTAACGGTTTGACTCGTGAAAAGCTTACCGTGAGTGCGGAAGCCCTTTTCCCACTTCACTGAGTCTTCAACCTCCGCTGTAATTACCACCTTGGGCATGTCATGTCTCCTTGAGTACAAGCCCCGTCGCCGGAGGGTACGGGGGAAAGCGCATGATAGCAGCATGCCGAACCGCTCAAGGGCGCCTGGATTCGATGCCAGGCGCCCTTGCTTTTGCAGCAGGGAAGTGATGCATTCTCGCCCTGGAACGGTCGATGCGGCCGTTGAAATGCGGCTCAGTAATCAGGCAACGGTATCTAGTATTTACATTCCTTTGTGATCCAGCTCTCAACCATCTCATCGACTTGGGGGCCGTGCAGCCTGAAGTTGTGGTCGGCTCCTTCGATACTCGCTGTACGGA
>VBCY01000567.1 GCA_005882995.1 Betaproteobacteria bacterium
CGATAGACTCTCAAGGCGCGATCGACACAGGCCAGCATATCGCCCGCGCACGCACGCCGGAAAGAAAACCCGGTCGCCGTACCCATCGCGAGCGCGGCCTCATTTCCGTCCACGATGGTATCGGCAAGACCACCGACATGCCGGACGATCGGAACGGTGCCATAACGCAACGCATAAAGCTGGCTCAGGCCGCATGGCTCAAAGCGGGCCGGATGAAGCAGCATGTCGGCACCGGCAAGGAACGTGTGCGCCAACCGCTCTTCGTAGCCGATGCGGACCGCAGCACGACCGGGATGATGCCTGGCTGCATCCATCAGACTTGCTTCGATTGCACGATCTCCTCGGCCAAGCGTTGCGAATTGCACCCGCCGCTTCAATAGCGCGGGCATCGCCTCAGCGGCGACGTCGGCCATCTTCTGACCGGTCAGCCGGCTGACCAGCACGATGAGCGGCACGTCCGGCTCGATGTCGAGGCCAAGCACCCGTTGAAGCTCGGCTTTGCAGGCGCGTTTTCCCGCCATGTTGCGCACGGAATAGCGCGACGCCAGTACGGGATCGGTTTGCGGATTCCACAATGTCTCGTTGATGCCGTTCAAGATTCCGCTAACGGCGGAAGCGCGAGAGCGCAGAAGGCCGTCGAGGCCGCAGCCAAAGTCGGGTGTCAATATCTCGCGCGCATAGGACGGACTGACTGTGGTGACCCGGTCGGCATAGCGGATGCCGGCCTTGAGGAACGAAAGCTGATCATGAAATTCGACGCCGTCCGCCGTGAATTCCTCAGGCGGCAGGCCGAGCCCACCGTGCGCTTGCTTCGGGAAAAGTCCCTGGAACGCCAGGTTGTGGATGGTGAAGACGCTGGCGGCGGACTTGCCCGCCGACCCCGCAAGCAGCATCGGCAGCAATCCGAAGTGCCAATCGTTGGCGTGAACGATGTCCGGAGACCAGCCGCACGCTCCGGCCGCGATCCGCGCGGCGATCCGGCCGGCAAAGCCGAAGCGCTGCGCGTTGTCCGGCCAGTCCGTCCCGGTCTCGTCGCCATAAGGTCCGCCGTTGCGATCGAACAGCGAGGGCTCGTCGATCAGCCAGACCGGCAACGTGCTGTCCGGCATTCGCGCCTCAATCAACCGTGCACGACCGCCGATTCCGTCTTCGACGAGCGGGCCGTCAGACTTGTCGATCGCCGCCTCCAATGCTTGCCGATATGCCGGCATCACCAGACGGACATCGAGGCCCAGTGCCGTAAGCGCTTGGGGCAGCGCGGAGCTGACGTCGCCAAGCCCGCCGGTCTTGGCGAGCGGATAGATTTCTGCGGCGGCAAACAGAACGCGCATGGCCTTCATTCCTCGACCACCAGTGCGTGACCGTCGGGGTCGACAATCTCGATGGCACGCCGCCCGTTTGCGAGCCGAACGATCCCCGGCGAGACGAAGCGGACACCAGCCCGTTCGAGATCCGCTACCAGTCCGTCGAGCCCATCGACGCGAAGCACGACATGCGCATGCCAAGCGTCGTCGCCGCGCGAATCCGCCGGGAGCTGTCTGCCCGTCGCCGGGGCACGGTAGTCGAGCAATTCGATGCCGAGCCCATCCGGCGAACTCGGCCGCAGGCCCGTGATGCGCACCTTGGCACCCACGGTCCCGTCCAGCCGTTCCTGCGCCGGGCCTTGGTTCACCACCTCATACGCGACAGTCATGCCAAGGAGCTTGCCGTAGAAGGCAATGCTGGCCGTACTGTCCGAAACGGAGATCGCAGTGTGGTCGATGCCAAGATCAATCTTGCCCGGCGGCGCGGCGGACCAGGATTTTCGGCCCTGGCCCGGCGGAAAATAGAGAAGCTCCACAGGATGGCCGTCGGGATCGCGGAATTTGAAAGCGCGCACGCGTCCATCTTGCTCGGGCAGCGTTTGCGGGCCACCGACGGAAACCGGCTTGAAGGGGACTTGCTGCAGTTTTGCGTATGCGGCGTCCATGTCGCCGACTACCACGGCAAAATGCTGGAACCAGAGATCGGGGCTTCGCGAGTCGGCGGGATAGTCCCGTCCGGGCAATTGGTAGCGGATGAATTCCACCCGTTCACGGCCCAGCTGCATCGTCATGGTGTCCGCAGCCTTTTTGACGCCGAGGAGCCGTTGCATTGCGGGATCATCAAACGATTGCCTCGCCAGCGTTCTGAAACCCAACCCATCGCGATAAAAGGCCTCGGTCCGGCCGAGATCGGAGACCGTGACAGCGATGCGTTCTATTTCGATCACGCCGGCGCGCGCCATGCACGCCGACATCGGGACCGCGAACACCAGCAATGCGATCCACATCCGCCGCATCACGACGGCCGCTCTCTCAGAGCCGCGGCAAGCAAGGTGATCGCGGGGATAGTCTACGACGAACATGATTCGATTCCGTTTATTGGACACGAAGCAGTCCCCAGGGCCTTGTCGATGCGGATCAGTTCTGCAAGCGACCAAGCCTGGAAGGGGCACCCTCGTGGCGTGTGCGGGGCGTCGGCATCGGCAATTTCGGAGACATGGCCTATTCCGGCCGTCAGCAAATGGGACATCAAGGGTGCG
Source organism: Betaproteobacteria bacterium (assembly GCA_005882995.1). GTDB lineage: Bacteria > Pseudomonadota > Gammaproteobacteria > Burkholderiales > Casimicrobiaceae > PALSA-1003. The sequence goes on from VBCY01000567.1 coordinate 2,564, forward strand.
AGAAAACGCTCACGCGCTTCTTCCATCGATGCCGAGGGATTTGCCCGGGTGCGCAACCAAGCTTCGACGAACGGTCCGATTAGCCACGGCCAGACGGTCCCCTGATGATAGGCGCTATCCCGTTGCCACGCGTCGCCGCCATAATGCGAACGGTAGTCCGGATCATCCGGCGCCAGCGAACGCAGTCCCAGGGGCGTAAGCAGTCGCTCTTCAACCAGATCGACTATCCGCCGTGCCGCCGTGCCCTCCACCAGAGCGAGCGGCAATCCACCAACCGCCAGAATCTGATTTGGCCTGATCTTCGAATCGAAGGTGCCCGCGACATGATCGACGTCGACGACGTAGAGACCGCCGTTCAGGGGATTGAAAAAGCGGGCGGCAAAGGACGCACGCGCCTTCTGCTCCAGTTCACGCCACTTCGTCGACCTCGCGCCTCCAGCATGGAGGGCATTGACCCACAGTGCCTGAATCTCGACGGGCTTGCCGATGCGCGGCGTGACGACCCAGTCACCGACCTTCGCGTCCATCCAGGTCAGTTGGACC
>VBCY01000569.1 GCA_005882995.1 Betaproteobacteria bacterium
GATTCGCAAACAGTATGACACGCAAGGCCATCCTTATTACGCCACCGCGCGCTTGTGGGACGATGGGGTTATCGATCCGGCGCAGACCCGCCGCGTGCTGGGCCTTGCACTGTCGGCGGCGTTGAATGCGCCGATGGAGAAGACCGAGTTTGGGGTCTTCCGCATGTAACCCCCTTAGGCCGACGCAAAGGATGTTCGAAATGGATTATCAAAGTCTGCAAATCGAGATCGAAACGGGTGTGGCGACGGTGTGGATGAATCGCCCGGAGCGCCACAATGCCTTCGATGAAACATTGATCGAGGAGTTGACGGCGGCGTTTGTGCAACTCGATCAGGATTCGCGTGTGCGAGCGGTCGTGCTCGCCGGTCGCGGCAAAAGTTTCTCCGCCGGTGCGGATTTGAATTGGATGCGCAAAGCGGCGAGCTACACCCTGGACGAGAACCTGCGCGATGCGCGCGCACTGGCCGCTATGTTGCGGACTATTCATAGGTTATCCAAGCCGACGCTGGCACGGGTACACGGAGCGGCGCTTGGGGGCGGCATGGGGCTTACTACCGCCTGTGACATCGCAATTGCGTCGACGCAAGCCTCGTTTGCGACCACGGAAGTCAAGTTTGGCATCATTCCTGCCGCGATCAGCCCGTATGTCATCAATGCCATGGGCGCGCGTATGGCGAGCCGCTATTTTCTCACCGCGGGGCGCTTCGATGCGCAGGAAGCCCACCGCGTCGGCGTGGTGCATGACGTGTGCCCGCCCGAACGATTGGACGAACGCGTCAAGGAGGTCGCAGCTGCTCTGCTCAGCGGCGGGCCCAAGGCGCAAACGGCAGCGAAGGAATTGATTCGCGCCGTCGTTCACCGTTCCCTCGATGACGCCTTAGTGGAAGACACGGCGCAGCGCATTGCGCGACTGCGTGCGACAGCCGAAGCGAAAGAGGGCATCGGCGCGTTTCTCGACAAACGCACTCCCAGCTGGATAGAGGGCTGACACCATGTTCAAGAAAATCCTCATTGCCAATCGCGGCGAGATCGCCTGCCGGGTTATCAAGACGGCGCGTCGCTTGGGCATTCGCACCGTGGCGGTGTTCTCCGAAGCCGATGCCAATGCGCGCCATGCGCGCCTCGCAGACGAAGCGGTACTGATCGGACTGGCGTCCGCGCGCGAAAGTTATCTCAATATCGAACGCATCCTCGACGCGGCGAAAAAGACCGGTGCGCAAGCCGTACATCCCGGCTACGGCTTTCTCTCGGAAAACGAAGAGTTCGCTCAGGCATGTGCCGCGAATGGCATCGTCTTCATCGGTCCACCGGTGAAAGCGATCCGCGCCATGGGTAGCAAGAGCGCGGCCAAGACGTTGATGGAAAAGGCTGCCGTTCCGTTGGTCCCGGGTTATCACGGCGACGAGCAAGAGGCGAAGTTTCTGCTAGCGCAGGCCGATCGGATTGGCTATCCCTTGTTGATCAAAGCCTCCGCCGGCGGTGGCGGCAAGGGCATGCGCATCGTCAACGCCGCGCAGGACTTCGCGGAGGCGCTGGCTTCGTGCAAGCGCGAAGCGGCATCGAGTTTTGGCGACGATCGGGTGCTGATCGAAAAATACGTGCTGCGTCCGCGCCATGTCGAGATCCAGGTGTTCGCGGACAACCACGGCAACTGCGTGTATCTCTTCGAGCGCGACTGCTCCGTGCAGCGGCGGCATCAGAAGGTGTTGGAAGAAGCGCCGGCACCGGGCATGACCGAGGCGCGCCGCCGGCAGATGGGCGAAGCGGCGGTCGCCGCGGCGCGCGCGGTGAACTATTCCGGCGCCGGCACGGTGGAGTTTATCGCCGACCAAGAGGGTCGCTTCTACTTCATGGAGATGAATACGCGGCTGCAAGTCGAGCATCCGGTTACCGAAATGATCACCGGCCAGGACTTGGTGGAATGGCAGTTGCAGGTCGCGTCAGGCGCACCCTTGCCGCTGGCACAAGAGCAGCTGACGCTCCACGGCCACGCACTCGAGGCGCGCATTTACGCGGAAGATCCCGATAAGGGTTTTCTGCCTTCGACGGGGAAACTCGTGCATCTCGCGCCACCGCAAGAATCGTTGCATGTGCGAGTTGACACCGGCGTGGAGCAGGGCGACGAGATTACTCCCTTCTATGACCCGATGATCGCGAAGCTCATCGTCTGGGACCAGACGCGGGAGCTCGCGCTGCAACGCATGCTACAGGCACTGGCCGAATATCGCATCGTCGGTGTGGCAAACAACGTGGAATTTCTCGCCCGGCTGGTCGCGTGCCCCGCCTTTGCGCATGCCGATCTCGATACGGGCTTGATCGAGCGCGAGCGTTCCTTCTTGTTTCCCGAGCACGACGAGCCGCCGATCGACGCCTATTTCATCGCCGCGCTGGCGACGCTGCTGCGCGAAGAGGCGCGTGCGCGCGCGCAAGGCGAAGGCAGCAGCGATCCATATTCGCCGTGGCACTTGCGCGATGGCTGGCGACTGAATTCGAGTGTCGAACGCAAACTGCTCTTCCGCTTCGGTGACGCGGAGAAAACCGTTGTGGTCGGGTATGTCGACGGCGGCTACCGCTTGGAGCTGAGCGGCATCGAGACTCTTGCACGCGGCGAGCTGGGACCGAACTCCACATTGCGCGTCGAGCTGGGCGGAATGCGGCTGGATGCAACCGTCGTGGTCGCGGGCGAACGGCGGCATGTTTTCTTGCATGGACGCAGCTATCAACTGGCGCGGGTCGACCCGCTCTACCACGGCGGCGAGGGGCAAGGCGCCGAAGGCGCGCTCGTGGCGCCGATGCCCGGCCGCGTGGTGGCATGTCTTGCGCAACCAGGTGCCGTGGTGGAGAAGGGCACACCGCTTCTCATTCTCGAGGCGATGAAAATGGAGCACACGATTACCGCACCGGCAGCGGGAAAGCTACAGGCATTTCGCTTCGCCGTCGGCGAGCAGGTGGCCGAAGGTGTCGAGCTGGTGGAATTCGAGAAGAGTGAGTGACATGAAGCTGCCGAAGCAAGTGAAAATCGTCGAGGTCGGTCCGCGCGATGGATTGCAGAACGAGAAGAACATCGTGCCGACGGCGATCAAAGTAGAGCTGATCGATCGCTTGGCCGAAGCAGGATTGCGTGCGATCGAAGCCACGGCCTTCGTGTCGCCCAAGTGGGTGCCGCAGATGGCCGATAACGCCGAAGTGATGGCGCAGATCAAGCGCAAACCGAATGTGGCTTATCCGGTGCTGGTGCCCAACATGAAAGGATTCGAGGCTGCCGTAGCAGCGGGAGCGGAAGAAGTTGCCGTGTTCGGCGCGGCTTCCGAAGCCTTCTCCCAAAAGAATATCAATTGCTCGATCGAAGAAAGTATTGCGCGCTTTCAGCCGGTCATTGCCGCTGCACAGGCTGCGAAGATGCGTGTTCGTGGCTACATTTCCTGCGTGCTCGGCTGTCCCTATCAGGGCGAGGTCGCGCCCGATGTCGTGGCTCAAGTCGCGGTTCGTCTGCACGAAATGGGATGCTATGAAATCTCACTAGGTGACACCATCGGCGTCGGTACGGCAGGGAAGACCCAAGCGATGCTGGAAGCCGTAGCGAAGCGCGTGCCGATCGACCGGCTCGCTGGTCACTACCATGACACCTACGGGCAGGCCCTCACCAACATCTATGCCTCGCTCGAGATGGGCGTGGCGGTGTTCGACAGCTCAGTCGCGGGCTTGGGCGGGTGTCCCTATGCGAAGGGTGCCACGGGCAATGTGGCCACCGATGATGTGGTCTATCTATTGCACGGATTGGGCATCGAAACCGGCATTGATTTGAATCGACTGATCGAGGCCGGTGAGTTCATTTGCGCCGCACTCGGCCGGGCGACCAATTCCAAGGTTGCACGTGCCTTGATGGCGAAGCGGGCACCTTCTCATGCGACTTCATGCGCGTAGCCCGGACGCACGCAAAATGGTTTACCAGTCAAATGAAGACAGGAACGACGGTTCATGCACCTCGGGAAAGTTGATGTTCGATTCCGCCTTTCTTCGCGATCCTTATCCGAGTTATCGCGCCCTGCGCGCTAGCGGGCGCATTCAATGGAGCGAGCAGTTTTGCGGCGGCGCTTGGCTGCTGACGCAC
>VBCY01000570.1 GCA_005882995.1 Betaproteobacteria bacterium
AAAAGCCGGGCATGGGAATCCCGCGTTGCTCGGCGATCGCCTTGATCATGAAGTTCGGTGCATTGCCCACATAGGTGAGCGCTCCGAAATAGACTGCGCCGGCAGAAATGGTAGTGAGCGTTTTGTGTAACGGACCCATCAATGCGGAGGCGTCGCCGCCTGCAAGATTGAAGAACACGAGATAGGTCGGTGCATTGTCGAGGAATGCAGAGAGAAGCCCCGTCGTCCAGAAGTACATCACGTGACGTGGTTCGCCCGCACGATCAGTGACCAGTTCCACGACTGAAGCGAGAGCGCCGGCGCGACCCGCCTGGAGCATGGCGATCACGGGGATGATGGTCACGAAGATTCCCGCGAACAGCTTGCCCACTTCCGCGATGGGTTCCCAGCTGAAGGCGTTACTGCCGCGGACACCTCGCGGAGTCAGTACCAGCGATAAGACCGCGATCGCAGTGAGCGCCGTATCTCGAACCACGTTTTGCAGCTCCAGACCTATTCCCGCCAGGTGCAAAGCAATGCCCGGCTTCCACACCCCTGACAGAAGCACCGCAGCGACGACCGCTGCGATGAGGGAGAAATTGACGGCACCGTCGATCGCCAATGGCTCGTAGACCGCCGGCTCGGAATGCGTTTCACGGCGCCATCGCCAGGTGTCGACCGCATAAAAGATCCCAAGCAACGCTGCGGCTAGCAGCAAGGTCGGCAAGGCCAGAAACCGAGTGGTCCAGAAAAAATCGACTCCATTGAGAAAGCCGATGAACAGAGGCGGGTCGCCGAGCGGAGTGAGCGCACCGCCGACGTTGCCGACGAGCATGATGAAAAAGACGACGATGTGCACGAGGTGCTTGCGTCCCTCGTTCGCGCGCAGCAGCGGCCTGATGAGCAGCATCGCAGCGCCGGTCGTGCCCATCACGCTCGCCAGCATGGCACCAATCGTCAGAAGCGAGGTGTTTAGCTTCGGCGTTCCCACCAGAGTGCCGCGCACCGCGATTCCGCCCGAAACGGTGTATAGCGCGAACAGAAGAACGACGAAGGGCAGATATTCGAGCAGAAGGGCGTGCAGCAACTGGTGGAAAGTCTCGTCTGCGCCGAACATCACAGCAAACGGAACGATCAGTGCCAGCGCCCATGCTGCGCTGATCTTGCCGTAGTGACGATGCCAGAAGTCAGCGTTGAAGATGGGCCAGAGGGCGAGCGACAGGAGCAGACCGGCGAAGGGCAGCGCCCAGACAGTCGAGAGTCCTGCGCCGGTGAAGCCCGCCGCCGCGTCCGCGGCGCGCGCCACGGGAGCGCCCAGGATTGCTGACGTTCCCGTGACGGTCAGGACGCAGCGTCGAGCGGGCCCGGTCACCGCGACGTCGCTACGATGGATGCGCCAGGCACTCGGTCTGTCGAAATCGGAACGGTCTGCGCGCGGTGGGGCGCTTCATGCCTGGGTTGGGGAAACCATCCCATAATCACCAGCATCACCATAAAACCGACGACATACGCGACAGTGACATGCCAACCGCCTCGGACCCAGGCGAGCGCGTTCTTCGCGTCAGGATACATATTCGATAGCGCGACGCCGGCGGATGAGCCGAACCAGATCATCGATCCGCCGAAGCCGACGGCGTAGGCGAGAAAGCCCCAGTCGTATCCACCCTGCTTCAACGCGAGCGCGGTCAATGGAATATTGTCGAACACGGCGGACACAAATCCGAGGCCCATCGCGACGCGCCAGGATGCCTCCGGCAGCTTTTGCACGGGCATCATCGACGCGGCGAGTACCAGGGAAAGAAGAAAGATGCTGCCCTTGAAGGCATTCGGCAGCTCTTCCCAGGCCGGACGCCGCAGCGGAATACAGCTTAACAGTGCTATCCAAACTGCAGCGCCGATGAATGGGAAAGTGTCGGCGATTTCGTTGAAGCGGACGTTGACGATTACGTTCACCACGATGGCGGCGATCAGGATCATCGCCACGATGAATACGCGCGTCCAGTCGACCACAATCCCAACGGCTGGTTCCTTGGTGATGGGCGAATAGCGCTGCTGCTGAATCGAAGCCGGGATGCCGAAGATGAGCATCGCCGCACCCGCCGCGACGTACGCTTCCAGGACCTGCAACGGATTCACGCCATCGATCCACATCATCGTCGTCGTGGTATCGCCTACGACGCTACCAGATCCTCCCGCATTGGAAGCAGCGACGATCGCCGCCAGGTAACCAATGTGCACTTTGCGGGAACACTGTGCCGGCGACCGTGCCGCCGATGAGGGCCGCGGCAATGTTATCGAGGAAACTTGAGAGCACAAAAATCATGATGAGCAACACCAGGCCACCTCTCCAGTCGTCCGGTAGATAGTGTGGCAACCGGGCAGGAACGCGACTCGCCTCGAAATGCTTGGAGAGGAGCGCGAATCCGAGGAGCAATCCCAGCAGGTTCGTGAGCAAGACCCATTCGTGGCCGAAGTGCGCGAGCCATCCCGCGATGCCTGGCCCTTCAGGAAACGGCGATGCAATGATCTTGAAAAGGGAGATGAGGAGAAGACCGCCGACGGCGATAGGGAGCGTGTGGCGATGGAACAACGCGATGCCGACGAGCGTCAATGCGAACAATATGAAATCGATGGGAACACCGGCGATGAGCGGAGGTTCGACCGGC
>VBCY01000117.1 GCA_005882995.1 Betaproteobacteria bacterium
GCAAGCGACGGAGCGAAGGCGTTGTTAAGCGGTCGCGCCAGTGACGGCCTCGGCGAGAGACGACGATCTCGAAGGGGCGGCTGCGCTCCCCGCGGGCAGAAGCACTCGAACGCGATCTATCACGGAGATGTCGATTCCCCGCCCACCCCGTCGCGGGCGTTGCGATGTCTCGTCGTCGATGTGAAAGGCACCCGCCCCGCAAGTGATGCGTACGCGGGCGCTTCGGATCACGCGGAGCTCATGCGGCCAGGGCTCGCCGTGTTCTTCCGCCTCGAGGCAATCCCTGAGCGTCTCGCGCTCTTCTTCCCGTACGGCAACCACATCGAACTGACCGTCGGTCGGATCGGCAAGCGATGCCAGATTCAAATTCGGTCCGATGAACGCGATGTTCATCGCCTCGAGGAGGATGAAGCGACCGGAGAGTTCCGCGCCGTCGAGCACGGCATGCAATTCAAACGCCGGGAGCAAACGCAACGCGGCTCGCGTCGCCTGAACCGCACGGGCCACGTTCGCCTCGGCATTTTCCAGCTTGCCGACCCCTTCGCGCTCCAGGACCATCATGATGTGCGGCATCAGACCGAGGCCGAAGGATTCAACGAATCTGCGCGAGCCCCAGGGGCCACGGGCACGTCCGATGTCGAAGTCGATAGGATGGCCGCCGGTCCATCCCGCGACATGCTGCGCCAACGTCAGGTCGGCGACGCCGAGCGCCTTTGAGATGTTGTTTGCGGTGCCGATCGGCAGGACCGCGATGGGTGTGTCACTACCGCGCAACAGTCTCGCGACTTTGGCGATCGTCCCGTCGCCGCCGGCGGCGACCACCAGGTCGGCGGATTCGCTTAGCACAGACGCGAGCTGCCTTTCTTTCGAGGACCAATATCGAACCTGATGCCCGGCCGCGTGAATGAGCTCGAGCAAGCCACGCAGACCAGGGCGGCTGCCGTCGCCCGCCCCGGGATTGTGGATCAGGGTGACTCGCACGCCGCTGCGCCAAGGTCTCGTCGCTTTGGCGGTCGATCAAAGTAACAGCGCCGCAACCTCACTGCGACCGCGCGCAGCTTGCGTGACCACAATCGCAATTGGTATGCGACGCCGATCCTGTCGCGCTTTGTCTTTCGCATGATTCGCTGCAATAACGGCTCCCCGGATTGGCCACGCAGTTGCACGCCGAATGCGCGCATTTGGCCGGCTCGCCAGTGGCGGAAGCCTGTTGATTAGGGGGCATCACGACTCTCCTTGGTGAAAGTTGGAGCTATGGTGCTGGGAGCACTTATGCCCGCCAATCAGCGCGTGTCTGAATCGGTTGTCAGACAAGAGGAGGCTTCGGCGATTCCGGAACTCGCCGTTGCGGCGGTGGGTCTACCCGTCGCGAAGGAAAGCGCTGAGGAGCGTATTGGCATGGCATCCGCGAGGGAAACGTCGAGAGGACGAGCCACTGAAGGAGACAACACATGAACCCGAGTAACAGGATCGAGACGGAAACGAAAACCAGACCGCTCAAGGGCAAACGAGTGGCGATTCTTGCCACCGATGGCTTCGAGCAGGCTGAGCTGACCGAGCCGCGCGAGGCTCTGGAGCGTGCGGGAGCGACGACGCGACTCATCGCGCCGAAGCATGGCAAGATCAAGGGATGGAAGAGCAAGAACTGGGGCGACGAGGTTGCGGTTGATGTCGTCATTGGCGAAGCGCGCGTCGACGACTACGACGCGCTTTTGCTTCCCGGCGGCGTCATGAATCCCGACCGACTCAGGACCGACAAGGGCGCAGTCAATTTCGTGCGCTCCTTTTTCGACGCAGAGAAGCCGGTGGCGGCGATATGCCACGGGCCGATCATGCTGATCGAGGCCGAGGTTCTGCGCGACAGGCATCTCACATCGTGGCCCTCCCTGGCGACCGACATGCGCAATGCAGGCGCGCGTTGGAGCGATGAAGAGGTCGTTGTCGATCGCGGCTTGGTGACGAGTCGTCAACCCACCGATATTCCGGCCTTCAATCGGAAGATGATCGAAGAATTCGCCGAAGGGGCGGTCAGCACGCGCATGGACCGCAATTCGGTCGAGGCCTAAGGAATACCCGTATGTTCAGCGCCGGTATGCTCACGCGGCGCTGTCAGGCGAATGAAAGCTCTGCCGGAGAGTGTATTGCCTCGGTCTGAGAGAGGTGAACATCATCGGTGAGGTCCAGGCGCACCGGGGTGAGCGACACGTAGCCTTGCTCGACCGCCCAGCGGTCCGTTCCCTGTTCGATTTCTTCAACTGGCGTGACGGTAAACCAGAAGTGCTGGCGTCCCAGTGGATCCTTTCCCGGTACGATCTTGCCGTCGTAGTGACGCACAGATTGGCGGGTCCAGCGCACACCCCGCGGCAGCGATGACGGGAAGTTGACGTTGATCAACGGCAAGCCGCTGATGGGCAGCAGAAATTTAAGCACCCGCGTCACCCATGGCTTCAACGCCGAAAAATCGGTCTCTTCGCCCACGGCCGGCGTGCTGAGTGCAATACCGCGCAGTCCCATCAGCGCGGCTTGGCGTGCGGCCGCCACAGTGCCCGAAGGCCAAAGCGAATTGCCGAGGTTGCTGCCCAGATTGATTCCGGACAGCACAATTTCGGCGTCCTTCCACTGGTAGATTCCGACCGCAACGCAATCGGCCGGAGTTCCGTTCACTCGATACGCTTCGATGCCTGGTATAGGCGTGCGCTTGTAGGTCAGTGGCCTCGCCGAAGTGATCGAATGAGCCGCGGAAGACATTTCGACGTGCGGCGCGACCACTCGCACGTCGCCCAGAGTTGCGGCCACTTCGCTAAGAGCCGCCAGGCCCGGACTGTAGATGCCGTCGTCGTTGGTGATCAGGATTTTCACGCGCCACTTGCCTTCAGGCAAAAAGGCTACCGAGTGCCAGACCTCGCTCGTCCCTGTGCCTTGGCGTCAGCGCCCCTTGGCGAAAGCAGCGCGCAGATCGGACTTCGCTCTCTCCAGAACCTTGCGCCTGCCTTGGCTCAGATTCTTGCCCATGCGGTTTACGTAAAAGGTGAGCATCGACATCGCCGAGCGGAATGGCGTGCTTTTGCGCCTGTTGCTGCGTTCCGCCGATCTCTTGAGCGACAACGCAATCTCGCGTGAGCTACGCTTGCTAAACACTCCCTTCTCCAATGTCAGTGCATCGCTGTTTCGCGTAACTTCCGCGGACCAGCGGTTGGAATTTCGCGCCATATGACGACTCCATGAAGGTTCTCGCTAACTTGCCTTGATGGTCAGTAGCAATACCCGAAAGTCTGAGGACATCGGAGGCGCTTCGCTATCGGCGGTTGTCTGATTCGTTTGGCGGGCAGGATGACGGCGGGCCAGGAGACGGGTTGTGTAAGGACTACCGTGCGAGGCAGGCGGCTTGGCGGCGGACGATGAGACCTGACAGCGCGTTAAACTAGCGGCCGTTTCAACCCGGAACCCTTTGCGAATCCCGGCACAGTCGGACCGGGTCGTGGTTTGTAGCTCCCGCCCGCGGAGTGGAGGGCACCGAAATCACAGGAGGCGGCGATGGACGCAGACGTGGGGAGTGGTTCCCCGCAGCTCGCGGAGGTGGTCAAGCTCGTTAAGTCCAGAGTCGCGCCGGAACAGCGCGCGTTGCTCGAGGATTTCGTCGTCCGCTACTTCGGGCAGGTCGATCCTGACGAGCTTGCCGATCGCCAGCCGGGGGACTTATACGGCGCGGCGCTTTCGCACTGGAATTTTGCTCGCAAGCGAGACGCGGGACAAGCACGCGTGCGCGTCTTCAACCCCACCATCGAAGAGCATGGCTGGCAGTCAACCCACACGATTGTCGAAATCGTCAACGATGACATGCCTTTCCTGGTCGACTCCGTGACCATGGAGGTCAATCGGCACGGTCTGACGCTTCACCTCATCGTTCATCCCATCGTGGCGATAAATCGCACATCCGACGGGTTATTGACGGGTCTTGCTCCGGATGAGGCGAAGGACGCTCGCCGCGAGTCGTTTATCCATGTCGAAGTCGACCGCATCAGCTCAGCGGCGCGAATGGAAAAACTTGCAGCCGACATCGCAAGAGTTCTTGGCGATGTACGGGCGGCTGTCGACGATTGGCAGAAGATGCGCGCGCGGCTTGCGGTGATTCTCGAAGAGATCGAAGAGCGGCCGCCTCCGCTCCCAACCGATGAGCTGACCGAGGCGAGGGCATTCCTGACCTGGCTCTCTGCCGACCATTTCACTTTCCTCGGCTACCGCCGGCACGAGTTGACCAGCGTCAAGGGCGAGGATGCGCTGAAGATCGTCCACGGATCGAGTCTGGGCATTCTGCGCGAGGGACAGGACAAGGAGATCGCTTCGAGCTTTGCGGCCTTGCCTCCCGAGGTCAGGGCGTATGCGAGGCGCCCGGAGCTTCTGGTGGTGACCAAGGCAACGTCGCGCTCGACGGTGCATCGGCCCGGTTATCTCGACTACATCGCCGTCAAGAGCTTCGACGCCGAGGGCAATGTCTTCGGCGAGGAGCGCTTCCTTGGTCTTTTCACGTCGGCGGCGTACAGCGCCAACCCGGTCGACATCCCACTTCTGCGCCGCAAGCTGGCCCGCGTCGTGGCGCGCGCCAAGCTCGCGCCGGGAAGCCACGCCGGCAAGGCACTCATCAATATCCTGGAGAACTACCCGCGTGATGAACTCTTCCAGACCACCGAGGATGACCTGCTGCGCACCGCGATCGGCATCCTGCATCTGGGCGATCGTCAGCGTTTCCGGCTCTTCGTTCGCCGCGATCCTTTCGAACGCTTCCTCTCATGCCTCATCTACGCGCCTCGGGAAAACTACACGACGGATCTGCGCCAGAAGTGGCAGGCGATCCTGACCGAGGCGTTCAACGGCACCAGCTCGGAATTCAACGCGCAGCTCTCCGAATCCGTTCTCGCGCGCATCATGATCATCGTGCGCACGAAGCCGGGGAAGATTCCTCCCTTCGACGTACGCGACATCGAATTGCGGCTCGCCACCGCAGCGCGACGCTGGGATGACGACTTAAAGCAGGCGCTTCTCGACGCGGCCGGCGAAGCACGGGGCAACGAACTTTTCCGTCAATTCGGCCGAGCTTTCCCGGCGGGCTACAGGGAGGAGTTCGCGGCGCGTGCGGCGGTTCCCGACATCGAGACGATGGCGAAGCTCTCCGAAGGCAAGCCACTCGACATGTACCTGTACCGGCCTCTCGAAGCAGCGCCGGCAACAGTGCGCTTCAAGCTCTTCCATCTCGGAGGGCCCGTCACGCTGTCGGACAGCTTGCCGATGCTCGAGCATATGGGACTCAAGGTGCTCGACGAGCGACCGTATAAGCTCAATCCCCTGGGATCACCGCCGGTATGCATTCACGATCTCGGCATGCTTGTTTCAGCGCGCGAAAGCGAACTCGAGATCGATTCGCTGCATCACATGTTCGAAACGGCTTTTGGCCAGGTCTTCTCTGGCGCGGTGGAGAACGATGATTTCAATCGTCTGGTCGTGGCCGCACGCCTGCCGGCGGAAGAAATTGTCATCCTTCGCGCCTACGCCAAGTTCCTCCGACAGATTGGCTTTGCACTGTCGCAGGCTTTCATCGAAGCGACACTTGCCGCTCACGGCGATATTGCGCGACAACTGATCGAGTTGTTCAAGCTTCGCTTCGATCCCGAAGGTGGTACCGGTGCCGTTGCCAGCGCAGCGCAGAGCACCCGTGCCATCGAGTCGGCACTCGAAGGCGTGGAAAATCTGTCGGAGGACCGTGTCCTGCGGCAGTTTCTTGCGCTGATCGAGGCGACGTCGAGGACGAACTTCTGGCGTCGCGATGCGCACGGCCGCCGCCGCAGCTTCGTCTCGTTCAAGTTCGACCCGGGGAAGGTGCCCGGGCTCCCGGAGCCGAAGCCGATGTTCGAGATCTTCGTCTACTCCACCCGCTTCGAAGGTGTGCACCTGCGCGGCGGCAAGGTCGCGCGTGGAGGGCTGCGATGGTCAGATCGGCCCGAGGATTTCCGTACCGAAGTGCTCGGGTTGGTGAAGGCGCAGATGGTCAAGAACGCGGTGATCGTGCCAGTGGGCTCAAAGGGCGGGTTTGTGCTCAAGCGAGCGCCACCGGTCGCGGATCGCGACGCCTTCCTGAGAGAAGGCATTGCCTGCTACAAGGATTATCTGCGGGGCCTCCTCGACGTGACCGACAACCGAGTCGGCGAGACGATCGTTGCGCCGCCCCAGGTGAAGCGACACGACGCAGACGATCCCTATCTGGTCGTAGCCGCTGACAAGGGCACGGCGACCTTCTCGGACTTTGCCAACGCAATCAGCGAGGAGTACGGCTTCTGGCTCGGCGACGCCTTTGCCTCTGGCGGGTCGGCCGGTTACGACCACAAAGTAATGGGCATCACCGCCCGCGGTGCGTGGGAATCGGTCAAGCGGCATTTTCGCGAAATGGGTGTCGACACCCAGTCGAGCGACTTCACCGTCGCCGGAATCGGCGATATGTCGGGCGACGTATTCGGCAACGGCATGCTGCTGTCGCGCCACATCAAGCTCATCGCAGCCTTCGATCACCGTCACATTTTCCTGGATCCCGAGCCCGATCCC
>VBCY01000571.1 GCA_005882995.1 Betaproteobacteria bacterium
ACGGTCTCGGCTGCAAGCAGACCCAGCCAGAAGCTCACCGCCAGGAAGTGGACCTGCGACAGCGTCATGAAGTCGCTCCGTAAACGCGATGTGCGTCGGCCGCGTGATTTAACCCTTCACCGACGGCGCGGACAAGAGGCCGCAATCTTTCAGCGCCCGCGGTGGAACAGATCCTCGAGGTTGTTCACCGGCGGGAAGTGCGTTGCGGCGTCGGCCGCTGCGACCGTGTCGCCTTGCGACGGGCGCGCGGAAGCGAGCGCAGCAATCAGCAGTCCGCAGGCCAGGGCGAACATTGTCCATTGCAGGGTGCGCTTCATCGTCGAGTCCTCCTGAAGTTGTAGTGCGCCCAGTGTGCGGGGCGGGCGGTGCTCCGTGGCCCCCACCGTTGGGGGGCTTCGGTCATCGGGGCGCTTGCGCATCGACGAAAGTACGCACCATCGCAAGCGCTCGCTGAGCTTCCGGCAGCCAAGTCGCTGCCTGGAAGACGTGCGGCATGTGCGGCCAGACCTGAAGCTCCACGTGTCCGCCGGCCGCGCGGGCCATCGCCGCCGCCTTCCGGGATTGGTCGAGCAAGGCTTCAGTGCTGCCGACTTGGATGAGCAACGGCGGCAGCCCGGCCAAGCTGCCCGCGCAAGGCGAGATCGCGGGATCGTGAGGATCGATCGGTGCCACGACGATGCGCTTGAGGAGGTTCAGCAGTTCGGTGCTGATCAGCGGATCGTTCGCAGCCGCGGCAGCCGCTGCGTCGACGGCGGACAGATCGAAACCGGGCGAGAACAGCACGCCGCATGCCGGAGCGGGGAGGCCCGCATCGCGAATGCGTTGCAGCGTCGCGAGCACCAGCAGTCCGCCCGCGCTGTCGCCCGCCACGACGATATCCTCGGCGCGGCAACCCTGCGCACGCAGCCAGGCGTACGCCTGGAAGCAATCCTCGTGCGCCGCCGGCAACGGATGCTCGGGCGCAAGGCGGTACCATGGCATCAGCGCACGGGCGCCGAGCAGCTCGCACAGGCGCGCGATGAGCCGCGCATGCAGCCGCGGCGAACGCATCATGAAGCCGCCGCCGTGCAGGTACAGGAGCGTGCGCCGACCCGGAGGGGCTCGGCCCGTGATCCACTCGGCGTCGATGCCGGCGGCATCGGCGGGAATGCGACGCGCGTGCCCGCCCATGCCGAGCCATCGGTCGACGTGCGCGATCAGCCGACGCGCGCCCTCGACGTCGAAAGATCGTATCGGCCGCTCCTTGACGAGGCGCCGGAACGCCGCGTTGAGCAAGCGCGCGCGCAGGCTGGGCTTCAAGTCGACGAGGAGCGATGTCGACGGATTCGGCGCGCATTGCAGGACGTCTTCGGGGGTCATGAGGCTTCGCGCGCCGCTGCTTGAGCGGCGACGCGCTGTCGCATCAACCGACGCGCCGCGCGTGACCTTGCCAGTAGCGGTCGCGCAGGTGGCGCTTGAGCACCTTCCCGACGGCGCTGCGCGGCAGCGCGTCGATGAACTCCACACCCTTGGGCGACTTGACGCTGCCGATCTTCTCCTTGCACAGCGCGATGAGCTCGTCACCCGTGACTTTCTGTCCGGACTTGAGCTCGACCACCGCGTGCACCGCCTCGCCCCATTTGTCATCGGGAACGCCGATGACCGCGCAGTCCATCACCGCGGGATGCGACTGCAGCACCTTCTCGACCTCGACCGACCACACATTGAAGCCGCCAGTGACGATCATGTCCTTCTTGCGATCGACGATGTAGTAGAAGCCGTCGCCGTCGCGATAGCCGATGTCCCCCGTGTGATGCCAGCCGAAGGCGTTCGCGCGCGCGGTCTCCTCGGGGTTCTTGTAGTAGCCCGCCATGACCGACGTGGCGCGTACGACGATCTCGCCGTGCTCGCCGTCGCCCAGCAGGTTGCCGCTGTCGTCCATGATCCCGAGCCGCGCGAACGGCGCCGCGCGGCCGCAGCTCGTGAGCCGCTTGTCGTCGGCGTTGCCGCCGTCGGCGCCGCGATGATCGGCGCGCGCGAGATAGGTGACCGGGAACAGCGTCTCGGTCTGGCCGAACGCCTGCAGCATCACGGGACCGAAGAGCTTCAAACACTCGCGCAGCTTCTCCGGCGCCATCGGCGCCGCGCCGTACGCAAAGTAGCGCAGCGACGAAAGATCGTGCTCCTTCACCGCAGGCGAGGCGATGAGCCCGTAGATCGCCGTCGGCGGCAGGTACAGGAAGCTGATGCGCCTGCGCTCGATCGCCGCGCAGAGGAGCTTCGGGTCGATCTTCGATTGCAGCACCACAGTGCCGCCTTGCGCGAGCACGAACAGGGCGAGGTAGCCGCCGGCGTGCGTGATCGGCGCGGCGGCGAGGTACACGGGCGGCGTGTCCTCGAACTGGAACACGCTGTACATGTTCGCGAAGAAGCCTTCGAGGCTGCGGTTGGTGTGCATCGCCCCTTTCGGCACGCCGGTGGTACCGCCCGTGGTCTGCAGGAGCACCAGATCGTCCGGCCCGGTGCCGGGATCGATCTCGTCAGCCGGCTGCTCGCGCACCCATTCGAGCAGCGCCGGGGCGTTGTTGCCCGGACGGTCGATGCACACGAAGCGGCGGATGCGCGGCACGCGCTTGCGGATCGCCTCTATCGCCTGCTCGAACGCGCTGTGATAGAACAGGATCTCGCACTCGAAGTTGTCGAGGATGAAGCAGTTCTCGTCGAGCGCGTTGCGCGGGTTGATGGCCACCCACACCATGCCGGCGCGCACGATGCCGAGGAGGCACGCGAAGCCGACCGCGTCGTTGGGTGACAGCACGGCGCCCTTCATGCCGATGGAGAACCCGTCGGCGCGCAGCGCGTTGGCGGTGCGCAACGTAATCTCGCGCAGGTGGCGGAACGTGAACGTCTGC
>VBCY01000118.1 GCA_005882995.1 Betaproteobacteria bacterium
TCGAAGCGCTTGCGCCGAACGGGAAGTGGGTGGCACTAGGACCGCCTAGCGCCGAAGTCGACCTGGAGCGCACGTCTGCCGGGTTCTCGCTGCCGCTGGTGTGGCCGTTGGATCTTTCCTGTACCGAGCAGATCCGGATCGGATTCAGGTTCAGCCAGGCGAACAGCGCAATACGCATCGCTCATATCGCTCTCTATCCGCCCAAATCCAACCTTCGTGTCTAGCGCTCTGCGAGGTTTCGCGCATTAGCGACGAAGCAGGATGGCGCCTTCAGTCGCCCATTCGCGGCGCAGATCGTTGGAGAATCCTGCATCGGTTGCGTCGATGACCTCCCACGCCCACGTGGGAAGCGCCGAGGGAGGAAGTTCCGCGCCCAGCTTGAGATGCACCTCCGCCTGGTTGCGCAGCGGGGTTGCGCAAACATTGAGTGGATAGCTGATGAGCTCGCTCCAACCCTGCTCGGCTCGAATCCGCTCGAAATAGCTGCGCGTGAACATCCATTTGTCGTCGAGGTCGCGGAACACAGGGTCGGACTTGGGTCTCTGTCGCAATTGATAATCGGCGACCATTCGTGCGAGAAAACGCATCGCGTCCCCGTCGCGCTCGTCTTGCGACGCTTGCGCGATGATGCGCTCATAGACGAGCTTGACGATCGCATTACCGGCTTCGAATGGCTCGAAGAAGATCGCCCATCCGCCGCGTTTCAGCGCCTCTCGACACGAAGCGAGAACTCGCGCGGGTTCCAGAATATGGTGCAGGATCGCCGCACCGACGACCAGATCGGCAACACCGGATCGGTAAGCTGCGGCTGAGGCGTCGACGCAGACCAGCGAAATCCGTTGCAGCATCTCGGGCCTCTGCCGCAGGAATTGGCGAAGGATCGCCAGCAGCTGTGGACTGATGTCGGTGGCGACGATCCTTGCGCGTGGAAAACGCTCTGAGAGCGGAATGACCGAATTCCCCGAACCCGAACCGATGTCGATCACGGTCCCAACCTCGCCGGTGATTGCCGCCTTTTCCAGCGCGTTGCCGATGAGAAAGCGCCAGTAATCGACATCGTGGTAGCGTCGGTGATACTCCTCGGCGTGGTCCAGGAACTGTGCGGTGACTCCGACTTTGACGGCTCCCAATGCGCTTCTCGGCGTAACGATCCCCGCGAACGCGGGATCGCTGTCGCCCAGATCGACCAGCGGCTCCGCGAAGACCTCGCCCAAGTTCATCGGCCGTGCGGAAGGGGTTACTTATCGTCCAGCCGGATCTCGACGTAGGCGCGATCGCGCGTCTGGCGCACCCAGTCCTGGAAGAGCTCATCGGCCTTGCGTTGGCGGATCGCAAGTTGTGCCTCGGCGCGCCCGCGCTCCGCAGTCACATCCTGCTTGCGCCGCTCGAGCACCTGGATCAAGTGCCATCCGAAAGGTGAGCGAACCGGCCCCGAAATCTGATCAATCGCAAGCTTGTTCATGGCTTCCTGGAATTCGCCGACGGTGTCACCGGGGTTGATCCAGCCCAGATCACCGCCCTTGGCAGCAGTCGCGTCTTCCGAATTGAGCTTCGCCTGCTCGTCGAACCTGACGCCAGAGTCGAGCCGATCCTTGATGCGCTCGATTTTCACTTTGGCATCGGCTTCCGACATCAGCTCGTTGACCCTGATCAGAATATGCCGTGCATGCGTCTGCTCGACGACCGTCGATTGGTCGCGACCTCGCTTGTCGATGAGCTTCACGATGTGAAAGCCTGCGGCGCTACGCAGAACGGGCGAGACGTCACCCGGCTTCATCTGCCGCACCGGCTCGGCGAATACGGTCGGTAATCGAGCCCCCGGGCGCCAGCCGAGATTGCCACCGCGAAGCGCATCACTGGCATCTGAAAACCCTGCCGCCACTTGCCCGAAATCGGCGCCGCCACTGATCGCCTTGAGCGCTTCCTCAGCGCGACGCCGCTTGGCGTCGATCTGATCCGCGCTCGCCTGCTCCGGGACGATAACCAGGATGTGCGCAAGCTCGTACTCCGAATCTCCGGCGTTCTGGACCTTCAGCGTCGCGAGGTAGTGTTCGACTTCGGAATCGCTCACGGTAAGCCGGCTCTCGACCTCGCGCTCGCGCAGCCGCTGCACAATCAGCTCGTTGCGGATGTCTTCGCGGTACTTCGTGTACGAAATATTTTCCTGCGCGAGCGCCTTGCGAAAGTCCTCGGTGGAGAGTTTGTTGTCCTGCGCGATACGCTGAATCGCCCGTTCGACGAGTGTGTCGTCGACCTTGACGCCCGTCTCTTTGGCAAATTGCAACAGCGATCTCTCAGTGATGAGGCGCTCGAGCACCTGCTTCTCGAGCACATCAACCGGAGGCGGCTGCAGCTTCTGCTGCTTCATCTGCTGCAGCACGATGCGCGATGCGTCGTCGACATCGTGCTGAGTAATCGCCTCGTCGTTTACCACTGCGACCACGCGGTCGATACTGATCACTCGCGGCGCCGGCCGAGCGGGAGCGAGCCCTTGCGCCCAGCTGGCGCTGGTCGCAACAGCCCCCATCAGGAAAAGAAGCATGCGTATTGCCACGTTGAACCTCTTCAGAACCTTGGAAAGAAGTCAGCGGCGCCCGGTGTCTCGCCGCCTGGCCGCGCCGTCGGATCGTTGGCCGTGGTGTAGCCTGGGACGTTGCGCAAGAACACGTCGACCGGATTGGTGCCGAGGCGGGCGAGGCCGTTCAACTCGAGCTGCACGAAAACCGAATTGCTGACCTGCTGGGTGTTGGTTTGCAGACGCTGCGCCGCGAGGCGGAACACCCAGCAGCCGCCATTGTACTCGAAGCCAACGACCCCCTCCAGGGTCTTGGCGTCGACAAGAGAATAATTCCAGCGTCCGATCACCGACCAATTGTCGGAAATGGGCCATTGTCCCGAGGCATCGATCTGCTTCAACTGCGACACCTGGCCGCTGGAATTGATGTACTGGCGGATATAGCGGTAGAGCAGATTGAACACCTTGCCTGGAGCGGGCTGATAGCGACCGCCCAGATCGAGCTCCTCGGTCTGGCGCGGACTTGGCTGGTAGTTGAGCAATCCGGCAGCGGTCCACACATCGGAAAGGCGACTTTCTCCGTATATCAGAATGTCGGAGCTGTTCGATGTGCGCGGCGGCTCGTTCAGCGTCACTTGCTGGCTCTCAAAGTAGTAGCGCTGGCCTACTGCGAAGCGCATTCGCTCCGCGCCTGTTTCCGGATCCAGGAAGCGCGACTGCAGCGCCAGCGTCATCTGGTTGGCGTCACCGATGCGGTCCCAGCCCAAGTACCGGTTGGCGGTGAACAATTGCGAGAAGTTGAAATCGTCCTGTGCTGTGTCGAAGATGGGATAGTTGCTCTGGTTGCGGAACGGGATGTTGACATAGTACGCACGCGGCTCGAGCGTCTGGATGAACTTGCGCCCGAACCACTCGGCGTCGCGTTCGAAGACGATGCCGCTCTCGACCGTCGTGATCGGCAGCACGCGATTGAAACTGGTGGGCGGCGGGGCTGGATTGTCCAGATCGTAGTGCGTCATCTGCAGACCCGTCTGCGCGTTGAAGAACCACCAGCTTCCGTTTTTGGACCAGCTCACCGTGGGATATAGAAACATCCGGTCGCCGTTGGGACTGAGCGCCGGCTGACGGAAACGAACGAACTCGCCGCTTGCCTCGAAGTCGAGCCCCTGCCACTCAACGGGCCTCATCGTCAACAGGAATTGTGGCTCGCGGAAGTATGGCGGCGTGATGGGGTTGTTCGGATCCTGCAGGGTCTGGAAGGTCTGCACTTGCGTGAGCAGGGAAAAGGGGCCGCGCGTATATCCGAGGCCCACGATGCGCGGCAGGTTCGTCTGCGAGGTGAGTGCCAGCCGATCGGACAAATCAGCGAAATATGTGTTGTCTGAAACCTTCTGCGCGTTGATGAAGCCGGAAAGACCTTGGCCGAAGTCGTGGTTGTGCTTCCAGGCGAGCGCGTAGCGATCCGTGCCGGTAACGCGATCGTATGGCAGGTATTCGGCGTCGGCCTCGCCGTTCGACTGCGCAAACAAGTACCGGAACTGGCCATCCATCTGCACGCCGCGACGGGTCATCGGCCGGGCAAGGATGGTCGCGTCGTAGTTGGGCGCGAGGTTCAAGTAATAAGGCTGCGTGATTTCGAATCCGCGCTGATTGCTCGATCCGTACACCGGCGTGAGAAAACCCGACTTGCGCTCGTTCGACAGCGGGAAGCTCAGATAGGGCGAATACAGAATCGGCGTGCCTTTGAAGTACACCGTCGTATCGTGCGCGACGCCGACTTGACGCGATTTGTCGAGATCGACATCGAGGGCTCTTAAATACCAGTCCTCGTTGCCGGCGACGCAAGTCGTGTAGCGTACGTCCTTGAGCTGGTCATGGTTCGGACCCGCGAAGATCACTTCCCTGGCGTCGCCCCGCGAAGCATTTTCTCCGATGTGAAACTCGGGCATGGCGAAAAAACCGGTTTCGTCGCCGCGCTTGAATTTCAGCTCAGGGCCCGTCACCCAGTCGATGCCGCGCCGCAGCGTGACATTGCCTTTCCCCCAGATCTCGTCGGTTGCGGCGTCGTAACGAAGCCAGTCTGCCAGCACGGTCTGCCGGCGCGTACGCAACTCCACCTTGCCTTGAGCCTCGATCCACTTCTGGCCTTCGCCCTCGAGCCGGTCCGCGCGCAGGAATATCGCGTCATGATCGGCAGCCGCTGGTTGCGGAGTCAGCGGCTTGCTTGCCGGCGGCTCGAGAATCGGCGAGGGCTTGAGGCGCGGCGGCGGAGATTGAGGCGTGACAGCTTCGCCAACTTGCGCCTGGCTGTCGACGACTCGCAGAAGCGCGACCACGGCAAAAGCGGCGAAGGCGATGCAGCGACGCATGCAGGGCGTTGGAGAGCGTGGATGCTAAAATGCAGCATTCTACCTGCCCGGCTCATTCACTCCAGCGCATGACTGGCGACCCCCGTTTCGATGCGCTCAGAGCGTGGCTGGCTCGGGTGCTGCCTGCGCCGGGTGAGTCCATAGCGCCGGCGTCTTTCGATGCAAGCTTTCGCCGCTACTTTCGCGTGACGCTGTCACACGCGATCGTGCTGCCGGCTTCAGGCGAGCGCGTGACAACGCTCATCGCCATGGATGCTCCGCCGCCGCACGAGGACTGCCGTCCCTATGTCGCCGTTGCCCGACTGCTTGCCGACGCGGCGGTGCACGCTCCCGTGGTGCTCGCGGAGGACCTCACTCGGGGCTTCCTCCTCCTGTCTGACCTGGGGACTCGAACGTTTCTCTCGGAGTTGAGCGACGCCACAGCGCCCGCGCTTTATCGCGACGCGACCAGCGCGCTACTTTCCTGGCAACTCTCCAGCCGCGAAGGGGTTCTGCCACGCTGCGATGAAGCGCTGCTGCAGCGTGAGCTCAATTTGTTTCCGGAATGGTATGTTGCCAAGCATCTCGGTATCCGACTTAGCGACGCGCAGCGCGAAGTACTTGCGACTGCCTTTCGGCGCATTCTCGACAACAACCTGGCGCAGCCCAGCGTCTTCGTCCACCGCGATTACCACTCGCGCAACCTCATGGTATCTACCCCGAACCCGGGCGTTCTTGATTTCCAGGACGCGGTTTATGGGCCGATTACCTACGATCTCGTTTCCTTGCTGCGCGACGCCTACATCGCATGGGACGAGGAGCATGAGCTCGACTGGGCCGTGCGTTACTGGGAACGTGCGCGCGACGCGGGTTTGCGCGTGAGCGATGACTTTGCCGCGTTCTGGCGAGATTTCGAGTGGATGGGCGTGCAGCGACAGTTGAAGGTCCTGGGCATCTTCGCCAGGCTTTACCATCGAGACGGCAAAGATGGTTATCTCGCCGACATGCCGCGGGTCATGACGTATCTTCGCCGAGCTTGCGGCCGCTATCGCGAGCTCTTTCCTCTGACGCGACTTCTCGACCAGATCGAGGCGCGAGCGCCGGCGGTCGGGTACACCTTTTGAAGGCCCTCGCCATGATTCTCGCCGCCGGACGCGGCGAGCGGATGCTTCCGCTCACGGAAACGCGGCCGAAACCGCTGCTCGAGGTTGGAGGCAAGCCGCTGATCGTGTGGCAGATCGAACGGCTGGTGGCTGCGGGTTTCGAAGACATTGTCATCAATGTCTCGCACCTGTCGGCGACCCTCGAAGACGCTCTCACAAACGGCGCCGCGTACGGTGCGACGATCCGCTATTCGAGAGAGGCGTTTCCGCTGGAAGTCGCTGGCGGCATCGCGACCGCGTTGCCGCTTTTGGGCGACGGCATCGTGCTCATCATTAGCGCTGACATCTACACCGATTATCACTATGCCGGCCTGCACTCACGCATTGAAGCCATGGCGGCGACGTCCGAACCGCCGCACCTGCACATGGTGATGGTGCCGAACCCCGCGTATCACCCCCGCGGAGACTTTGTTCTCACAGACGGGCGACTCGCACTCGACGGCGAGAATCGATGGACATTCGGCAACATCGCGCTCTACCGCACGTCGCTGTTCGATGACTTTCCTCGTGGCCAGAAACTCAAAATGCTTCCCCATTATCAGAGCTGGATAAAGCGCGGGTGGGCGAGCGCGGAACTCTACAGCGGTCCCTGGGCCAATGTCGGCACTCCCGCGGAGCTGGATCGCCTGGATGCCATGCTGCGAACGCCGGTCCGATGAACGCTCAAACCCAACGAAAGCAAGTGACCCGTGAACGCGAACACTGAGCCTTTGATGAGTAACCCGCTTCTCGATTTCTCCGCTCTGCCTCGCTTTGCGGAAATCGTGCCGCCACATGTGAGTCCCGCGGTGGACACGCTCCTCGCAGAAGCTCGCGCGACGGTCGATGACATCACCGCGGCGACGGTGGAGCCGTCGTGGGAGAATTTTGTCGCCCCGCTCGCCGACGTCCTCGACCGGCTCGACCGCGCATGGGGCCAGGTCGCCCATCTCAATGCCGTCGTCAATACGCCGGCATTGCGTGAGGCTTATCACGCCAATCTGCCGAAGATCACCGCCTTCCATACCGAGCTTGCGCAGGATGATCGGGTGTTCGCGCGCTACCGCGCGATCGCGGACTCGAGCGTGTTCGCCAGCCTCGCGCCCGCACAGCGGCGGATGATCGAGAACACCTTGCGAGACTTCCGGCTATCCGGCGCCGAGTTGCCAGCCGACAAAAAAGCGCGGTTCAAGGCCGTCGATGAAGAACTCGCGCTCTCCTCGTCACGTTACGAGGACAACGTTCTCGACGCCACCAATGCCTGGGCACTCTATGTCGACGATGCTGCAGCGCTGGCGGGCGTACCAGCCGACGTGATGGCGGCAGCACGGCAGGCCGCTGAGGACGACGGAAAAGCGGGTTTCAAGCTCTCATTGCGCATGCCCTGTTACCACCCCCTGATGCAGTACGCGGAGGACCGTCGACTTCGTGAAACGCTTTATCACGCCTACGGCCAGCGGGCGAGCGAGTTCGGGAATCCGGAATGGGATAACACCCCGCTTATCGGCCGTATCCTGGAATTGCGCGAAGAGATCGCTACGCTTCTCGGCTACGGCAGTTTCGCCGATGTTTCGCTAATTCCTAAAATGGCGCGCAGCCCCGACGAGGTGCTTTCGTTCCTGCGCGATCTTGCCGGCCGAGCAAAACCCTATGCCGAGCGCGATATGGCAGAGCTGCGCGATTTCGCTCGAGAGGAGCTTGGCCTTGATGATCTGGCCGGATGGGATATTCCCTACGCATCGGAAAAGCTGCGCCAGGCGAGATACAGTTTCTCTGATGAGGAGGTCAAACAGTACTTTCCCGAAGATCGCGTCCTTGAGGGATTGTTCGCGCTCGTCGCTAGGCTGTTTGGTGTCACGATGCGCGAGTCACGAGCGAGCGCGTGGCATCCAACGGTGCGCTTCTACGATGTCATCGACGGCTCAGGCACAACGGTCGGCCAGTTCTACCTCGACCTTTATGCGCGGCCGGCCAAGCGCGGCGGCGCGTGGATGGACAACGCGGTCAATCGCCGCCGGCACGGCGAGCGCCTGCAACATCCGGTCGCCTGTCTCACCTGCAATTTCTCCGCGCCGGTCGGAGGCAAGCCTGCACTGTTCACCCACGACAATGTCACCACTCTTTTCCACGAATTCGGCCACGGCCTGCATCTGCTGCTGACCCGGGTTGACGTGCCGGGGGTCTCGGGACTCGAGGGCGTGGAATGGGACGCCGTCGAGCTGCCGAGCCAGTTCCTGGAGAACTTCTGCTGGGAATGGGAAGTGCTGCAATCGATGACCGCGCACGTCGACACCGGCGCGTCGCTGCCTCGATCGCTGTACGAAAAGGTGCTTTCCGCAAAGAATTTCCAGAGTGGCATGCAGATGGTTCGCCAGCTCGAATTCGCGCTCTTCGACATGCAGCTTCATCACCATTTCGACCGCGCCAAAGCCACGCCGCAGCAGCTCGCTGCGGCCGTCCGCGAGGAGGTCGCCGTCGTACCGAGATCGGCTGATGACCGCGGTCTCACCCACGCTTTCAGCCACATCTTCGCCGGTGGATACGCCGCTGGCTATTACAGCTACAAGTGGGCCGAGGTGCTGTCGGCTGACGCCTACAGCCTGTTCGAGGAGCACGGCGTGCTCTCAGCCGCCACCGGCGCGCGCTTCCGGGACGAGGTGCTGGCCAGGGGAGGTAGCCGGCCGGCTTTGGAGTCCTTCGTTGCCTTTCGTGGGCGGCTACCCCAAATTGACGCGCTGTTGCGGCATAATGCTATGTCCGTGTCATAATGCGTGGACCTTTGAAGGGAGGGCGCCATGGGTAGCGTAACCTGCCGACCCCGAGCCGCGTTGGGCATAGCGGTGCTGTTGGGCATCGTCACCGCCACGGTGCAAGCGCAGACGCAACAGGTATATCGATACATCGACGTTGACGGTCGCGTTGTCTATTCCGACAAGCCGCCTCCGCCGACGGCCAAGGAAGCACAGGCGAAGCGCGTTGGCGCCAACAGTATCGAAACCAGCGCCCTTTCCTTCGCCACACAGCAAGCTCAAGAGCGCTATCCCGTGACGCTCTACAGCTTTGGCTGCGGCGTGATCTGTGATACCGCTCAGGGAGTCTTGAATAAGCGTGGCGTTCCACACACGGTCGTTGATGTCGGACAGAGCGATGGCGCCGACAAGTTGAAAAAACTCACCGGTGGGCTCGATGCGCCGGCGCTCCAGGTGGGAGACCAGTACGCCGTCGGATTCAACGAGACGCGCTGGCAGGGAATGCTCAGCGACGCGGGATATCCCAAAACACCTCCACCCCGGAATACGCCGGTGGGGCGCGTCCCGGGACCTGCAACGCCTGAGCCGACCCCCGTCACTCAAACGGCGCAACCCACGCTTCCTCCCAAGGGCGGATACCCGCAGTAGACGGGCGAACAGGGAGCAGGGGCCCCGCGCGAAGCGCGGGGATGCGAGCGACCGTGATGTAGCCGCGCGAGCCCGCGGCGAGGGACCCGCGCGAAGCGCGGGATCGCGCGTGGCGAGTCGCGAGCAGAAGGCCGACACTGATCGTGCGCAGATCAATTCGTGTACAAGGAGGCCGACGCGGCTGGCGGCCGACGCGCGACGCGTCGGTTCAATGATCCCGGCGTAGGAGGCCGCGGCGCGAGACCCCGGCGCGGGGCCCCACGCGCAGCGTGGGGATCGACGGGGAATTGCGAGTCGCGGCTGGCGGCCGACGTGCGCCGCTGCGGTTCAATGATCCGGTCAGGAGGCCGCAGCGCGAACAGCGAGAGGGCTCGAGTCGCGCTAGCAGACCGCGGCCAGCCTCGACCCGAGTAGCATCCCAGGAAGCAGCAGCCATCCTGCTGCTACACTGCGCGGCGCGAGAAACCGCGCCATGGTATTCGCGTCGCCGATTTTCCTGTTCCTGTTCCTGCCGCTGGTGCTGGCGACCTATTTCGCGTTGCCGCGCCGTTTCGGTAACGCCTCCCTGGTGGTCGCCAGCATCGCCTTCTACGTTTGGGGCGAAGGAACGTATGTGGCGCTGGTACTCGCTTCGGTCGGATTCAACTGGGAAATGGGAAGA
Source organism: Betaproteobacteria bacterium (assembly GCA_005882995.1). GTDB lineage: Bacteria > Pseudomonadota > Gammaproteobacteria > Burkholderiales > Casimicrobiaceae > PALSA-1003. The sequence goes on from VBCY01000118.1 coordinate 10,065, forward strand.
AGGATCGGCGATGCGGGCGCACGATCCGCGCGCCGGCGCTGGCTCGCGCTGGGTGTTGCGACAAACCTCACGCTACTGGCGGTGTTCAAATACGCCAATTTCGCGATCGCCAACTTCGATGGGGCAGCCAAGGCGCTTCAGTGGGGAACGGTCGCGCTCGCTGCGATTCCGCTGCCGCTGGGCATCTCGTTTTTCACCTTTCATTCCATCTCGTATCTGGTCGACATCTACCGGCGCAACGCCGACGCGCAGCGCCGCGTTGCCAGCTTCGCGCTCTACATCCTGCTGTTTCCCCAGCTGATCGCCGGACCGATCATCCGCTATAAGGACATCGCCGCTCAGATCGCGCGGCGCGAAAGACGCTTTGCCGACTTCGCCGAAGGAGTGCGGCGCTTCATTCTGGGCCTCGGCAAGAAGGTCCTGATCGCCAACACCCTCGGTGGCATCGCCGACCCGATCTTTGCGATCGCGCCGCAGGAATTGAACTCCCCGGCAGCGTGGCTCGGACTCGGTTGCTACACCTTGCAGATCTATTTCGATTTCTCCGGCTATTCCGATATGGCGATCGGTCTCATGCGCATGTTCGGCTTTCGCATTCTCGAAAACTTCAACTATCCATACGTCTCGCAATCGATCCGCGAATTCTGGCGGCGCTGGCACATCTCGCTTTCGACCTTCTTCCGCGACTACCTGTACATTCCTCTGGGTGGAAACCAGCGAGGCAAGGCACGCTCGTACCTCAATCTGGTGATCGTGTTCCTGCTCTGTGGCCTCTGGCATGGCGCAAACTGGACGTTCATCCTGTGGGGCATCTGGCACGGCATATTTCTGATCATCGAGCGCGCAAGCTTAAGCTCCGCTCTCGAGCGAGCCTGGCGGCCACTACGACACGCCTATGCGCTGGCAGCAGTGATCGGAGGCTGGGTTCTTTTCCGCTGCGAAACGCTTGCTCACGCTGGCGCATTTTTCGTCGCTCTATCGGGCCAAGGCGCTACCACCAGGCTTACCTATCCGCTGCTGATGTATCTCGACCCCTTGGCCGCGACGACGCTGGCCGCGGCGGTCGTCGGATCGATGCCGCTGGGGCGCGCGCTCGCGGCACGGATCGACATGAGCGCCAAGGCCCATCCATTCCTGCATGCTGTATCGTTCGTGGCCGAATGGCTCTGGCTCGCTGCAGTGCTCGTCGCGTCGTGCGCCTATCTTGCGGCAGGCACGTACAATCCATTCATCTACTTTCGCTTCTGAGAATGACGCTCGAGCCCAGCGCTTATCTGCCGGATCGCCCACGGCCGGCGTGGTTCGGGCTGGCACTTTCGACGCTGTTCTTGGCGCTGATCGTTACCGCGTTGTTCGGCGCTTTCCGAAAGCCGGGCGAAGAGCCCCCTACGTTCGAGAACCGGCAGGTAGCGCAGGCACCGCAATGGCCGCAAACGCGCGCGGCGCTGAGCGACTATCCAGCGCGTTTCGAGCGCTTTTTTGACGACCGCTTCGGGCTGCGCGCTCCGCTGGTCAAGCTTGATCACTTTGCCAAGGCGGTCGTGTTCGGCGTCTCGCCGGTATCCAAGGTCCTCATCGGCAAATCGGGATGGCTTTACTTCAAAGGAGAGGACAGCAAAGCCCTTGATCGCTGGTACCGGGGAATCGACCCCTTGAGCGACTCCCAGATCGTTGCGTTGCGCGAGGAGCTGCTCAAGCGCAACGCATTCCTTGACAGCCGCGGCATAGCGTTTCTGGTGGTCATCGTGCCTGAGAAGTATTCGGTGTATCCGGAGTTTCTGCCGGAGTGGGCCACCGCCTCGAAAGACGGAACCACTTCGCTCGACCGCATCGCCGCCGATCTTGCCAAGTATCCGGAACTCCATTTCATCGATTTGCGAGCGCCATTGCAGGTCGCCAAAGGGCGAGAGCGAGTCTATTATCAGACCGACTCGCACTGGAATTATCTCGGTGCCATGGTCGGCTATACGGAAGTGATGGACGAAGCGATGCGGCTCGTTCCCGGACTGAGCATGGCCCCGGCGGTGCGGCCTCCCTACGTCGCGGGGGTAGACTACTACGGCGGCGATCTGGCGCAGATGCTTGGATTGCCGAAGGAGCTACAGGAAGATGACATTGCTCCGCTGGGCAAGATCTTGGCAACGCCGCAGACGCGCTGCGCGCAACTTGAGATCACTGCTGAAACCGATTTGGAAATCTACGTCAATCGATGCGCTGATGCGTCACGCTACACCGCGCTCGTCTACCGGGATTCGAACGCGATTCCACTGATTCCGATGTTGGCGGAGAATTTCGCACGCTCGACTTTCGTGTCGTCGGCGCAGATCAATCCTGCACTCGTCGATCGCCTCAAGCCAGACATTGTGATCGAGGAAATGGTCGAGCGTTCACTCGCATCGCCTGCCGCGCTGCCCATGAGGTAGTAGCCGCGCGAGCCCGCGGCGAGGGACCCGCGCAAAGCGCGGGATCGTGCGTGGCGAGTCGCGAGCACGCGGCACGCTGACAGCCTCCGCAACATTCCAAGGAAGCCGCCGTTAGCGCTTGTCCGCGTCGAGCTTCAATTCCTTGATCTTGCGGGTGAGCGTATTACGTCCCCAACCCAGCCAGTGCGCCGCCTCCATCCGGTGCCCGCCCGTGTGCGCGAGCGCCCTCAGAATGAGCGTACGCTCGAATTCCTTTTCGAGCCGGTCTCCTACCGCCTTCTCGCCGCGGGCCAGTGCCTGCGCGAGTTCCCGATCGAGCACCTGTTGCCAAGTGCTGTCGTCCCCGTGTGCGCCACCCGCGGCGCGCACTTCGGGCGGCAGATCGCCGACGTCGATCTTCTGCGCCGGCGCCATGACGGTGAGCCAATGACAGATGTTCTCCAGCTGCCGCACATTCCCGGGGAACGCGAACGTCGCCAGCACCTTGAGCGCGGAATCGGTGAGCAGCTTGGGCTCAACTCCAAGCTCGCGCGCGCTCTTTTGCAAAAATTGTCTGGCCAGGGGTGCAACGTCATCCGATCGTTCCCGCAACGGCGGCAGCCGCAGCCGCACGACGTTGAGGCGGTGCATCAGATCTTCGCGGAAGAGCCCCTGCCGCACCCGCTCTTCGAGGTTCTGATGCGTTGCGGCAATGATGCGCACGTTGGCTTTGAGTGGCGCGTGCCCGCCGACTCGATAGTACTCGCCGTCGGCCAGCACCCGTAGCAGCCGCACCTGGAGATCAGGCGGCATGTCGCCGATCTCATCGAGGAAAAAGGTCCCTGCTTCAGCCTGCTCGAAGCGTCCGCGGCGAGCGCTCTGTGCGCCGGTGAAGGCGCCCCGCTCGTGACCGAAGAGTTCCGACTCCAGAAGATCCTTGGGTATCGCCGCAGTATTGATGGCAACGAACGGTCCGGTCGCGCGGGGGCTGTGGCGATGCAGCGCCCGAGCGACGAGCTCCTTGCCGGTGCCCGATTCGCCGGTGATCAGAACCGTTGCATGCGATTGCGAGAGCCTGCCGATCGCCCTGAAAACTTCCTGCATCGCCGGCGCCTGCCCCAGGATCTCGGGAGCGCCGTCACCGGAATGCACCGTCGGCGTCCGTGGCGCCACGTCGGCGCTGGCGCGGCGAATCAGCGCAATTGCGTCGTCGACGTCAAAGGGTTTCGAAAGATACTCGAAGGCACCGCCCTGGAAGGCAGCGACGGCGCTATCCAGGTCGGAATAAGCCGTCATGATGATCACCGGCACGCGCGGATGTCGCTCCTTGATCTTGTTGAGCAACGTCAGTCCCGATTCACCCGGCATGCGGATGTCCGAAACGAGCACCTGCGGTGGAGAACCGTGCTGCAGTGCCTGCATCACTTCGATGACCGAAGCGAAGGACTTGAACGGGATGCCTTCCCGAGCCAGCGCCTTTTCCAGAACCCAGCGGATGGAACGGTCATCATCGACAATCCACACCGCTTTCATTGCCGCATCTTCCCAGATTTCATGGTCATCGTACGCATGCATGCCATCGCTCGCAATCTACGCGTTACTGCGGTTGAACTCCAGCGGCAAAAGAATGGTAAACACGGTGCTCCCAGACGTGCTCTCGCAGTCGATTGCGCCGTTGTGCTGGGCAATGAAGGTTTGCGCGATGGTCAGCCCCAATCCGGTTCCGCCTTCGCGCCCCGACACCAGTGGAAAGAAGATCTTGTCGCGTATCGCCTCCGGAACTCCCGGTCCGTTGTCTTCGATCGATAACGCGAGCGCGAGACGGTGGCGCCGCTTGGCGAGCGTTACTCCGCGCGCAACGCGGGTGGTCAGGCGAATGGTGGGATTCCTTGAATTTCCGTTGAGCGCCTGCGCGGCGTTGCGCACGACATTGAAGACTGCCTGCGTGAGTTGTTCCGGATCGGCGTCGAATTCGGGCAGGCTTATGTCGAAATCGGACTCGATCGAGATGCGTGGGAATTCGACGTGGACCACGCTGCCGACCCTGGCGAGTATTTCGTGGATATTGGTCCTTCGGTACTTCGGCAACCGATGCGGCGTAAGCATGCGGTCGACCAGTGTCTGCAGCCGGTCCGCCTCGCCGATGATGACCTGGGTGTATTCGATCAACGGCGGGCGATCGAGCTCGCGCTCGAGTAGCTGGGCAGCGCCGCGGATGCCGCCGAGCGGATTCTTGATTTCGTGCGCGAGACCTCGAATCAAATCGCGGTTGGCCTGCTGTTGCTCCAGAAGCCGCTCTTCGCGCGCGATCTTGAGCTGCTGGTCGATGTGACGGAACTCCAGGAGCAACGTCGCAGCCGGTGTATCGACGACCGAAACGGTGCATGACAGGTGCAGACGCGACTTGCCGGCCACCGCAAGCTCGAGCTCCTGCTCGGTATACGAAGCGCCGTTGCCGAGCGCCTTGCCTATCGCCTGGAACAGCGCCGGCGCGTCGCCAAAGAGCTGTCGCGCGGCTTGTCCGGCGAGTTGCCGCCTGGAGAGCTCGAACAGATTTTCCGCCGCCGGATTGGCGTATCGAACATGCAGATCGTCGGACAATAGCAGAACCGCCGTCGCCAGTAGTTCAAGCCCGGGATAATTGGCGGATTCACTTTCCACGGGAAAATAAAGCGGCTGGACGGCCATCGCGTGTCACCGAAGGTGCCGCGACCAAACTAGCAATATCCGCGCCTGCGTCATGACGCGAAACGCTTCAACGTAATGCGGCGAGTTCCTTGCGCAACGCTTCGATGTTCTTTTCGTGGAGGCTCACGGCTTGCCGCAGTCGCGAAAGACGATCCGCATATTTCTGCGCGTCCGCCTGTTCTTCGGCAAGCGGCTTGGGTGCCCCATCGCCATACGCGACACGCGCTTCGGCCAGCAATTTCTCTTCGGTGACAAGCTCGTCCTTCAGCACGCGACGGCGCACATCGTCGCGCGTTTTCTGGGTATCGGCGTCGACCTTCGGGAAAGCGGCCGGGGTGGGCGATGCCTTGCCGGCTGACGAGCGCCCCGTTTCCTCGCCAACACCGCACGAGAGCTTCTTCCATCCTTTCTCGGGCGCAACGTTGGTGTAATGCACGTTGCCCTCGAGGTCGATGTACTTGCAGATCTCTGCGTTGGTCGCTGCCGCGAATGTCAGTGCTGCGCACCAGCAGGTGGCGCACACGCACCACCTTGCAACAGAGAGATAGGCGGTGAAGGCCATGGCGACGCAGTGTATCAAAAAGCCGCCACGGCGGGCTGAGGCGACGGAATCGGCGCACCATGACCGATCCGTCGTTCCCGAGCGCGATGACGCTTACAAGCTGTAGTACATCTCAAACTCGACCGGATGAGTCGTCATCCGGAAACGCTGGACCTCTTCCATCTTGAGCGCGATGTAGGCGTCGAGCATGTCCTTCGAGAACACGCCGCCGCGGATCAGAAATTCATGATCGCTCTCGAGATTCTCGAGCGCTTCTTCCAGCGAAGCGCACGGATGCGGGACTTTTGCCGCAACTTCGGGCGGGAGGTCGTAGAGATTCTTGTCGATCGGGTCGCCCGGATGGATCTTGTTCTGCACGCCGTCGAGCCCGGCCATGAGCATGGCGGCAAAAGCGAGATAGGGATTCGCCGTCGGGTCGGGAAAACGCACCTCGACTCGGCGTGCCTTGGGATTGCTGACGTAGGGAATCCGACACGCCGCGGAACGATTGCGCGCCGAGTAAGCCAGGTTGATCGGCGCCTCGAAGCCGGGAACCAGTCGCTTGTATGAATTCGTGCCCGGGTTGGTAATTGCGTTCAGCGCCTTGGCATGCTTGATCACTCCACCGATGTAATAGAGCGCGAGTTCCGACAAGCCCGAATAGCCGTTGCCTGCAAACAGATTCTGACCACCCTTCCACACCGACTGGTGGACGTGCATTCCGGACCCGTTGTCACCCACGATCGGCTTGGGCATGAAGGTCGCCGTCTTGCCGTAAGAATGGGCGACCATGTGGACGGTGTACTTGAGGATCTGCATCCAATCCGCGCGCTTGACCAGGCTATTGAATTTGGTGCCGATCTCGTTTTGCCCCGCCGCGGCGACTTCATGGTGAAACACCTCGACTTCGACTCCTTGCTCCTCAAGGGCCAGCGAAATCGCGTTGCGGATGTCCTGCAGTGTATCGATCGGCGGAACCGGGAAGTAGCCGCCCTTGACCGCCGCTCGATGCGCCATGTTGCCGCCTTCGAAATCCTTGCCGCTCGACCACGGCGCTTCTTCGGATTCGATCTTCACGTGGCAGCCCGACATGTCCACGTTCCAGGTAACCGAATCGAAGATGAAGAATTCGGGTTCGGGTCCGAAGTAAGCAGTGTCGCCGAGGCCTGTCGACTTGAGATACGCCTCGGCGCGCTTGGCGAGCGAGCGGGGGTCGCGGTCATAGCCCTTGCCATCGGACGGCTCGACGACGTCGCAGGTGATATTGAGCGTCGTTTCATCGGTAAACGGATCGATGCGAGCCGTATCGGCATCCGGCGAGAGCAGCATGTCGGAAGCCTCGATGCTCTTCCATCCGGCAATCGATGAACCGTCAAAGGCATGGCCGTTGTCGAATTTGTCCTGCGTGAACATCTTGGCCGGCACCTGCACGTGCTGCTCCTTGCCTCGGGTGTCGGTAAAGCGCAGGTCGACAAACTTGACCTCCTTGTCCTTAAGAGTCTTCAGTACATCGGCGGGTGAAGCCATACGTTTCTCCTGATGGGGATAGACATTGAGGCGATGGAAACTAGATGCAAAGGCGGGGATTACTGGCGAACGAACGAAAAGCAGAAACTATGCCATAAAAAGCGGCATCCCGGCACGGGGCCTGATGACGCTTTTTGGATAGTATTCCAGCGTTATGGTAGCGCCGGTGCACCAAAACGGGAACCCGATGAGGCAACCAGCCTCGCGGTGGTGCAGCATGGAACGCCAGTTTAACTTTGAGTGTCGAGCTGCGGTCTATACTAGGCAACGCCTCAGGCGCCCACGGCAAAGGCGCATGGGAGACAATCGAGACCGGTGGCGGCAACCTTGCTGACAATTATTTAATCGTTCGATGGCCATGCTATGACCGACACTGTCAAAGACACCCTTGATGCAGCGCAGCAACGTGCCGCAATTCGCGCGCTGCCATATTTTGGTGCGGTAACGCCCAGCGAGGCGCATTTGCTTCTCTCGGCCGTGCCCGGCGCCAAGCTTATCGATGTGCGGACGCACCCCGAATGGGATTATGTCGGTCGTGTTCCGGGAAGCTTTCTTATCGAATGGAACACCTATCCCGACGGAGCGCGGAATACGACCTTTCTGGATGAGTTACGACAGCGCTGCCCCGACGCCAATGCCCCGGTGCTCTTTCTGTGCCGCAGCGGCCAACGTTCCGATTCGGCGGCACGGGCAGCCAGGGCAGCTGGGTACGCGATGGCGTTCAACGTTCTCGAAGGTTTCGAAGGCGATAAGGATCGTGAATCCCATCGCGGCACCTTGGGAGGCTGGCGCAAGGCCGGCCTTCCCTGGGTTCAGGGATAGAAAAGATACAGCTGGTAGCCCGCCTGCGAGGTTGCACTGGCGTCGATAAAAAGTCTGATAGCGAGCTCGCTGTTGGCCGCGAGACCGCTGCTTGAATCCGAGGCGCCACTGAGGTAGTCCTGAGGTGCAAAAGCACGTCGCACCACGACTTGCTCCTGCGTGTCCGACAGCGTCAACTCCAGATAGGGATAGCCAAGCGCAAAAGGCGCGCGATTTCGTATGGTGGATGTAAGAATCAGCAAGCCCCGATGCGCGGGGTCTGCTTGCAGATCGGAAGCTTCTATGGAAATCGCCGCTATATCCTGCAACGGCTTTACTTGGCAATGTGCCAGGACGCAAAACCTGAGCAAGGCCGGCTTGGTGGCCGGCCAGTGAGCCGCGAGAGCGTCGCGAAAGTGAAAAAGGGTCTGAGCGGCGAGGGTTAGAACCAGGATAGGAAGCGATGCCGCGTACAACCAGGTGGGCAAACGCCCGCGTTCTTTTTTTTCCTGCTGCGCGAAGCGATCAGCATAAACCGCCTCATCCTGCTGCGTCTCGGCAACCGACGCGGTCTTGGCGCCGCGCTCGGCATGCTCGGCGGGACGCTCCGGCGCAGGCTTGAGCGCTTGCGCGCTGCGCAGAGTGACCGTCGGAGGCCCGAGCGCTATCTCGTCTGGCTCCGGCTCTTCGCGGGGCCGGGGGGCAAGCGAAATCAGCGCCGCAACACCGTCGAATACGCTTTGACAGTGACCGCATCGCACCTGCCCCGAACGTATCGTGAGCTGCTGGGGCGTCACGCGGAAGATCGTCTTGCAGCCGGGACAGCGAGTGTATTTCTCTTCAGCGGCCATGCTCATTCCTGCGGCTTCCGGCCAGCGCGACCCATCCATCCTCCCCGCCCCAGATTCCGATATTAAACCACCGAGCATAGACCTGGACGAGCGCTGGAGCCTGTGCCGCCAGGATGCCGCTAAGGACGACGCTGCCGCCGATCCGCACCCGGCGCGCGAACTGCGGGGCGAGTCGATCCAGGGGACGGGCAAGGATGTTCGCGACCACGACGTCGAATGATCTCGGCTTCAGGCTGCGCGGTCGCATGAAACGCCCGCGCACCGCGTTTACACGCGCGTTGTGACGGATCACATTGAGCGCCTGCGGGTCGATGTCGATCCCCGTCACTGATCCGGCTCCGAGCAGAGCCGCCGTGATGGCAAGGATGCCCGACCCGCAGCCGTAGTCGAGCACCGACGCATCCCGTCGTAGATTTGCATCGAGCCAGCGGATGCACAGACGCGTCGAGGGATGGGTTCCGGTGCCGAAGGCAAGCCCCGGATCGATCGTGATATTCACGGCGGAGGGTTCGACCGGCTTGCACCACGACGGCACGATCCAGATTCGCTCGGTAACGCGGACGGGGCGAAACTGATCTCGCGAACGCTGCACCCAATCGTCTTCTCGAATCGCTTCGATCACGTGCGGCGCCAGCCTTTGTCCGATGGCCGCCTCGGCACGGGCGATTGCTGCGTCGATGTCTGCGTCCGCCTCGAAGAGCGCCGTGAGTCGCGCGCCTTTCCAGTGGGGCAATACCTGTTCCGGTTCTGTTTCGAGCACCATTTGCACATCAGGCACTGAGGGCGCTTCGGCGACATCGACAGCGATTGCTCCCGCATCGAGCAATGCGTCCCCCCATCGATCGGCGACCTCTCCGCCAGTGTCGAAGCGCACGGCGACGAGACCCATTCGTCACTCCTACGCCTTGCGTTTGGCCATGCGCTCCTCGAGGTAATGGATCGACGTCCCGCCGCGCAGGAATGAGTCATCGAGCAGCAAATCCTGGTGCAACGGAATATTGGTCTTGATGCCTTCGACCACCATTTCGGAGAGCGCGATGCGCATGCGCGCGATCGCTTGCTGTCGAGTATCGCCGTAGGCGATCACTTTGCCGACCATCGAATCGTAATTGGGAGGAACGAGGTAGTTTTGATAGACGTGAGAGTCGACGCGGATGCCAGGGCCTCCCGGCGCGTGATACGAAGTGATGCGCCCGGGGGAGGGTACAAAAGTCTCCGGATCCTCTGCGTTGATACGGCATTCGATGGCATGGCCTCGGCGCGCAATTTCCCGCTGACGAAAGACCAGCTTCTGCCCCGCGGCGACGCGAATCTGCTGCTGCACGATGTCGATCCCGGTAACGAGCTCCGTCACCGGGTGTTCGACCTGGATACGTGTGTTCATTTCGATGAAGTAGAACTGTTCTTCCTGGAAAAGGAACTCGAAGGTGCCGGCACCGCGATAGCCGATCTTGCGGCACGCCTCGGCGCAGCGCTCGCCGATGCGTTCGAGAAGACGCATGGGAATGCCGGGCGCGGGGGCTTCTTCGATGATCTTCTGGTGACGCCGTTGCATCGAACAATCGCGCTCAAAGAGGTACACCGCATTCTTGTGCTCGTCGGCGAGGACCTGTATCTCGATGTGTCGAGGATTGTCGAGGTACCTCTCCATGTAGACCGTCTGGTTGCCGAAGGCGGCGTTCGCTTCGGCGCGGGTGAGGCTCACTGCCGGCAGCAGTGCGGCTTCGGTGTGCACGACGCGCATGCCACGGCCTCCTCCCCCGGCCGCAGCCTTGATGATGACGGGGTACTTGACGGTACGCGCGACTCTCACGATTTCTTTTGGATCATCCGGCAAAGCGCCTTCGGACCCCGGGACGCAGGGCACACCCGCCTTGGTCATCGCCACTTTGGCGCTGACCTTGTCGCCCATGAGCCGGATGGTGTCGGGGCGCGGTCCGATGAATACGAATCCGCTTTTTTCCACTTTTTCAGCGAAATCCGCGTTCTCCGACAGAAAACCGTAACCCGGATGGATGGCTTGGGCATCGGTAACTTCGGCGGCGCTGATGATCGCCGGGATATTGAGATAACTCAGGGCGGAGGACGCCGGGCCGATGCAGACGGATTCGTCGGACAGCCGGACGTACTTGGCGTCGGCATCGATCTCCGAGTGGACGACTACCGTCTTGATGCCCAGTTCTCGGCAAGCCCGCTGGATTCGCAGCGCGATCTCGCCACGATTGGCGATCAGCACCTTATCGAACAGCTGGCCGGCAGTCTTGGTTGCCACGTGTGCGGATGTACCGACGGCGCTACGCTCACGAGGAGCGCAGGACCCCTGTGACTATCAACCGATGACTACCAGCGGCTGGCCGTATTCCACAGCTTGGCCATTCTCAGCCAGGATTGCCTTGACGACCCCGGCCTTGTCCGCCTCGATTTCGTTCATCAGCTTCATCGCCTCGATGATGCACAGCGTATCGCCCACTTGAACCGTGTCTCCCACTTCGATGAAGGGTTTAGATCCAGGGGCGCCCGCGCGATAGAAGGTGCCGACCATCGGTGATTTGACGGCGTGACCTTCGGGTTCCGGGGATGGGGCCGCTGCTTGTGCGCCCATGCCAGGGCCTTGCGCCCCAGTACCCATGGGCTGGGCTTGCGCTGACCCTTGTGCCACGAGAGACTGCCCTCCGGTTACGGGAGCGCGCGTAATTCGGACGCGTTCTTCGCCTTCCGAGATCTCCAATTCACCGATACCGGAACTCTCGAATAATTCGATGAGTGACTTCAGCTTGCGGAGATCCATGCGAGAGCGCTCTCGGGTGAGCGAGAAGCCCGAATTGTTGATATATAGGGCCAGTTTGCCGCAGATGCAGAAGGTTGTCTATTAATACGGCGAGAGCCGCATCAGCTCTGCCATTAAATAATGCCCAGCACCCTAGGCAAGCAAGTGGTAGCTTAGAAGGCCGTGGGCTGGAGGGCAACAAGCCTCGATCTGCAACGCCGGACCGGAAATTAGAGGAGCTTCGACACAATACTCGACAATTGGTCGGGCCTGACCGGGCCCAGTTGGGTGTGCGACACATTACCGTGGCGGTCCACAAAAATGGTGAAAGGAAGCGCAACCACCCTGTTTCCGAGCGTTCGCGAGAGCTCTATAGCCCCAAACCCGCCAACAAGGACAGGGTAGTTGAGACCAAGCTCCTTCGCGAACCGTTCAGCCTTGTCTGCGTCGTCCACGGCGATGCCCACAAACTGCAACCCTTGGGGCCCGAACTCCTGCTGAGCCTTGATGAATTGAGGCATTTCCTCGCGGCACGGTACGCACCAGGTTGCCCAGAAATTTACCACCAACACCTTTCCTCTCCACTGGCCCAGAGGCTGGGACTTTCCTGCCGTATCAGGGAGGGAAAGGGCGAGCAGCGTTGAGGCATCGGAAGCATTGTCTGACTGGGAACGCATGCCCAGATACAGGCCGGCCGCCAATGCAATGACAGTCGCGCCCAATAAAACGGCCCAACGGCCCTTCTTCATAATGGGGTCGCGGCAGATCGAAAGCCAGCGCTCACTTTCAATCGAACCACGATTTTCTTGATTCGTCAGGACGGGCCGGGGCGGCGTTGGCGGCTCGAATGGGTACCGTGGCCTGCTGAACCTGTGGGGGATAGCAGATGCCGATGTCCGCGCATCCCTGGGACTCCGCCTGGATCACGATGTTCTGTCCGATGGCCGCATCCTTGAGCGTCAGATTAACCACCAGGCTGCCGCGGTAGGTCTCCACCCGTCCGAAAAATGGGTCCTCCTTGGGTTTCCCTTGGGGTAATGGCGGCACGCTCAGCCCGGCCGTGACGGGTTGCGCGGTGAAGCGGATCTTGTCGCGGTAAAGATAGTAGCCGTCGGCAATCGCGAATCTGGCTTCGATCGTTTGCGGATTGAGTGCTCGCGCAGTGAAGCGGAAGGCCCGATCCGGCGGAAGCGGATTGACCTGAGAGAACGCAGGCAGCGCGATCATCGCCGTCGCCGCCAAGGCGCGCCAAAGGAACGCTTTATGGCGCGAGAGTCTCGCCGGCGATCCAGTCGAGATACTCTGGCAGACCATGCGTGATGGGGACAGCGACGATCTCCGGAAGTTCGTAGGGGTGCCGTGCCCTGATCGCCGTCTCGACCCGTGAGTACAGTCCAGCGCTTGTCTTGATGGCGACCGGCGTCTCATCGGCAGTTTCGATTTGTCCCTGCCAGTGATAGAGTGAACGCACCGTCGCGCCGATATGGATGCACGCGGCCAGACGGGCAGCGAGCAGTTCGCGCGCGAGCGCTTCCGCGATGGCCCGTTCGGGGACCGTCGTCAGCACGAGCAAATGCGATTGCGCTGCGGTGCTCGACAAGGAGTTTCCATGCGTTTTATCGTGATGTTGATTGTACTGATTTTCCCGGTGCTGGACGTCCTCGCAACCGTGCGCTTCGCACGCTGGACCGGCATTCCTACGGTAGCCTGGTTGCTCGCATCCGCAATAGCGGGCTCGCTTTTGCTGCGACACGAGATCGTGACGTTCCGCGAGAAGAACCTGGCAGCGCTGCGTGGTGATCAGCCACTGTTGCGGGGATTGCTGGACAGCGGACGCAAAGTGCTCGCGGCGCTACTCCTCATCCTTCCCGGGATTGTCTCCGACTTGATCGCGCTCACGCTACTTTCATTGCCATTCAATCTGGGGGTTCCACTGGCAACTCAGGCGGCAGGCATGAGCCGGCGCGTTCTCGACGGCGACTACCGCCGCATCGATTAGCCGCATCGACTAACCCACGATGGTGGGCTCTGACCGGCGCGCGTGCCGGTATGACCATATCATCAACGCCAAGCCGGCGATTATCATTGGCAGCGACAGCCACTGTCCCATCGTCCATCCGAGCGCAAGCAAGCCGAGAAAATTGTCAGGCTCGCGCGCGAACTCGACGATGAATCGAAAGCTTCCATAGCCGATCAGGAAGGCGCCGGACACGGCACCCAAAGGTCTTTTGCGACGTGCGTAGAGCCACAGTATGGCGAACAGCAGCAGACCTTCGAGACCCACCTCGTAGAGTTGCGAAGGGTGCCGAGGCTGTGCGTCGATCTGCGGAAATACCATCCCCCATGGAAGGTCGGTCGGTCTGCCCCAAAGCTCTCCATTGATGAAATTGCCAAGCCGTCCCGCAGCCAGTCCGAGCGGGATCAGCGGTGCAACGAAATCGGTGACCTCGAGCCATCGCTTGTCCCTATTGCGCGCGAACAAGGCGAGCGCGACAAGCACACCCAGAAAGCCGCCGTGGAAACTCATGCCGCCTTGCCACAAGGCGAATATTTCCAAGGGATGGGCGAAGTAATAGGCGGGCTTGTAGAAAAGCACGTAACCGAGCCGCCCCCCCAGAATGACGCCGAAGACGCCGTAGAAGAGCATGTCGTCGACATCGCGAGGATGCCAGCCGGTCAGAAGATTCTGCCGCGCGCGATACTTCCCAAGCACAACGAAAAGTACGAAGCCCACCAGGTACATGAGCCCATACCAGCGCACCGCGAGTGGACCGAGCTGAAACGCGACCGGATCGAATTGGGGATGTACCAACGCGTGTGGCATGACGCCGGGATGGAAGTGAGACGCTTTTGCTAGAATTAATCGATTATACGCAGGCACCGAAGCGAGGCCTCCATGTCGTTCAATCGCCGTAGCAGGATCATCACGCAAGGCATCGCTCGTTCGCCGAATCGCGCCATGTTGCGCGCAGTGGGCTTCGACGACGGTGATTTCGACAAACCGATCGTCGGGGTCGCCAATGGACATTCGACGATGAATCCCTGCAATGCCGGCATTCAGCCGTTGGTCGACCGCGCCATGGCGGCGTTGACAGCGGCCGGCGCCAAGCCCCAGGTCTTCGGATTTCCGACGGTGACTGATGGGATCGGAATGGGCACGGAAGGCATGAAATATTCGCTTGTGTCGCGCGAAGTAATTGCCGATGCGGTCGAGGTGGCGGTGATGGGTCAGTGCATGGATGGCGTGCTGTGCGTCGGGGGCTGCGACAAGAACATGCCCGGCGCAATGATGGCGATGGCGCGCATGAATGTGCCCGCGATTTTCGTGTACGCCGGCACGATCAAACCCGGATTCTGGAAAGGCGAAAAGCTCACGATCGTGAGCCCGTTCGAGGCGGTCGGCGCATTCAGCGCGGGCAAGATGTCGAAGGAGGATTTCGAGGGCATCGAAAAGAACGCTTGCCCCACGGTCGGGGCCTGCGGCGGGCAGTACACCGCCAACACCATGTCGTCCTCGTTCGAGGCGCTGGGAATGAGCCTGCTCGGCAGCTCGCAACTTGCTTCACCGGATCCCGAGAAGGCGGACAGCGCAGCGGCATCGGCGCGCGTGCTCGCCGATGCGATCTCTCGCAACCTGAAGCCGCGCGACATCATCACCCGAGCATCGATCGAAAACGCAGTCGCGCTGGTGATGGCCACAGGCGGCTCGACCAACGCCGTCCTGCATTACCTGGCGATCGCCGCAGCAGCGGGTGTGCAATGGACGATCGATGATTTCGAGCGAGTGCGTCAGCGCGTGCCGGTGCTCTGCGAGCTCAAGCCTTCCGGACGCTTCGTCGCGACCGATTTTCACGCCGCGGGCGGTGTGCCGCAGGTTCTCAAGATGCTGCTCGTGCACGGACTCATCGATGGCGAGTGCATGACCATTACCGGCAAGATCCTCGCCGACGAGCTGGCGGAATTGCCCGACGAGCCAAGACCGGATCAGGAGGTGATCCGCCCGTGGAGCAATCCAGTGTACCCGCAAGGGCATCTCGCGATCCTTCGCGGAAACCTTGCATCCGAGGGTTGCGTCGCGAAGGTCACGGGCTTGAAGTCGACATCGATCACCGGCCCGGCTCGCGTCTTTGATTCTGAGCCTGAAGCGCTGGACGCCATCATGGCGAAAAAAATCCAGGCCGGCGACATAATGGTGATTCGCTACGAGGGCCCCAAGGGTGGACCCGGCATGCGGGAAATGTTGGCGCCGACTTCGGCATTGATCGGGCAGGGCCTCGGCGAAAGCGTGGGCCTCATCACCGACGGACGCTTTTCCGGAGGAACATGGGGCATGGTGGTCGGCCATGTCGCGCCTGAAGCGTTCGTCGGCGGCACGATCGCGCTGGTCAAGGAGGGCGACAGCATCACCATCGATGCGAGCAAGCGACTCATTCAACTCGAAGTCGACGATGCTGAGCTCGACCGCCGCCGAAGCGCGTGGCGAGCGCCCAAGCCGCGCTATACCCGGGGCGTGCTCGCCAAATACATGAAGCTCGTATCCACCGCCAGTGTTGGCGCAATCACCGACGTCGAATGAGAGGAACCTCGATGCCGTATCAGTTTGCTTCATGTCTAGGCTTGAGATCCTTTGTTCTTTCTGCAAGCCTGGTTGTCGCGCTCGGGCTTGTCTGCGCTTGCGCGACCGCGCCGGTTGGACCTCCCGTTCCTGCACCGACGCTGACGGTCGGCGATCATTGGACGTACAGGATTACCGATAACCTTCGACGCGGATTGGTCACCATGCTCGACGCCGATGTGGTGTCGACCATGGCGGGCGTGGCGACGGTGAGACTCGTCTACAACAACGAGTACGGTCGCGAAGAGCTCACCGAGGAGATGAACGCCGAGGGTGGCCTTGTGGTGGGGGCTCTCAAAGAGGAGCGCGTACGGCGCTTCCCCGTGCCTATCGAAATGTACAGGTTTCCGCTGCAGCAGGGCCTGACATGGAGACAGATCGTCGATACCGTGAGCCCTGAGACTCAACTTCCCGCACAGATACTCGTCTACGCAACGGTACAGGGACGAGCCTCGAACACCGTGCCGGCAGGCCCTTTCAATACGATCTATATCTACCGCATCATCCAGCTCGACGACGAACAGTTCTGGCGCACGCGCACCACGCGCAACGATTCGGTGTGGTTTTCCCCTGACGTCAAAGCACCGGTGCGCGAGCTGCGCGATGCATCTTATGTCTGGCGCGAC
Organism: Betaproteobacteria bacterium; assembly: GCA_005882995.1. GTDB lineage: Bacteria > Pseudomonadota > Gammaproteobacteria > Burkholderiales > Casimicrobiaceae > PALSA-1003. Next base: position 26,883 of record VBCY01000118.1, read on the forward strand.
GGATCAACGTCGCCTCTGGTGCGCACCGAGAATACCACCCGTGAGTTGATTTCGTTCAAGGCCGGGAGCTAACTGACTAGGAGCCTGTCGGGCTTACTGTCGCGTATGCGACGGACGCGCTTTGGTGGGCAGTCCTAGGCGCCGGCCGCGCCGCAGTGCCGGCCCACTGCCAGCGGCCGGCAACAACGGAATTGTCCCCAAAGCGCCCCGTCCCTTCGGGTTGCGGTCGCTGCGCCGAGCGCCTCGCATTCATCACCGTTTGGCCAGCAACGCACACGTGAGAGCAAGCCCGACAGGCTCCTAGGGTTGCCCCATCGGGAGCCCAAGCCTTTGCCAGATGGTGATGCTGAGGGCGGCCTGGTTGAGCGTGTAGAAGTGCAATCCGGGGGCACCTCGCGCAAGCAGATCCGCGCAGAGTTGCGTGACGACGTCGACCCCGAAGGCGCGAATCGATGCGCTATCATCGCCAAAGCTTTCCATCCTGCGCCGGATCCATCGCGGGATCTCCGCCCCGCACGCGTCGGAGAAGCGCGCGATCTTGGAAAAACTCAATATCGGCATGACGCCCGGGACGATAGGGACGTCGATGCCCATTTTATGGGCGCGATCGACCAGGTGATAGTAGCTGTCGGCGTTGAAGAAGTACTGAGTGATCGCCGAATCCGCACCCGCATCGATCTTGCGCTTGAAGTTGGCGAGATCGGCATCAGGATTCGCGGCCTGCGGGTGATACTCGGGATAGCACGCGACCTCGATCTGGAAAGCGTCTCCCGTCTCGGCGCGTATGAACTCAACCAGCTCGTAGGCGTAGCGGAATTCGCCGACGTCTGCGCTACCGGACGGCAGGTCGCCGCGCAATGCCACCAGGTGCCGGATTCCGTGCTCGCGATAGTTGCGGAGCGTTTCACGGATGCTTGCCCGACTCGATCCGATGCACGAGATGTGGGGCGCGGCTCGATGGCCGGCTGCCTGAATTTCCAGCACTGCGGAGAGCGTTCGGTCGCGGGTTGAACCGCCAGCCCCGAAGGTGACCGAGAAAAACTTCGGCGCGAGAAGCGCGAGCTGCTCCCGAGTCGCGGCGAGTTTCTGCGCGCCCTCCGGCGTTGCCGGCGGAAAGAATTCGAAGCTGAAGACGCGCTCGCGCTTGGGGCTCATTCGCTTGCAGCAGCTCAACTGGACACGGTGCAACAGTGGCGCGGAACTAGCTCTTGCGCAACAGAATCGCCGACAGCGCCCAGGAAATGATGCTGTACAGGATCGCGCCGGCTACCGCAGACCAGAAACCGGCGACGTGAAAGCCTTGCACCCACGAGCCCACGATCCAGAAGAGCACCCCGTTGATCACTAAGATGAAGAGTCCCAGCGTGAGCATCGTCGCGGGCAGCGTCAGGAGGATCAGGATCGGCCTGATGAAGGTGTTGATGAGTCCCAGAACCAGCGCGGCAATCAAGGCGGTGGCGAATGAGTCCACCTGTATCGAGGACATCAGATACGGCAGCGCCAGCAGCGCCACCGTATTGATCAGCCAGGCGAGCAGCAATCGCATGAGGCGTTGTGGCTTTCAATACCGGTAGCTATCCGGCTTGAAAGGACCTTCCCTCGCTACCCCGACGTAACGCGCCTGCTTGTCGGAAAGCTCGGTCAGCATCGCCCCGAGCTTCTTCAACTGCAGCCGCGCCACCTTCTCGTCCAGATGCTTGGGCAGCACGTAGACACCGACGGGATACTTGCCGCCGCCACTTCTCGCGTCGCCCCACAACTCGATTTGCGCCATGACCTGGTTGGTGAACGAGCTCGACATGACGTAGCTCGGGTGTCCTGTCCCGCAGCCGAGGTTCACCAGCCGTCCTTCCGCGAGCAGGATGATGCGCTTGCCATCGGGGAAGATGATATGGTCGACCTGGGGCTTGATGTTCTCCCAACGGCAGGCGCGCAGCGATGCAACGTCGATTTCGTTGTCGAAGTGGCCGATGTTGCAGACGATCGCGTTGTTCTTCATGCGCCGCATGTGCTCGTGGCCGATCACGTCGATGTTGCCGGTCGCGGTGACGAAGATGTCCGCCTTGTCGCAAGCGTAATCCATGGTCACGACGCGATAGCCCTCCATCGCTGCCTGCAACGCGCAGATGGGATCGATCTCCGCGATCCACACCTGCGCCGAGAGCGCCCGCAGCGCCTGCGCCGAGCCCTTGCCGACGTCTCCGTAGCCATTCACCAGCGCGATCTTCCCGGCGATCATCACGTCGGTGGCGCGCTTGATGCCGTCGACCAGCGACTCGCGGCAGCCGTAAAGATTATCGAATTTGCTCTTGGTCACCGAGTCGTTGACGTTGATCGCCGGAAAACCGAGGCGGTCTTCCTTGTGCATTGCGTATAAACGCTTGACACCCGTTGTGGTCTCTTCGGTCACGCCTTTGACGCCGCCTTTGATGCGCGAGTAGAAGTGCGCATCGATGGCGAGACGGCCGGCGATCGCCGCAAAAAGCGCGAACTCTTCCTCATTGGCAGGATGCGAAATGGCCGAACGGTCGGTCTCCGCCTGGGCGCCGAGATGCACCAGCAACGTGGCATCGCCGCCGTCATCCAGGATCATATTGGCCATCGAGCGTCCACCGTCCCACTCGAAAATGCGATGCGTGAACTCCCAATAGTCCTTGAGCGATTCACCCTTGTACGCAAACACCGGCGTGCCTCCTGTCGCAATCGCGGCAGCGGCGTGATCCTGTGTCGAGTAGATGTTGCACGACGCCCAGCGCACGTCCGCCCCGAGCGTTTTCAGCGTCTCGATCAGTACGGCCGTCTGGATGGTCATATGCAGCGAACCGGCGATGCGCGCACCGCGCAACGGTTGCTCCGGCGCGAACTCCTCGCGAATCGCTATCAGGCCCGGCATCTCGGTCTCGGCGATCGCAATCTCTTTGCGGCCCCACTCTGCGAGAGCGAGATCAGCGACTCGGAAGTCGGTGAAATTTCGGATGTCAGTGGCAGCGTTCATGGTCACTCCGTATCGAGCGGCCGCGCCAAATGGGTGGGTGCTTTGCACTCGTCACCCCGCGCGCGAGTCGCGGTTCAACGAGCGCCGTTGCAAAAGGTACACCCCCGAGCCTGGCAGACGACACGGTCCAGGAAGGACCGCGGCCCGTTGCAACGCTCCTCGGGAGTGGGTAGTTTAGCGCAAAAAGCGCCTCGCTTGTGCACTCGGCACCCGGCGACATGTCCAATGCAGGCGGCCCGGGCTGGCGCAGCTTAACACCTGGTTACAAGTCGGAGGAAACCAGAAGCTGCAAACCGGGACAATGACAATGTCCACCTCGCCGCTTATATAAACAACAAAACGATGCCACCCGATCCGTCGCGACAGTCGCCTCCCGATACAGAGCTTGTGCCACCGTCCCGCGGCGAGCGGCGCAGGCGCATCCTGATTGCTGCGCTCATCGCCGTCGCGGCGATTATTGCCATCGTCTGGTATGCATGGCCGAAGACCGAGCAGCCCGGGCCCGGGCGCGGGGGTGATGCTTCGGCGCGCCCGCTGCCTGTCGTCGCCGCACCGGCAAGGAAAGGCAGCATCGATGTCGCGATTAGCGCACTGGGGACCGTGACGCCACGCAACAGCGTCACGGTGCGCAGTCGGGTTGACGGGCAACTGGTCAGCGTCGCCTTCAGCGAAGGACAGATGGTGAAAACCGGCCAACTGCTCGCAGAGATCGACCCTCGTCCATTTGAAGTGCAGCTCACGCAAGCCCTCGGGCAAATGGCTCGCGATCAAGCACTTCTGAAGAACGCGCAGGTCGATCTTGAACGCTACAAGACACTGCTCGCTCAGGATTCGATTTCGCGCCAGCAGGTCGATACCCAGGAAGCGCTGGTGCGACAGTATGAAGGCGCGATCAAGACTGACCAGGGTCAGATCGATAACGCCAGGCTGCAACTGACTTATGCGCGCATCACCGCACCGATCAATGGCCGGGTCGGTTTGCGGCAGGTCGACCCAGGCAACATTATCCACGCGACAGACAGCAACGGGCTCGTAGTCATCACACAGCTGCAACCGATCACTGTTCTGTTTCCGATTCCTGAGGACAGTCTGCCGCGAGTCATGAAACGCATGCAGTCCGGCGAAACAGTGCCGGTCGACGCATTTGATCGTGCGCAGAAGGTGAAGCTCGGCGCCGGTAAGCTGGTCACCATCGATAACCAGATCGACACGACAACGGGCACGGTCAAGCTGCGCGCCGAGTTTCCCAACACCGACAGCGCGCTGTTCCCGAATCAGTTCGTCAACGTGCGTCTCGTGGTCGAGACACTGCCAGACGCCACCCTCGTTGCATCTTCAGCGATTCAACGCGGCGCGCCGGGAACCTTCGTCTACGTCGTAAAGGCCGATAACACGGTGAGCGTCGCGCCGGTCAAGCTCGGGCCCGTTCAGGGCGAGACAACAGCGATTGAATCCGGCATCAACGTCGGAGACAACATGGTCGTCGATGGGGCCGACAAGCTGCGCGAAGGCTCCAAGGTCGAGTTGATCACGCCCGAGGCACGCGATGCTGCTGCGCAGACGACGCGCGGGCAGAAAGGGGACGGCAATGGCTCGCGTCGCGATGGCGGCGGACGCGCCAAGAAGGGCGGCTGAGATGCCTGCGATCGGCTTATCGCTCATCCCTGACTCCTTTCCCGCCGGGAGAGGGGAATGTCGCGCGTGCCCTCGACGTGAACAACGGCAATGAATCCGTCGCGCCCGTTCATCCTGCTTCCGGTAGCTACCTCGCTGCTGATGGTGGCGATCCTGCTTGCGGGCATCGTTGCCTATCGCGTGTTGCCGCTCTCCGCGTTGCCGCAACTCGGCTATCCGACCATCCAGGTGGTCACGCTCTACCCCGGCGCGAGTCCCGACGTGATGACCTCTTCGGTGACGGCCCCTCTGGAGCGGCAGTTCGGGCAGATGCCGGGATTGAACCAGATGTCATCGACCTCCTCCGGCGGCGCCTCCGTGATCACGCTGCAGTTCAACTTGCAGCTCTCGCTCGATATTGCCGAGCAGGAGGTTCAGGCGGCGATCAACGCCTCGAGCAACTTTCTCCCCACTGATCTGCCTACCCCGCCGATCTACAGCAAGGTCAATCCCGCCGATACGCCGGTGGTCATTTTTGCCCTGACGTCGCAGACCTTGCCGTTGCCCAGACTCTACGATCTCGCCGACACGCGCCTCGCCACCAAAGTCTCGCAACTTCCAGGTGTCGGTCTGGTGAGCCTGTCGGGCGGACAGCGTCCTGCTGTGCGCGTGCAAGCCAATCCGACGGCGCTGGCGGCCTACGGACTCTCGCTCGACGACGTGCGCACAGCCATCAGCAACGCCAACACCAATCAGGCCAAAGGCAGTTTCGACGGGCCCACGCGCGCGTCGACCATCGACGCCAACGATCAGCTCAAGAGCGCCGACGAATACCGCGGCCTGATCGTCGCTTATCGCAACGGCGCGCCGATCCGGCTCTCCGATGTCGCAGATGTCGTCGACGGCGCCGAGAATTCGCGGCTCGCGGCATGGGCCAACGAGCACGCTGCGGTCATCGTCAACATCCAGCGCCAGCCCGGCACCAACGTGATCGAAGTCGTCGATCGCATCAAGCAACTGCTGCCGCAGCTCCAGTCTTCGCTGCCCAGCGCGGTGGACGTCACCATGCTGACTGACCGTACCGTGACCATCCGTGCGTCGGTTCACGATGTCCAGTTCGAGCTCTTTCTCGCCGTCGCGCTGGTGGTGATGGTCATCTTTCTTTTCCTGCGTAGCCTGTCTGCAACGATCATTCCCAGCGTTGCGGTGCCGCTGTCGCTGATCGGAACCTTCGGCGTGATGTATCTGGCTGGATTCTCGATCAACAACTTGACCTTGATGGCGTTGACCATCGCCACCGGATTCGTGGTCGACGACGCAATCGTCATGATCGAAAACATCGCCCGTTATATCGAGGCGGGAGATCCGCCGCTGGAAGCTGCGCTCAAGGGCGCCGAGCAGATAGGCTTCACCATCATTTCGCTCACTTTTTCACTGATCGCGGTGCTGATCCCGCTCTTATTCATGGGCGACGTGGTGGGACGGCTGTTCCGGGAGTTCGCCATCACACTCGCCGTCTCGATCCTGATCTCGGCGGTGGTGTCGCTCACGTTGACGCCGATGATGTGCGCCAAGCTGCTGCGCCGGATACCCGAAGACCAACAAGGATGGTTCTATCACAAGAGCGGCGAGATTTTCGAACGGGTCATCGCCCGCTATGGAGAGATGCTCAACTGGGTGCTTGACCGCCAGGGCGCGACGCTGCTCGTTGCGATCGCGACGCTGTTGCTCACCGCCGTGCTCTATATCGTGATACCCAAGGGCTTCTTCCCGGTTCAGGATACCGGCGCGATTCAGGGTATCTCGGAAGCGCCGGCCACGGTTTCCTTTACGGCGATGGCCGAGCGCCAGCAGTCGCTTGCTCGCGTCATCCTTCAGGATCCGGCGGTGGAAAGCCTTTCATCCTTCATCGGCGTCGATGGCACCAACGTCACGCTCAACAGCGGACGCATGCTCATCAACCTAAAACCCCTGGCCGATCGCGATGCCAGCGCGTCACAAGTGATCCGCCGTCTGCAGAATAAGCTAGCCGACGTCGAAGGCATCCGGCTGTACATGCAGCCGGCGCAGGATCTGACCATCGAGGATCGGGTGAGTCGCACGCAATATCAGTTCACTGTCGAGGACGCCAATCCGGAAGAGCTTTCGGCGCTGGTGCCACGACTGGTCGATCGTCTCCGACAGTCCCCCGTGCTCGCCGATGTGGCGAGCGACCTGCAGGACGACGGCCTGCAGGCCTATGTCGACATCGATCGCGCGACCGCGAGCCGATTTGGCATCACGCCTGCGATCATCGACAACGCGCTGTACAACGCCTTCGGGCAGCGGCTGGTGTCGACTATTTTCACGCAGACCAATCAGTATCGTGTCGTGCTCGAAGTTCAGCCGGGATTCCAGCTGGGTCCGGCAGCACTCGAGAACATTTATGTGCCGGCCAATGTGCCGCCGGCCAACGGCTCACCATCAGGGGCCACTGGTTTGGCCACGGGCGCAGTCACGGCGACCACCGCCAATCCGGCCACCAGCGCCGGCGCCTCCGGGACGCAGCAGATTCTACTGTCGTCGATCGCACGCGTTGTCGAGCGTCCCGCTTCGCTGGTCGTGAATCACAACGGCCAATTCCCCGCGTCGACCATCTCGTTCAACTTAGCACCCGGTGCGTCTCTGGGTGACGCGGTCAAGACCATCGAAGCCGCGCAGCAGGAGCTCGCGCTTCCGGCGAGCGCGCAGGTCCGCTTCCAGGGCGCGGCGCTCGCCTTCCGCGCGTCGCTCGCGAATGAGCTATGGCTCATCCTCGCCGCCATCGTCACCATGTACATCGTTCTGGGCGTTCTCTATGAAAGCTACATCCATCCGGTAACGATCCTGTCGACGCTGCCGTCGGCGGGAGTCGGCGCGTTGCTCGCACTGATGCTCGCCCGTCAGGATATGGGGATCATCGCGATCATCGGCATCATCCTGCTCATAGGCATCGTCAAAAAGAACGCGATCATGATGATCGATTTCGCGCTCGACGCCGAACGCAAGGAGGGCATGGCGCCGCGCGACGCGATTTTCCAGGCGTCACTGCTGCGCTTCCGTCCGATCATGATGACCACGATGGCCGCGCTGCTTGGGGCATTGCCGCTGATGATCGGATGGGGAGTCGGTTCCGAGTTGCGGCATCCACTTGGAATCAGCATGGTCGGCGGGCTGATTGTGTCGCAGATGCTGACTCTGTTCACGACTCCCGTCATCTATCTCGCGTTCGACCGCGTCGCGCGCCGAGTGAACGCGCGACGCGCCGCGCGCAACGCGGCGCGCGCCGGCGCGGCCGGCGAATGAGCGGGCGCTAAAGCATGAATCTTTCCGCACCGTTCATCGATCGACCGGTCGCCACGACGCTGCTCACCATCGGCATCGCGCTCGCCGGCGCGGTTTCGTTCCGATTGCTGCCGGTATCGCCCTTGCCTCAGGTTGATTTCCCGACGATTTCCGTCCAGGCTTCGCTTCCCGGCGCAAGCCCGGAGACGATGGCAGCTACCGTGGCGACGCCGCTCGAGCGCTCGCTCGGGCGCATTGCCGGCGTCAATGAGATGACTTCGTCGAGCGCGCTCGGTTCGACGCGCATCACGCTGCAATTCGACCTCGACCGCGATATCGACGGCGCTGCGCGCGATGTCCAGGCGGCGATCAACGCCGCCCGCAGCCTGCTTCCTTCGGGTCTGCCAAGCAATCCCACCTATCGCAAGGTGAATCCAGCCGATGCTCCCATCATGATCCTGGGACTCACCTCCGACACGATGACTCAGGGGCAGATGTACGATGCGGCGTCGACGATCATCGCGCAGAAGCTCTCACAGCTCCAGGGAGTGGGACAAGTCAATGTCGGCGGTAGCTCGCTGCCGGCGGTGCGAGTGGAGCTTCAGCCGCAGTCGCTCAACAAGTACGGCATCGGGCTGGAAACCGTGCGCACGGTGCTGGCCGCGACCAACGCCAACCGGCCGAAGGGCTCGGTCGAGGACGCTGAGCGTCACTGGCAGATCTACGCCAACGATCAGGCGAAGACCGCTGCCGAGTATCTGCCTCTGCTCGTAGCCTATCGCAACGGCTCGGCGGTGAAGCTTGCGGACCTTGCAACGGTCGTCGATTCGGTGCAGGACCTGCGCAACGCCGGGTCCGCCAACGGCAAGCCTTCAGTGCTCGTGATCATTTTCCGTCAGCCTAACGCCAACATCATCGAGACCGTCGACAGCGTTGGCGCGCTTCTGCCGCAACTTCGTGCGTCGATTCCCAGCGCCATCGACTTGAACGTCATGATGGAGCGTACGACCACGATTCGCGCGTCGCTCCGCGACGTCGAGCGGACGCTGACTCTTTCGGTGATCCTGGTCGTCCTCGTCGTGTTCCTGTTTCTGCGCAATGCCCGAGCGACCCTCATCCCCAGCGTCGCCGTTCCGGTGTCACTGGTGACCACCTTTGGCGTGATGTATCTCGCTGGTTACAGCCTGAACAACCTCTCGCTCATGGCGCTCACCATCGCCACCGGCTTCGTCGTCGACGACGCGATCGTCGTGCTGGAGAACACTTCGCGCCATATCGAGGCCGGAATGGAACCGAAAGAGGCGGCGTTGCTCGGTGCCCGCGAGGTCGGATTCACGGTGCTTTCGATGAGCCTGTCGCTCATTGCCGTATTCATCCCGATCCTGCTTATGGGCGGCATCGTCGGCCGTTACTTCCGCGAATTCGCCGTCACGCTCTCGGTGGCAATCCTCATCTCGCTCGTGCTTTCGCTGACGACCACGCCGATGATGTGCTCGCGACTGTTGCGGCCGCGGCAGGAAACCCGCAAAGGGTGGTTGCTCACGCGCAGCGAGCGCGCCTTCGCGGGCATCCTCCACGGCTACGAGCGCGCGCTCGCGTGGGTATTGCAGCACGGCGTGCTGACGATGCTGGTGCTGCTCGTCACCATCTGCCTCAATGTCTACCTGTACATCATCATTCCCAAGGGCTTTTTCCCGCAGCAGGACACGGGAAGGCTGATCGGATTCATCCAGGCCGACCAGAGCATTTCCTTCCAGGCCATGCAACAGAAGCTCGCGGGCTTCATCGACATCGTGCGTTCCGATCCTGCGGTCGATAACGTGGTCGGGTTCACCGGAGGACAGCAGCGCAACACCGGCCAGATGTTCGTGGCGCTGAAGCCGCTGTCCGAGCGCAAGGAGTCGGCCATGCAGATCATCGGACGGCTGCGCGGCAAGCTCGCCAAGGAACCCGGTGCGAACCTGTTCCTGAATCCAGTGCAGGATATCCGCGTAGGCGGTCGGCAAAGCAACGCAACCTACCAGTACACGCTCCAGGCCGACGACCTTACTGAACTTCGCACATGGGAGCCGCGAATCCGTGCGGCGATGTCCAGTCTGCGGGAGTTGGTCGACGTCAATACCGACCAGCAGGACAAGGGGCTGCAGACGACGCTCACCATCGACCGCGACACCGCGTCGCGTCTTGGCGTGAGCCCGCAGTTGATCGACGCAACGCTCAATGACGCCTTCGGACAACGCCAGGTGTCGACGATCTACGCCCCGCTCAATCAGTACCACGTGGTCATGGAGGTCGCGCCCGAATACTGGCAGTCGCCGGAAGCGCTCGACACCGTCTACGTCAGCACCTCGAGCGGCGCGCAAGTGCCACTGTCGGCTTTCGCACGTTACACGCCGACCAACACCCCGTTGGGCGTGAATCATCAGTCACAGTTTGTCGCCGCGACCATTTCGTTCAATCTTGCGGACAACATTTCGCTTTCTCAAGCAACGCGTGCGATCGACGCCGCCATGGCGAAGATCGGCGTGCCCAACAGCGTGCGCGGCAGCTTCCAGGGGACGGCGCAAGCGTTCCAGGCGTCGCTCGCGAGCCAGCCGTGGCTCATCCTCACAGCGCTGGTCGCCGTGTATATCGTGCTCGGCGTGCTCTACGAGAGCTATGTTCATCCGCTGACGATTCTATCCACGCTGCCGTCGGCCGGAGTCGGTGCGCTGCTCGCGCTGCTGCTTTTCAAGACTGAATTTTCGGTGATCGCGCTGATCGGCGTCATCCTGTTGATCGGCATCGTCAAAAAGAACGCAATCATGATGATCGATTTTGCGATCGACGCCGAGCGCAGCCGCAAGCTTTCGCCGCGCGACGCGATTTTCGAGGCGTGCAAGCTGCGCTTCCGTCCGATCATGATGACAACCTTTGCCGCGTTGCTCGGGGCGATTCCGCTGGCGATCGGTTTTGGCGACGGCGCCGAGTTGCGCCGGCCTCTGGGCATTTCCATCGTCGGCGGACTGCTGCTGAGCCAGCTCCTCACGCTGTTCACGACACCGGTCGTCTATCTGTATCTGGACCGCTTCAGCGCGTGGTGGTCGCAAAAGTTTTCGCGCCGTCAGCGGCCGAACCTGGCACCTCATGGGGCGGACTAACCGGAGATGAGTCGGATGACCAACACGCGGATGAGCGTCCTGATCGCGCCGGTCGCGGGCGCGCTCACGCTGGTGGGCTGCATGATGGGTCCGAATTATGTAAGGCCGGCGGCGGAGGCTCCGGCCGCTTACAAGGAAGCCGCCGGCTGGAAAGTTGCGCAACCCCAGGACAACGTGGCGCGAGGCCAATGGTGGGCAATATTTGGAGACGCGAAGCTCGATGAGCTCGAGGCGCAAGTCGACATCTCCAACCAGAACCTCAAGGTGGCCGAGGCGAACGTGCGCCAGGCGCAAGCCCTGACGCAGGCCGCCCGCGCAGAGTTATTTCCCGCGGTCACCGGCAACGTGAACGCCACGCGTTCCAAACCCCCGACGGGAGGGCAAATCGTCAACACGCCCGGCATTCGCAATAATTACAACGTCGCGCTCGACGCAAGCTGGGAGATCGATCTGTGGGGAAGCATTCGCCGTAACGTCGAATCGCGCGAAGCGAGCGCTCAGGCAAGTGTAGCCAATCTCGAAGTCGCGAGGCTTTCCGCACAGGCGCTGTTGGCGCAGGACTACTGGCTGTTGCGCGTCGCCGACGCGGAGATTGTCTTGCTCAACGAGACGGTCGCCGCCTACGAAAAATCGCTGCAACTCACCCGCAATCAATATGCGGCCGGGGTGGTCGGACGCAATGATGTCGTACAGGCGGAAACTCAACTCAAGTCGACGCAGGCGCAGGCATTCGACGCTGGCGTGCAGCGCGCGCAACTCGAGCACGCCGTCGCCCTTCTCATCGGCAAGCCTCCGTCCGATGTTTCAATCGCAGTGCAAGCGGTGCAGTGGGTCTTCCCCGACATCCCGACAGGCATGCCTTCGGAGTTGCTCGAGCGTCGGCCCGACGTCGCGGCCGCTGAACGCGGCGTCGCAGCAGCGAATGCGCAAATCGGCGTGGCGGAGGCGGCCTTCTTTCCATCGCTCACACTCTCGGCGACGGGCGGGTATCAAAGCTCGAGTTTCGCGCACCTGTTCTCCTTGCCCAACCAGTACTGGGCGATCGGAGCGGCCGTTGCGCAAGCGATTTTCGATGCGGGATTGCGCAGCGCGCAAAAGGCGCAGGCGGTCGCTGCCTACGACCAGACCGTCGCGACCTACCGTCAAACGGTTCTCATCGGCTTCCAGGAAGTCGAGGACAACCTCGCGGCGCTGCGCATCCTGGAACAGGAAGCGCAGGTGCAGGACGAGGCGGTGAAAGCGGCGCGCGAATCGGTGACGATTACCAACAACCAGTACAAGGCGGGAACGGCCAACTACCTCGCAGTGGTCGTCGTGCAGGCTGCCGCCCTCAATAACGAGCGCACCGCGCTCGCAATCCTCGGCCGCCGATTGACAGCGAGCGTGGGACTGGTGAAGGCCTTGGGCGGAGGCTGGAACGCCTCGGAACTGGCGCAGGCAAAGCCTTGAGCGCGGTTATTCGTTTTGCGCTGTGACGCTTCGCGAAGTTTGCGCGAGCAGCGCGGTGACGACGCTTGACTCGCGCTTGTAAAAGCCTTCGGTGTGAAACGTCTCGTCGAGCGCAAACAACTCGTAGTCGAGATGATGACAAAGCTCGTGGATCAGCGTGCGCAGGAAGGTCTTGAAAGCCACTACCTGCTTTCGTTGCGCGGTGCGCATCCACACGCTGATGCGCGGCGGCGAGCCATCGTCATTGGGCTCGTAGAGCCCATGCAGCTCGCCTTCGCCATCGGCCGGACGCCTGGCTAATACTCGCACCTTGACTTTCGGAACATGATAGCCGCGGGTCAACGCATCGATTAAGCTCTGACACGCGGCCTGAACGTCGGCACGCCGGTCGTTGCGCAGCGCTTCTCCGATGGCCGCTACCTGGGAGCCGAGCAGAAGTCCCGGCGGCAGTCCCAAAGCAGCGATCTCATCGCTCTTGCGATAAGTGCGCTGACGAGCGGGCGAAAGCTTGTCGTAGTAGGCAAAACGCATGGCAGGCGCTGTCGAGTCTACCGATCGAGCGCAAGGGCTGGCAATGTCCGACGCCAGTCGGCGTTCAGGCACGCACGTTCGCTGCGAAAGACCACGCCCTTGAGCTTCCCAATGCGGCCGGCAACCCTCGCCTTCGATGCGTCGGGCACGCCCTGGTCAGCTCAATTTAGCGACGTGTATTACAGCACCGAGTCCGGCACCGGGCAGGCACGTCACGTCTTCCTCCATGGAAACGATCTCCCGGCGCGCTGGGCGGACGCACATGTTTTTACCATGGTCGAGCTGGGCTTCGGCTCGGGGCTCAACTTCCTCGCGACGTGGGACGCGTGGCGAAGCGACCCCAGGCGTTGCACCCGGCTGCATTTCGTTTCGATCGAACGCCATCCGTTCGAAGCTGCTGATCTTGCGACGCTGCACGGCCGCTTTCCGGAGCTCTCGGCTCTCTCGAGCGTTTTGCGCGCGGCGTGGCCGCCGCTCCTGCCCGGATTGCATCGACTGCATTTCGACCATGAGGCAGTCACGCTGACGCTCGCCTTTGCCGATGCGGCGGTGGCGTTGCGCCAACTTCGGCTCGCAGCCGACGCCTTTTATCTCGATGGCTTCGCACCGGATCGCAATCCCGAAATGTGGTCGGCGGCGAGCATGAGGGCGCTCGCGCGGCTTGCCCGACCCGGAGCGACGCTCGCCACATGGAGCGTCGCCGTGAGCGTTCGCAACGCGTTGACGTCCGCCGGGTTCGCGATCGAAAAGCGGCCTGGCTTCGGCCGCAAGCGCGAAATGCTGGCGGGACGCTTCGCGCCGCGCTGGCCAGTGCGACGGGCAGCTCCGCCCGATGCTTGTGGGTCGGCGCGACACGCGATTGTGGTCGGGGCAGGGCTCGCCGGCGCGGCAGTCGCTTCGCGCCTTGCCGCGCGTGGATGGGCGGTCGAGCTCGTGGAGCGCCATCACAGCGCATCGGTGGCAGGCGGCTCCGGACTCCACGCAGGGGCTTTCCAACCGCACGTGTCGCGCGACGACAGCGTACTTTCGCGGCTCACTCGTGCCGGTTTCCTCTACGCTGCCCGCGATGGGGTGGCGACTGGCCAATCGGCGCCGCAGATCCGCTGCGGCGTGCTGCAACTCGCCGACGGGCCCGATAACGAGGAACGTGTCGCGGCCACCGCTCGGATGCTGGCGCTACCAACGGGCTTCGCCAGATGCGTCTCTCGCGACACTGCGTCCGCGATTGCCGGCGTCCAGGTTCCGATTGGCGGATGGTGGTTTCCACAAGGCGGATACGTAAGGCCACGAGACCTTGTGCAGGCACAACTCGCCAAGGCGCCCGAAGTCGGTCCGCGTTTCGGCTGCACAGTCGCAACGCTCGACCCTATTGACGGCCTGTGGAGCGCTTACGACGGCAGCGGCGGACTCATCGCCCGAGCACCGGTTGTGGTGCTGGCCAATGCACAGGACGCGCTTCAATTTGCCGACATCGGCGACGACGCGCTGCGGATGGTGCGCGGGCAGCAGACGTATCTCGCGGTGCCGCCCTTCCGCGCGCCGCGCGTGGTCGTTGGCGGCGACGGTTATGTGCTGCCGGCGATCGACGGCATCGCGGTCGCGGGCGCGACCTATGATCTCGATGACCTCAACCCTCGGCCCGATTCGAAAAGCCATGCTGTCAACCTGCGCCGCGCGGAATTCATGCTTCCGGGCAGCACAGCGGACATCGATCCCGCGGCGCTTTCGGGCGGCGTCGGTTTTCGTTGCGTCGCCACGGATCGCCTGCCGCTGGTCGGACCGATGGTCGACATCGTCGCTGCGCGAGCCCAGGCGAAGACCCTCACCGGAGCGCACGCGCCCGACCTGCCGCGCATTCCCGGGCTGTTCGGCACGTTTGCATTCGCATCGCGAGGCCTGGTATGGACATTGATCGCGGCTGAGCTGCTGGCGAGCCGGCTCGAGGGCGAGCCCCTGCCCCTCGAGGGGGACCTGGTGGACGCGATCGATCCAGGCCGCTTCGCCCTTAAACGACTGCGCCGGGCAAGCCTTTAAGGAACCTCTGAATAAGCCCCGCGTGGCCGCGACGGAGGCTTTCCGGGATGAGATGCGCGAAGCAAGGCGAAGCCAATAGCAGGCGCTATTGGCGAGCCGAGCGACAAAGCAGATCGCCCGGAAAGCCCCGTCCCATCCGGGTTTCGGCGCAATGGCCTCATCTGCTTTGTTGCACGGCTTGCGAATAGTACGAACTATTCGCTGCGCCGCGACGCCTAGCATCTGAAGCCATTGCGCCCGAAACGCGGCTCATGTGGGACTTGTTCAGAGGTTCCCTAACAGCAGCATGGCGCATCGCGTTACCATAGCCGAATCCGAGGGACATCGATGACTTCACGCGTGGCAACCGTGCTCAAGCCGCACACTCGCGATCTCGGCGGATTTCAGGTGCAACGCCTGCTGCCCGCGTTCCCGCACAAGATGGTGGGCCCGTTCATTTTTTTTGATCACTTCGGGCCGGTGACCTTCGGTGCCGGTCAGGGCATCGATGTGCGGCCGCATCCGCATATCGGACTCGCCACGGTCACGTATTTGTTCGAGGGTGCGCAGGTGCACCGCGACAGTCTCGGCAACGTGCAACGCATCGAGCCGGGCGACGTGAACTGGATGACGGCGGGCAAAGGCATCGTTCACTCTGAACGCACGGCCGTCGAGGACCGGGTCGGCGGCCATCGTCTGCACGGTCTGCAAACGTGGGTGGCGCTTCCCAAGTTGCACGAACAGGACGAGCCGTCGTTCAGCCACCACGGCGTAGACTCGCTGCCGGTGGTGTCGTCGCCCGGGGTATCCATGCGCATTCTTGCCGGGACGGCCTTCGGAAAGCGCGCTCCAACGCCAACCTTCTCGCCAATCTTCTACGTCGCGGTGGAAATGGCCGCCGAAGCCGCGCTCGATCTGCCTCCGGAGCACGAGGAACGCGCTATCTATCCGATCGATGGCGACATTTCGATCGACGGCAACGCCGTCACGCTGGGGCAAATGGCGGTGCTCGCGCCGTGGACCTCGGTGCGTGTCGAAGCGCGCGCTGCATCGAAGCTCGTGCTCCTGGGCGGCGCCAGAATGGACGGCGATCGACTCATATGGTGGAACTTCGTCGCCAGCTCGCGCGACTTGATGGATGCGGCGTCGAGCCGCTGGCGGGCAGGTGATTTCCCGCCGGTGCCCGGCGACAACGAATTTATCCCGCTACCCGAGCACTGAAAGCGATACATCGTTCTGCCGCTGCCTCGCTTCGCACTCTCGAAGCGAGAGCGATGCGGCTGTTACGGCTGTTACGTCGTTACGCGCGCCCGCGAGCGTTCCGCAGGCGAGTCGAGTCCGGCGGCGGCGCGCAAGGCGCCCACCCTGTCGACTGCTTCCCAGCTGAACTCCGGCTCGTCGCGGCCAAAGTGTCCATAGGCTGCGGTCTTGGTATAGATCGGGCGCAAAAGATCGAGCATCTGGATGATGCCTTTCGGCCGCAAGTCGAAATGCGTGTTCACCAGCTTCGCGATCTCGACATCCGGAATGCGTCCCGTTCCTTCGGTGTAGACGGTGACATTGATCGGTTGCGCGACGCCGATCGCGTACGAAAGCTGCACCTGGCATTGGCGCGCGATGCCGGCGGCGACGATGTTCTTCGCCACATAGCGCGCGGCGTACGCTCCCGAGCGGTCGACCTTGGAAGGGTCCTTGCCCGAGAAGGCGCCGCCACCGTGCGGTGCCGCGCCGCCATAAGTATCGACGATGATCTTGCGTCCGGTCAGGCCCGCGTCGCCGTGCGGTCCGCCGATTTCGAAGCGGCCGGTGGGATTCACCAGATAGCGCGTGTTGACCAGCATGTCCGCCGGCAACACCGGCTTGATGATCTCCTCGATCACCGCTTCGCTGAGCTCCTTCTGCTTCTGGTTCATGCTGGGGTGATGCTGCGTCGACAGCACGACCGTGTGGACGTTCTTAGGGCGCCCGTCGACATAGCGCACGGTGATCTGCGACTTCGCGTCCGGCCGCAGCCAGGGTAGCCGCCCGTCACGTCTAACTTCGCTTTGCCGCTGCACCAGCCGATGCGCGTAATAGATCGGGAACGGCATGAGGACAGGCGTCTCGTCGCACGCGTAACCGAACATCAATCCCTGGTCGCCGGCACCCTGGTTCATGTATTCCTCGGAGGTACGATCGACTCCGCGTGCGATGTCAGGCGATTGCCGGCCGTAGCAGACCAGTACCGCACAGCCTTCGGCTTCGAAGCGCAACTCCGGATCGGTGTAGCCGATGCGATGGATGGTGTCCCGCGCGATGCGCGCGTAGTCATGCTTGTGGCTGGTCGTTATCTCGCCGGTCATCACCACGAGGCCGGTGGACACCAGCGTCTCTGCTGCTACCCGCGCGTGAGGATCCAGCGCTAGAATGGCATCGAGGACCGCATCGGAGATCTGATCGGCCACTTTGTCGGGATGCCCCTCGGCGACCGATTCCGACGTGAATAGAAACTCGTTCATTCAAGCTCCCTGCGTGAAAGTTTTTTGCGGCGCCAGCGCAAGACCGCCGGCGGGTGGAAGGATCGAAATTCTACCAAATTCCCGGCGTTCGCCGGCCGCCCCTTTACCCAGCAAGGTCTTTGTATGATCGTCCCCGCTACACCTGAAGCCATTGCCCACGCGGCAGACGCTCTCCGCAAGGGCGATCTGGTCTCCTTCCCGACAGAGACTGTGTATGGGCTCGGGGCGGACGCTCGCAACGCCGACGCTCTGCTGAAGCTCTATGCGGCGAAGGGGAGACCCGCCGATCATCCGGTGATTGTTCACCTCGCCGACGGCTCAGCGGCGACGCGCTGGGCAAAGGCGCTACCCGCGTACGCGACGCTGCTGGCTGACGCGTTCTGGCCGGGCCCTCTGACCCTTATTCTGACGCGCGGCGAAGGCGTCAGCGACTCGATCACGGGCGGTCAGGAGAGCGTCGGACTGCGCGTACCGGCACACCCCGTCGCTCATGCGTTGCTGAGCGCATTCATGGAGTGCGGCGGCGACGGCATCGCCGCCCCTTCTGCGAACCGCTTCGGCCGCATCAGCGCAACGACCGCGCAGCACGTTGAAGATGAGTTCGGCGGCGAAGTCGCGATCGTCCTGGATGGCGGCCCGTGCCGTCACGGCATCGAATCGACCATTATCGATTGCACCGGCAGAGAGCCCAGGCTGCTGCGACCTGGCGCCGTCGGCGTCGACCAGTTGACGCGTGTTCTCGGTCGAGAGCCGAGCGCGGCCACCCCAGCTTCGCCGCGCGCATCGGGTAGCCTCGCGTCGCACTACGCGCCGCGCACGCACGCTCGTCTATTGCAACGCAAGGAGCTCATCGGAGCGCTGGGCAGATTGGCGCGGCCCGGCTCGCACATCGCGGTTCTCGCCCATTCGATCGACCAGCCGCCATCCTTCGAAGGCACCTGGTTCGATGCACCGTCGGAGAGCGCTGGCTACGCGCAGCAACTCTACGCGAACCTGCGTGCGCTCGACGCGCGTGAGGCGGATGAAATCTGGATCGAGGCGCCGCCGGACGGACCGGACTGGATCGCGATCAATGATCGGTTGCGGCGAGCGACCCACCGCGGCTGAGGCGGTCGCGGCTAAGCTAGGTTGGGTTCTATGAAGAAGACGAACGAGTAGTGGGCCATGCCGCTGACAGCTACCACCGTATCGATATTCGCCAGGCCTCCCGCAACCTCGTGGTCCGCTATCGCGACCGCATCATCGCCGATACCAAGCGGCCCCTCGTCCTCTACGAGTCCGGGTTCGCGCCGCGCTGGTACGTTCTACGCGCCGACATCGATGAGTTCGCCCTCATCCGCGTGGAGAACCAGACCTTCTGCCCCTACAAAGGGCTTTGCAGCTACTGCAACATTGGTGACGCGACTCTGGCGACATGGTCGTATCGCGAGGCCTATCCTGAGGTCGGCCGCATCTCCCCACCAGAGCGGAGCGACATGGCTCGACTACTCTCGGTGAACGTCGGACTCCCGCGCGACGTCGAGTGGAAGGGTCGCACGGTCCACACCGCGATCTGGAAGGCTCCCGTGCGCAGCCGCTGCCGCGTGGCCCGGTTGAATCTCGACGGAGACGGTCAAGGCGACCTGGCCGGGCACGGGGGCGAGCAGCGCGCCGTGTTCGTCTATCAGATCGAGTCGTATCGCTATTGGCAGGAGCAGCTGAAGCGGACCGACTTCGTCCTCGGACAGTTCGGCGAGAACTTCACGATCGAAGGATTGCCCGACGATGCCGTGTGCATCGGCGACCGTTATCAGATCGGCAGCGCGCTGTTCGAGGTCACGCAACCTCGCGTTACCTGCTATCGCGTCGGCATTCGGATGAACGAATCCCGGATGCCGGCATTGCTGACATCGAGCGGACGACCGGGGTTCTACTTCCGCGTGCTGCAGGAAGGCGAGGTCGGCCCCGGCGACGAAATCGTAAAGGTGGGAGAGGCGGAAGAGCGAATGACTGTCGCAGAGATCAACGCGCTCCTTTATTCGCCCAATCATGCGCGCGATCGACTGGAGCGCGCCTTGGTGATCGAGTCGCTTTCGCCCGGATGGCGCTCGTCGTTTGAGGCGTTACTGCAGAGCCAAACAACTGCCGTGGGAAGTGGCAACGCGGGGCTCGCGCCGGCAGCAGCTGCGCATCCGGCTGCACCGGGATTTCGGCCGCTCGCGGTGACCGCGATCGATCAGGAGTCCGGGGACGTCCTCTCGCTGACGATGCAGAACCCGGACGGTCAGCCGCTACCAACCGCTCTGCCGGGGCAGTACGTCGTCCTGCATCTTCCGCAGACCACAGGCGGCGCGTCGCTTTTTCGCAGCTACTCGCTCTCGGGTGCCCTATCGACCGACCGCTATCGAATCAGCGTGAAGGTCGAGCCGAATGGGGCGGCTGGAACTTACCTGCGGGAGCATGTGCGTGTGGGCGATGCTCTCGACGTCAGCTCGCCGCGTGGAAGCTTCATTCTGCAATCCGGAGAGCGGCCGGTGGTGCTACTCAGTGCGGGAATCGGGGCGACGCCTGTTCTGGCGATGCTGTACGCCCTGGCGGCTGTCCGCTCCACACGCCAGGTCTTGTGGCTGCACGCCGCTCGTGATCGGCAGCATCATCCATTCGCCGCCGAAGTCCGCCGCCTCATGCTCGCGCTCACGCACGGCCGCAGCTATGTTTGT
>VBCY01000574.1 GCA_005882995.1 Betaproteobacteria bacterium
TAGCTACGGGTGGCAAGCTGGGTTGCGGGCGGATCAGGGCCATGTTTCGTTACGGTTGTCGCCGCGTGCAGGATAGCGCCTCATGAAAATTAATTTTCCGCTCGTCGGGGCGTGGTAGGCCGCTCAGGATCGTCTCATTCGCTCCTTTATGCACTACAGCTGACCAGCACCTATGACTTGTTCGGACGGGTAGCAGCTTCGTTTCCCTCGGAGAATCGAGCTACACCAGAGATCGGTTGGGGATGACAACGTTAGCGAGGCAGCAGCTGCACCGTACAAGCCTCGCTGTCTCGTCGGACGCTGGCTCTTGAGTGCGATTTCGATGTCGATAAGATTTACATTCGTCTCGGACGCAAATCTACGATTGTCGTATGATGCGGCCCTTCGGCTCCAGTCGCCGTGCCGTGGTTCTGATCCTTAGTATTCACGTTGACACGACAAAGCGAGAGGAGCAAAAAGACAGCGAATTAGCAGGCCGACGTAGTCGATCGACGGTATGTCGGTCCGACTTGGCGAGGGGGTTCAAATGAATAGCATGCGAAAAATAATTTTCTTTTTCTTCTCGATGGCGATCGCGGCGTTTGCGTTGCCGAGCTTCGGCGATCCGCCGCCCAATAAGCTCTTCAGCGTCACCATGGTCCCGGGGCAACTTGATACGCTGCAAGGCACCACACCTGTGACCGCATACGTTACGAACGAGAGCCCGGCAGGGTCCAATGCATCGTTTAGCTCTTTCACCCTCTCGCTTAGCTCGGTTTCCGGCTTGACAATTCAAAGCGTGGACCAACCGTCCGGTGGTGGATTCGCGCAGGTGACGTCACCCACGTCGATCTCCGTCACGGGCATACCCAATGTGAAGCCACAGGATCCACCGTTCACGGTGACCATGCACGTGGTGGGCTGCGGTGACGGCAGTACATGGACCCCGACGATCTACACGGGGTCGAATCTCTCGGGATTCGTGTTTGTTCAGGATTCGCGCACTCCAAGCTTGCTAACAACGGACGTCGCATGCGGCAGCGTCAGTTGCGCAGGAGCGTTAGCCAAAGTGACCCAGCCCGACGGGACGATAACGGGGGTGCGAGGAAGCTACAACCAGGACGGCACCACTTGCACGACCGCGGTCAACTACTTTGTCACCAACACGATCAGCGTGAACGGCACGCTAAAGTTCCGGTGGGATCTCGCGGCGGCGCCGCAAGCGGCGTTTCGCTATAGCCTTTGGAGCGATGCTGCTGCCAGTGTGCCGATCAACTGGACGGCGAACGCTAAAGTCGCCTGGCTGTGCGACCCGGCCGGCGATCCGAACTCGAAGTGCTGGGTCCCGGCGCAACCCTGCGAGCGTCCCACGCTCCAGGCGGAGCCTTATCTGCCGTGGCCTTACGCGAGCCTGATCGCCGACAACGGCAAGACCATCAAGGTCGACCCGTCCGCCTTTAGCAGCACTAATCCGGTGCCGGCGCTTCCTTTCCCGATCTTTGTCGAAACCGAGCGCATGCTGGTGACCAAGATCAACTCCAGCACCAATACGTGGACCGTGCAGCGCTGCCAAGGGGGCACCTGCACGAGCACAAGCACACATCCGCAGGGTGTGAACGTGATGAGCACGCCGCTGCCCATCTTGCCATCGGGCACGCAATCTCCCTACAAGGCGGGCAATCAGGCGCAGGCCTGCATCGTCCCGGGGACCAACAATCTCGTCGACATCGGCGACCTCTGGTCTGAGCCGTAGCGAGATCGAAATTGCCGTAGGCCGGAGCGGCCCCGCGGGGCCGCTCCGCGTTTCGGGAGCTATTTCGGGGGAAGTGGTACGGGCGCGACTGCCCGGACCTTGAAATTTGCGAGGAGCGAGCGGCTTTCGTTCACCATTTCGAGGGTTGGCTCTACACCCTCCAGCCGGTCGAGTTCGATCAGCGAGAGCATGGTCAGTGCAGCCTCGAAGGGATCGCGTCGTTCCCTTGCTGCTTCGAGGCTTGCCTCGAGAGCGTCACGTGCGCTCCACAGGTCGCCTCGTTGGAGCAGCGCGTGCCCTTGTATGCGCTCCAGCAGCGGCACTACTCTGGCCATCCCATTCGACTCGCTAGCGCGGCCGAGCATTCCGCGCACCAGTTCCAGGGCGCCGTCTGGATTTCCCATGGCAAGGCGGCATTCCGCGATCCGAGCATCGATTGGCGGCACTTCGTTCTCAGCGCCGACTTCCAGATAGTTCGCCTTGGCTTCCTCGAGCCGATTGAGCGCCTCATCGAGGCGACCCACGCGTAGCGACACTCGTCCGAGCAGCCAAAGGCAACAGGCCAGGTAGGATCGATACTGCGACGCTTTGCATACGCGCAACGCCTCCAACAGCAACGTTTCCGCCTCAGTCCACTCGCCGCGATCGGTCAGAACCTCGGCGGCGTTTATGCGCGCCAAGGCGGCATTTACCGTGCTGCCGATCTTCAGAGCGGCGTCGCGAGCCCGTTCGTAGAACGATAACGCGTCGTCCCAGCGGCCTTCGGACCGACTTATGACGCCCAAGTCGGAAAGAACTCCCGCCTGCCTTACCAGGTTGCCCGACCGCTCGAATGCCTCGAGCGAACGCTGCATAAACTGTTGCGCTTCAGGCTTGCCGAGCTCGCTGAACGCAACGCCCATCACGAAACAGGCCTCTCCGGTTGCCTCCGGATCGTCTGCAGCCTCAGCCTCCGCCAACGCTTGCTCCGCCCAATCGACTGCCTCGCTCTTCCGCCCTTCGGCGCGCAGCACGATTGCAACCCAGGCACTCGCGCGCGCAGCTTGGCGTGCGGCTTCTGTCCCCTGCAGCGCCTTAAAAGCCGCACGTCCCTGCTCGGCCCACTCCTTCGCCCGTTCATACTTGCCGAGCTTTGCTTCCACATGTGAAAGCTTGAGCAACAGCTCTGCATCCCCCAACGTATCGTTCGCGACCAGCTCGCGGGCCGCGGTGTAAGGCTCGGAGGCCCTGCGGAATTCTCCGGCGCGGTACCATGCGTCGCCCAGCGCCTGTTGTACCGCGGCAAGCTCCGGCTTGGCGATTTCCGGCGTGGCACGTCCTGCCTCCAGCGCTCTCGCATAAAGCCCCGCCGCTTCGACGTTGGCATAAATCTCTTCCGCGCGCTTCGCGGCCATCGTGGCGTATCGCCACGCCGCCGCACTTTCGCCGCCCTGCAAATAATGCAGCGACAGGATGTTCGCCGCCTCCTCGGGATAATCCATCTCTTCTTCAAGGTGCGCCGCAACCGCCTTGTGAAGCTCGCGCCGGAGCTTGTACGGAAGGCCCTCGTAGGCGGCATCACGCAGCAACGATCGACGGAATCGCAGATATCCGTCGGGCTCCTCGTCGAAGAGATCCTCCAGCCGAGCCCAGGTATCAGCGGCAGGTAGAGGAAAGTCGCTCCCCTCGGTAAACCATTCCAGCATCCGCGGATGGAATGTCAACCCGAGGACAGCGGCGCGGCGAACCACGGCGCGGTCATCTGGAGCGAGCGCGTCGATCCTCGCCATCGCTGCGGCCTCCGCAGAATCGGGCAGGTCGACGGTGCCGCCCGATTCCATCGCCTTGCGCACCAAGTCGCGCAAGAACTGCGGATTTCCACCGGAACGGGTCGCGACGACTTCGAGTACGTGCGCGGGCAGCGGATTCTTTTCCGTTGCGAGCTGCGTCAGGCGCAGCGCATCCTGTGCAGCGAGGGCTTTGAGCTCGATGCGGACAACCGTAGGCGCGTCCGGCGAAGTGAATCCACCCCCGGAAGGACGGCGCGCGACGGCAAGAAGCCATGGCTTGCTTCCGATTTCGCCGATGAGATGCGACAACAGTTCGGCCGACGCCTCATCCATGTGATGCGCGTTCTCGATCTCGACCAGCCAAGGCTCCGTGAGCGTGACCTTGAGGAACGCCATCACGGATTCGTGCAGCTTCGCGCGCCGGTTCTTGTCGGCCAGCATTTCGACTTCCGGCGTCGCCGCCAATTCGAGCCCGAACGCCGTGGCAATCAACGGCAGCCACGGATTCAACTCAGGCGCGCGCTGGTTGATCTCGTCGCGAAGACGATCTTCGATCACCGGTTCGGAATCGTCCCGGCCGAAGTTCATGAGCTCGCGCAGCAACTCCTGCCACAGCGCGTAGGGCGTCGATGCGGTATAGGCTTCGCACGCTGCGTGGCTCTTGCGAAAGCCTGCAGCGGCGTCGCGCAACGCTTCAAGGAGCCGCGTCTTGCCTATCCCCGCCTCTCCCGACACTTCGATCAGGCGGCCCGCGCCGGAACGCGCACTGACGAACGCCTTGCGCACGATCCCCAGCTCGACATTGCGACCCGTGAGCGGCAGCTTGTGCACCGAAACCTGGCGACCCTTCGCGCTCTGGGCGCGTCCCAGCGACCATGCCTGAACCGGCTCCGCCTTTCCCTTGACAGCGAAGGGCTCGAGCTTGGTCGTCTCGAAGTGCGTCTTCGAACGCTCGAGCACTTCCGCGGTGGCATAGATCTGCCCCGCCTCGGCCTTGACCATCAAACGAGCGGTCAAGTTGACGGCGTCGCCCATCACGGTATAAGTGCTGCGGTACCGAGGTCCGATTTCACCGGCGAAGACCGATCCGCGATGAACGCCGACCGATATCGCGAGCGGCAGTTTGGCATCGACCATCTTCCTGAGCGCGAGCAGCATGCGCTCCTCATCATTGCCGGTGACCTTGGGCGCTCCCGCCGTCAGAATCAGTTTCCCTCCATCGGCGTCGATGTCCGATCCGAGGAAAGCGACGCCCTGCTCGTCCGCGATGGCTTCGATCGCACTCACGACACCGTGCAGCGCATCTGCAGCCGCAGCAGCTCCGCTCTTTTCAATCAGCGCATCGGTTCCGGCAAAGCGAATGAAGGCGACGGTGACAGGGCGATGCTCGGGAACAAAATGGCTTTCCAACACGTGGCTTCGTATCGCCGATGGCAGGCAGTTCGCCAGCATTTCGACTGGAACGACGGGACGCCGCCGCAACGGCATGCTCTGCCACTCATCCGCAGGTCCTTGACGAAGAATCCGCGCAACTCCTTTGGTCCCATCGACGCATTCACTTGGAAGCAACGCCGCGGTATCGGGGCTCACCAGAATCTCGCCTGCCTCAGCGGCGTGCTCGATCTCGACGAGGCGAGTCCATGCCGGGCCGCTCGGCAGAAGCTCGAGATGCGAAGTACCGGCAGCGAAAAAGCGGAATGTACCGGAGTGCACGGCTTGGGACATCTGCAAGCTTACCTTGGCGTCCGGCAACTCGATCCGACCGACTTCGTGCAGACGATCCCGCATCAGGAGTGTTGCTCGGGATGCTCGCGAGGCGTGGCTCTCGCCATCGAACCACAGCAACAGCGCATCGCCTCCGAACTTCAGCAGGCTGGCGCCGTTTTCGTAGGCGACCCTCAGGATCGACTCGAAACTGCCGCCCACCACGTCGGTGATCTGCTCGGCGCCTTCGCGGCCTTTTCGAGCGAGCTGCTCGGAGAGTTGCGTGAACCCCGAAACGTCGACGAATGCCGCCGTGCCCTCTTCGGTCCACCAGCGCCCTTTTGGATCGTCGGCGAGATGCTGGTGCAGTGCCCGGGGTACGTAGGTTTGCAGACGTTCGACGCCCGAGCCGGCGACAACCGTCGCCGGCGCGATGGCCGCACCGGTTTGCGACGAGGAAGGATCGACGACTGCGCTCATGGCGTGGTCGACATCGCCTCGGCTCGAGCGTGGCAGAAACACTGATGCAGCACTACTCTACTGCCTCCAAGCGAGCCAGTATATCCGCCATCGGGGGTGTTGTTCAAAGACGTCGGGATCGAGCGCTACAATGACACAATCCTGGGGGCCTGGCCCGAACGATTTGCGGAGGGTGGAGGAGCACATGATGCGTGGAATCTCGACGCTTAGGAGCTGCGCAACTTTGTGTCTTATGGTGGCACTTCTGGCATGGAATGGCCCAGCAGGCGCCGCCAAGGCAAGCGAGTGCACCAAGATCGGCGTGTGCTTCTGCGTGAATCAGGATCTCAAGATCACGATCGACGGCAAAGTCGCGAATTTCCGCCAGCTCATCGTCGAGCAGCACAAGAAGGGCAAGGCCGTGGGTTATTTGAGCGTCCCGCTTTCACCCGCGGGCGGCGGCTACATGAAAGTGAACATGGAAGTCGCGGAGAATGCCAAAGCGGCCGTCGAAAAGCGCTTCGGCGCCGACTTCGCGTGGATCCTCAATCCCGGAACCGTCGATGCGAATCTTCCCGGCGGTGGCGGATCGGATTACATGCTGATGTGGACGAGCCTGCTCGAAGGGCCCAATGGTCTCGGCGAAGACTTCGACTTCGTTTACTTCGTAGGCCCGCAGGACTTTGCTCGCTACTTCGAGCTCGACGGCACTTCCGACATGACGAAGATCGACCAGTTCTACGACAAGCGCCTCAAATCAGACCCGGAGTTCGAGAAGGCGACGCAAG
>VBCY01000572.1 GCA_005882995.1 Betaproteobacteria bacterium
CGAAGGCAATGCGCGACGGTTGATGAGGTTGCCGAAGTCGCACGTGTCGATCGCATGAGCATTCCGGCGGGAAGGCGCTGCCGGTCTCCCGCCGGATCTGGAGATCCTCGTATTAATGCGCTGTCTGTGAATGCTTATCGCTCGGCTCAGAAACTCTGGATACAGCTTCTCCCACCGCTGTGGAGTCTTCCTTGCGCGCCAAGTCGCCGAGAGAAAGAATCCCCACCAGTCGTTTGTCGCGATTGACAACGGGTAGTCTGCGCACTTGGTTCTCGCCCAGGTTTTGCGCGATGTCGTCGAGGTCCTGATCGTCAAATCAGTACAGTATTTCGCGGGTCATCACGTCGTTGACCTTGGTCTGCGGAGACTTCCCTTGAGCCACTGCACGTACCGCGATATCACGGTCGGTAATCATTCCCACGAGCCGGTCGTTCTGCGCTACCGGCAACGCCCCGGCATCGATCTCCAACATCAATCGCGCGGCCTCGGCAATGGTCGACTCGGGTTGCACCAGGCGCACATTTCTCGTCATTGCTGCGTTTACTTTCATCGCCTTACCTCCATACGAAGCAGCTACGGGCCTTCCGCCCGCAGTGAAGGGACCCGGAGAGAACAGCTTTCCAGGTCGGCCCCTCCTATCGAGTGATGACACCGGAGGCGGCGCCGGGTTCAGAGCAATCCCACGCGTCTTTCAAGGTTGCAGTCCCCCTTCTTTAAATGTGAAAAGAGTTTGAAATCTCAGCCCTTGGCGGGCTTGCCGCTTGCCGGCCATGCAGCCGTTGGGGAGAATGCAGCGCACCCCTCATTGCATAACCGCTCCGGCCGCATCGGATATGAAGCTGGGCATCACCCCGAAACTGTTCCTGGTCCTCCTCGCGACCAACGTGATCATCGCGATCGTGGTGGGCGTTTCCGTCCAGTGGAGCGTCAATGCCCGGTTTCGCAACTATCTCGAAGAACGCGAAGATCGGCGCCTCGCCATGCTTTCCAACGTCGTCACGAATGCATACACCCAACACGGCAATTGGGACTTTCTTCGTGGCAACGACGCCCTTTGGGACACCCTCAATCGCCCCGCGTTTCCTAACGGCGATCCCGGTCCTCCCCGCGAGCATGGTCCGCCCGGCCGCGGACCCGGCCCGCCGGGGTCTTCCGCGGATCACGAGCATGTTGCGGATCGCGATCGTGGGGCCTTCCCCCCTCCTCCTCCGACACAGGGGGATCCGCAACAGCGATTTCGCTCCCACCCGCCACTCCCATCCGTCGTTGATGTGCAGGGCAACTGGATCGTAGGAGACGCTCGCGCCGAATCCAGCTCGCGGCAGCGCGATATCATCGTCGATGGAAAAACGGTCGGGTGGCTGATTGGGGATCCCGGAAAATCATCGCCGGGCGGCGCAGATCTCCGTTTCCTCGAAGAGCAACTCAAGGCAAGCTGGATCATCAGTGGAGTGGCGGTCGTGCTGGCGGCCGCCGTCGCGTGGTGGCTCGCGCGGCGACTGCTCGCTCCGGTGAAGCGACTTGCCGGAGCGACGCATCAACTTGCCGCGGGCGACTATTCCATTCGTGTCGCAGCCGGAAGCCGGGATGAGCTCGGTCAGCTCGTCGTGGACTTCAACCGGCTTGCCACGACTCTCGAGTCCAACGAACAAATGCGGCGGCGATTTTTTGCCGATGTTTCCCACGAGCTGCGCACGCCGCTGTCCATTCTCCAGGGCGAGCTCGAAGCGCTGGAGGATGGTATCCGTCCGCTCAGTCGGGCATCGCTAAAGTCTCTTCAAGCGGAAGTGGCCACGCTCAGCGTCCTGGTGCGCGATCTCTACGATCTCTCGCTGGCCGACGTCGGCGCGCTCACCTACCGCTTCGAGCAGGTGAACTTGACCGAGCTCATCCAAGCGGCGCTGCATGCATTTGGCGAACGCTTCGCCGTCAGGCGCATCGCCTTGGAAACCGACTGGGCTGCCGGCGAGCCGCTGCTCATCGAAGGCGATCCGGACCGGCTGCGTCAGCTTCTCAACAACCTGCTCGAAAATTCTATGCGTTACACCTATCCCGACGGCCGCCTGCGCGTGGCGCTCAAGCGTGTGGACGCCACGGCGCAGATCGACTTTCAGGATTCGGAGCCCGCCGTGCCGCCGGAACTGCTGCCGCGCGTGTTCGAACGCCTGTTTCGCGTCGAGCCCTCGCGAAGCCGAGGCAGCGGCGGCGCGGGCCTGGGACTCGCGCTCTGCAAAAGCATTATCGAGGCCCATCACGGGGAGATCCGAGCCAAAACGTCACCGCTTGGCGGCTTGTGGATCGAGATCATGTTGCCGCTGGAGAAGACCTGACACGATGAACGAGCGCGCGGGTTCTCCTCTGGTCCTCATCGTCGAGGATGAAGTCAAGCTGGCGAGGCTGCTTGCCGATTATTTATCGGCCTCAAACTTCGCAACCCGGTCCCTCGACACCGGCGGAGAAGTCGTCGCAACCGTAAAATCACTGACGCCCGACCTGGTGCTGCTCGATCTCATGCTGCCGGAGAAGGATGGCCTCACGGTGTGCAAGGAGCTGCGCAGCTTCAGCGACGTGCCGATCATCATGGTCACCGCGCGCGTCGATGAAATCGATCGCCTGCTTGGGCTCGAACTCGGAGCCGACGACTACATTTGCAAGCCCTTCAGCCCGCGCGAGGTGGTGGCGCGGGTCAAAGCAGTGCTGCGGCGCACACGCCGCGTCGACGAGCGCACGGAAGGAGCGCGTCTTAACATCGACGAGCCGACGCTCGAGGCGACGCTCGATGGTCGCGCGCTGGGGCTCACGCCGGTCGAATTTCGTCTGCTCAAGACGCTGGCCGCGCAGCCACGGCGCATCTTTTCTCGCAGTCAGTTGCTCGAACGCCTGTACGAAGACCATCGCGTCGTGACTGACCGTACAGTGGACAGTCACGTCAAGAACCTGCGCCGCAAAATCGCCGCAGCGTGCGGCGATGAAGAGTTGGTTCGCTCGATTTATGGAGTGGGTTACAAGCTCGAGCTGTAGGTAGCTGTCTGAGCCAGAATCTGCGCCGTAATCACACACCTTTGGCGCCGCCCGGAGCTACTCCCAATCTCATGCAACACATCCCACAGGCGTGGGACCGATACGAGTGAGCGCGATCATTCCCGAAAGACCTTGATTCGTCCCAGCGGTAAAGGCGTAGGTCAGATTCGCGTTGGCGCAATCGCGAAAAGCCAGCGTGGCGCTGCCCACGGAAGACGTCACTGGTGCGGGAAGCGTGGGCACATCGAAGACCCCTCCGGTCGTGGCGAACAGCGGTACCGCAATCGATCGTGCGCCAACCTGATATGCGCCTTGTCCCGTATACCAGCGCTGACCGGCTGCGCCCAACTGTTGCCCGTCGGGTGCGTAGGTGTACCAAGCGAAGAAGAGGTAGGGCACGTTGGGATTCAACTCGACGATCAATCCCTGTCCTGATGTGGCGGCGTTGTACCAGTTGCCCGACAGCGCGAAATCGGCGTTGCTCGGACGCGCAGTGGTCGCCGAACAGGTCACGCTGGGCGTGAGACGCACCATCGGGATGATGCCTTTCCGCCCACTGCCATCGCTGAATGCGTACGTGAATTGCCCGCGGTCGCAGCTCGTGAAGCTGAGCGTCGCCGTGCCCACCGCTTGTACGGTGGTGGTCGGCGGCGCATTGAAGTTGCCGCCGACGTTCTGGTAGATGGTGAGCGTGCCGCTCGCGGCGTTGGTCACCATCTGCCCGCTCACCGTATACCAGCGCTGCGACTCCGCGCCTCCAGCGCTGCCGCTGGCGAAGGTAAACCACCCCGCCTGCACCATGCCGGTCCCCGCGGCAATGAGATCGGAAAACAGCTCCAAGGCAAAGCCCTGACCGCTGGTGCTCGGGTCGTACCACAATCCGGTCAAGCCCTGTTGATCGAGGTCGATCGCGCTCGACGAACCGGGGAGATCCAGGCCCACCGCAATGGTGGCGACATAGCCGGCTGAGCCGTCAGAGGGTCGGTTCAAGTCCACCAAAGCGCTGGTCTGGTTGGCGTAGACGTTGTCGTTCGCGTTACGTGTGTCGCGCGTCCCTCGCGAGTTGTACGGCAATGTCGCCATGACTGCGTCGTTGACTGTCTCGTCGAAAAAGAGCTGCGTGGTGAACTCGTAAGTCTTGTTGCCGGCTGCGTCGAACAGCCGCGCCTTGACATGGATGTGAATGGTGCGGCCCGAATACCACCCCGGATAGATGGTTTTGAACGTGACGTTGCCGTTGGCATCGCTTATCTGATAGCCACGAAGGAATGTCTGGCCTCGGGTGTTGGTTTGGCCCGGCGCGGCCGCTTCATCGGAATATTCGCCGACGGCGTCGGCATGCCACACATCGACCTGAACGCCCGACACCGGTAGGCACGCCGTTCCTCGAGCACTGTTCAAGTTGATGCGCAGCGTCAGCGGCAACCCTTGGGTCACGCCGGCCGCCGTGCTTCCAGAGGTAAGGTCGGAGCGGTTCAGCCGCTCGTCGACGAAATAAGGCCCTTCCGTCATCGCCGCGGAGAGAACGCAGGACGAGCTCGCGACGATCTGCGAGGAAGCGGCCGCCGCCTGGTTCATACGAAAGCGGCTCGCAAGCGGCATCGCTCCCAGGGCGGCGAGCGTGCCGATCGCGGCACGACGATTAACCGGCTTTCCAAATAGCGACGTATTCGACATCAGCGGTCTCCCTTTTCAATACAGTTGGCGCGCATTGTGCTAGCGGCGCACCACCATCCGGACTTGCAGCAGTTTGCACTCGGAAAGCGCAGCCATTGTGGAGAGAACTTGAAATTCGTCGGCCAACCATGGAAACACCTCATGCTGTCGTCATAATTGCGCCGCCGCTCGATCAAGCCGGGCGACAGAACCGGAGAAACCATGACTCATCGTAAGCGTGCGTATGCCGTCATTGCCATCATCGGACTCGGAGCGGGAGCCAGTTTTGCGACACAGACCGAACTCGCTCAGGTCTTTTCAGATCACCAACAGGGCCGAGCGCCGCGTCATCGTCCTGATCCTTCCATCGTCAACGTGCCTCGCACAGGAGCCAATCTGGGCGATCCGCTGAGTGACCTCACCACCGACGAAGCTGCCGACTTCAATGAAGGCCTGGAGGAATTCGCCAGCGAGGACACCGCAGAGAGCGGGCTCGGTCCCATCTTCAACAACGTATCCTGCGTTGCGTGTCACTCGACGCCCGCTCCAGGCGGCGTGAGCACGACTTTCGTGACTCGTTTCGGGCGGATGGTGAATGGGCATTTCGATCCGCTTGCCGAACTCGGCGGTTCGCTTTTGCAGCAGTCCGCCATCGATCCGACAGCGCGCGAAGTCGTTCCGCCAGAGGCCAACATCGTCGTCCATCGACTCACGACGCCGCTGTTCGGTGCCGGCTTGATCGAGGCGATCCCCGACGCCGAGATCATGATGTATGCGAACGTCGCGAAGGGAGATGGCGTTTCCGGACGGCCGTCCATCGTACAGGATATCGCCAGTGGGCAGACGCGTGTGGGCCGCTTCGGCTGGAAGGCGCAGCAGGCGACATTGCTAACCTTCGCAGGTGACGCGTACCTGAACGAAATGGGTATCACCAATCGCTTGTTCCCACTGGAAAACGCGCCCAACGGCAACACGGCATTGCTTGCTCAATACGATCTCGTCGCAGATCCGGAAGATGTGGTGGATCCCGCCACTGGAAAATCGGATATCGACCGCTTCGCCGATTTCATGCGCATGCTCGCGCCTCCGGCGCAGTTGGCGATAACAGGGGAGGCACGCGCCGGGCAGAATCTGTTCGCGCAGCTTGGATGCGCGCTGTGCCACCGGCCGATGATGGATACGGGACCCAATAGCTCCAAGGCGCTCCATCGCAAATCCGTGGCGCTGTTCTCCGATCTGCTGCTGCATGACATGGGCTCGCTCGCCGATGGGGTCGCGCAAGGAACGGCGCAACCCGGCGAGATGCGTACCGCCCCGCTGTGGGGACTACGCGCGCGCGGGCCATTCTTGCACGACGGGCGCGCAGCAACCGTTGACGCGGCGATTCGCATGCACGACGGCGAGGCCGCGAAGGCGCGCGATCGATACAACCAACTGAAGACGAATCAGGCCGCTCAATTGCTGGAGTATCTGGGATGCATATGAAGCATCGCGCAAACAAATGGCGAGTGACGGCGATGGATCGCTGCCAGCTCATGTAAGCGCAACTCCGATGTCTGCGCGCCACCGTTCCGACCGTTAATTCAGCCGGTACCGACATACAAAAGCATGGCTCAGTCCGATGATACGCGCACAAGCTTCCCAAGCGGCCTAGCAAACCAGGAACAGGTCCCGGGCCACTTGGGCGAAGCCGGATCACCGCCCTGCGCTATCGAGTTATCCGCTTCATGGCGAGGGTGTCGTTCAACCACGCAGGCCTCTGCAGGAGAAAGTATGGCTACACGCACTGATACAACTTCCACCACTGGAACCCTCACCGGTGGCGGCGCGCCCATCGTAGGCGGCCACCGCGGAGACGGGCCGGGTCCCGAGGTCATGGACGCTGCAACATTGAAAGGCGATTCGGTCGTCAACAGCAGCGGCGACGATCTAGGCACAATCGAAGCGATCATGCTCGACGTCACGAGCGGTCGTGTTGCCTACGCCGTGCTGTCTTTCGGCGGTTTTCTCGGGATGGGCAGCAAGCTCTTTGCAATTCCATGGTCAGCGCTCACGCTGGATGCAAGCGAGAAGCGATTCATTCTGGATGTTCCGAAAGAGCGGCTGGAAAATGCGCCCGGATTCGACAAGGATCACTGGCCATCGATGGCCGACACAACCTGGGCCACACAAGT
>VBCY01000573.1 GCA_005882995.1 Betaproteobacteria bacterium
GAGTCCCATCGCCAGCTCGTCGGGGTGCTCGACCTGCGTCACCGTGCGGCCGAGATAATACGGCAAAGTCTGATCGTACATGTGTACGCTGTAGAACGGCACATCGTGGCGCAACGGTCCATAGCTGGCGGCGATGCGCTTCAGCAACGGGTCGGCAGAGCGCAACTCGGCGAGCTCGTCATAACCGGCCATCGCCAATTGCACCGAGATGAGTGTCGTGAAGGCAAAGCCGAGCACCGCCGCGGTTCGGCGACCTCGCCGCAACGCGATGAGGGAAACCACGCCGCCTGCAAAGCCCACGGCAAGCGCCCATTTGACCCACGGACCATAGGCGAGGAGCAATGGCAGGGGCTGGCGCGCATCGGCGAGCCTTGCCGCAATCGCACTGAATCCGAACAGCGCGCCCAGCCACAGAGCGCCCATGAGCGCGACCAGTGGCAGCGATAGCCGCACCAGGACCGACTCTGACGCTAAGCTGAGCTCGCGGCCCACAATCAGCGCCAAGGCAGGCGCCATCGGCAGAATGTACGACGGAAGCTTGGAGCTCGAAGCACTGAAGAACAGCAGAATGAATGCCGCCCACACCAGGACAAAGCGCGGCCAGCAAAAGCCGTTGCGCTCAACCGGCGCCTGCGTCCACGCGCGGCGCAGGTTCCACGCAAAAATCATGAGCCACGGAAGGATGCCGACCGCGAGGATGGGAAGAAAATACCACCACGGTCCTTCACGACGGTGCTCGCTCGTGAGAAAACGAGTGAAGTGCTCGTGGATGAAAAAGAAGTCGAAGAACTCGTGATTCTCAAGCGAGACGATGAGGAACCATGGCGCGGCAATCGCGAAAAGAACGATCGCGCCGAGAGTGAGATGAAGGCGGCGCCACACGGCCCAGTCGCGTGTGACCAGCGAGTAGAGCACGAGCGCGCCTCCCGGCAGGACGACGCCGACCAAGCCCTTGGACAGCACGGCAAGCGCAAGGGCCGCCCACGCGACCAACATCCACAAGCGCTCCTGGCGCTGGGTCGCGGCACTGTGCTGGGCGATCAGCAGCGATCCGAGTCCGACACTCATCCAGAGCGTGAGACCGGAGTCGAGCGTCAGGAAATGCGCATTGATCACGTGCCAGACGCTTCCACCCAGTGCCGATGCGCTGTAGACGCCGAGCTGCGGGCCACCGATGCGCAAGCCGACGTAGCCCACGAACAGAACCGTAAGGAATCCCGCCAGCGCGGGCCACAGTCGAGCAGTCCATTGATGAACCCCGAATGCGTCGTAAGCCGCAGCGGTGATCCAGTACTGCAACGCGGGCTTCTCGAAATACTTGATGCCGTTCAGCCGCGGCGTTACCCAGTCGCCCGAGACCGACATTTCGCGAGGGATCTCGGCGTAGCGCCCTTCGTCCGGATGCACCAGGCGACGATAATCCAGATTCGAGAACCAGATCAGGCCGAAGAGGATCACCAGTGAGACAACCGCTCGCCGGCTGAGCGGGGCGGCGGGCGATCCGGCGAGGGACGCGGTGGAGGACATCGCGAAGGCGGCGATTCTACCGTGTCCACGAGGGTCGCGCCCGGTCCGGACGACGGCACCCATGCTAAGCTCACCGCGCCTTCTGCAATACATCCGCAAGCGCCGCGACAGCGATGCCGACTCCGCTCACGCTCTACGACAATTTCACCCGCAGCCTGCGCGTGTTCGCGCCGCTGAAGGCCACGGAGGTCGGTCTCTACACCTGCGGGCCGACGGTGTACGACTACCAGCACATCGGCAACTTCCGCACTTTTCTCTTCGAGGACGTCCTGAAGCGCGTTCTCGAGTGGAACGGCTATCGCGTCAGGCATGTGATGAACATCACCGACGTCGGTCATTTGACGTCGGACGCAGACACCGGCGAAGACAAGATGGAAACGGGCGCGCGCCGCACCGGCCGTGCGGCGTGGGAGATCGCGAGCCTCTATACCGATGCCTTCCTCACTGACATGAAATTGCTTGCCATCGAAGATCCGACGATTCTCTGCCGTGCCACCGACCATATTGGCGAGCAGATCGAATTCATCGCCGACATCGAAAACAAGGGCTACACCTACCGCACGTCGGACGGCATTTACTTCGACACCAGCAAGCAGCCCGATTACGGCTTTCTCGCCCGACTCGACCGTGCAGGACTCGAAGGCGGCAAGCGGGTCGACCTGGGGGAGAAGCGAAGCATCACCGACTTCGCGCTGTGGAAGTTCTCGCCGCCGGGCGAAAAGCGACAGATGGAATGGGCGAGTCCCTGGGGCGTCGGCTTTCCGGGCTGGCACATCGAATGCTCGGCCATGGCGCAGAAGTACCTCGGTGACTACTTCGACATCCATTGCGGCGGCGAAGACCACTTGAGCATCCACCACCCCAACGAGATCGCCCAGACGCAAGCGCGCGTCGGCACTCGACTCGCCAATTTCTGGATGCACGGCTATTTCCTGCTGGCGAACGATGCCAAGATGGCCAAGTCGGAAGGCGGATTTCTTCGACTCGACTCGCTCGTCGATCGCGGCTTCGACCCTATGGCATTCCGCTACCTGTGCCTTACTGCTCATTACCGCACACAGCTCAACTTCACCTGGGATGCGTTGGATGCTGCTGCTACCGCACTCGATCGCATGCGCAACGGCCTATTTGCACTTCCCGAAGGTGGCACGCCCGATGCAAGGTACATCGAGCGCTTTAGCGGCGAGATCAACGATGATCTGAATCTTCCGAGAGCGTTGGCGCTGGGTTGGGAAGTCCTGCGAGGCGAACTGCCGCCCGCGTCAAAGAAGGTCACCCTGCTGGCCTTCGACCGCGTTTTCGGATTGGGCCTGGGCGCGTGGCGGCCGAAAGAAGAATCCATCCCGCAAGCAGTGCACGCGCTGGCCGCAGCCCGCGCCGCGGCACGCTCGGCCAAGCAGTGGGTGGAAGCCGATCGGTTGCGATCCGAGCTTCACGAAGCCGGTTGGGAAGTCGAGGATAGTGGCGACGGGTACCGGCTCAAGCGCAAGTAAAGCAGAAGGACTTCGGCGCGCAGCGCATCGACGGCGTCAACGGTGTCTCTACCGCGGGTCCTTAACACGGCAAACCGGAGTCACTAAGTGAGGCGCGCTTGAGCAGGATCGGGTGACGCCGCGGCTCGTCGCGGTTTTGAACGTCTCGCACTCGAGATGCGCGGTTTCGTCGCTTGGCCATTGAGGCAGCGTCCCAGCGCTGTTTACATTGCCGGCAGACGAGCCGGCGCTGAATCCGAATACGCCAGCCGCTGCATCCAAGGACCGTCGGTAAAACAACTTAGGAGAGCAAGATGCAAATGAATTCGAACCTGGGCTATCGGTTGGCGGCAATGCTGGGCGCGGGAAGCGTTACCGCGGCCATCCTCGTGGGTTTGGCACTCCTTGCTCAGCCGGCGCTGCCGGTGGCGGACCTTGCGGTCGAGCAGGCCTCGGCGCCAGCGACCGCCGTGGCGACCACGGACAATGGTCCCGCTCAACGGTTGCGCGTCACGGTCGTCGGAAACCGGCGTATGCAGCTCTCCGCCGTGCCCGTCGTCGAGACGAACGAGCATTGCCCGGTAGCGGCGGCGCACGTGACCCACGTTCGCTCGACGCAACAGCCGTCGGCGCGGCCGGACAAGGCCTAGTAGAGCTGCTGGACCGGCCCGCTGAAGAGCACCGGCCCGGTCGGGAGCCCGGTGGGCGAACCTCCCCGAGGCTCGAGGCTGACCGCCAGCGCGGGAATGCTCGAAAGAGTGGCCCCTGCCGGTCCCGGCAGGGTCATTCGGGCCACGCCCGATGGCGGGAGGACGCCCAGTGATCGCGGGTTACCTGCCGCCTGCAGTGCCCACAACTCCAGCGTGCGGTCCGCGGCGATTTCGACCGGAGCCACCGCCTTGACGAGCAGGGTGCGTCCCGTCCGATCGGCCGATGCAATGAGCACCGGCTTCGCGTCCTGTCCGGCGAGTACCGCGACCAAGGTCTGCTCCGGGCGCTCCGCCGTTGGCGCGAACAGAACCACTGCCAACGCCAACGCTGTCGCAAAGCCGGTTAACGCCAGCCCTCGCCATAGGCCCAGGTTCCCCCAGATCGAGCTGGGGGCTTCCGCCGGGGCGCGGTCGGCGTCGATGCCCTGAAGGATTCGCGCCCATACCCGTGCCGGAGGAGCGATCGGCGTAAGGCCTTCGGCGAAGGGAAGCAGGCGCTCCTCCCACGCAAGCACCGCCCCGGCGAGACCAGGGTTGACTCGTACAAGCCTTTGCACCCGAGCCCGTGTCAGCGCGGAGAGCGTCCCCAGAACATATTCGGCCGCCACGGCATCGGCGATTCCGGGCGCGTTCAGCTTCATCTTTCGCTTGAGCGATTAATGCCTGCCCCGTCAAGGCATGACTTGAGACGTTCCAGCGCGCGACGTACCCAGGATTTCACCGTGCCCAGCGGCTGCTTCAAATGCCGCGCGAGCTGCGAATGCGTGAGGCCCCGATAGAAGGCAAGCGCTACGGCTTGCCTCTGATCGGCATCGAGTGCCTCGACGCAGCGCCTGAGCGCTCGAGCGTCGGCACTGGCGAGAAGCATGTCAAGGGGAGACGGATTGTCGTCGGCGATCGCCATGCCCTGCTCCTCGTCGTCGATGGTCACCGTGTCCAGCGCACGGCGGCGCAAATGATCCAGACAGCGGTTACGCACGATGCTGGTGAGCCATGTCAAGGGCTGGCTCCTGGCGGAGAGGTAAGTGCCGGCGTTGTTCCATATGCTCACGAACGACTCTTGCAACACTTCCTCGGCCAACGCCGATTCTCTCAATATACGCAGTGCCACTGCGTACAGATGCGAGGCAGTGAGCCGATACAACTCCGCGAAGGCACGTTGATCGGCGAGCGCCGTGCGAGCGAGCAGCTCCATCAGCCGCGCGCCCCTTTCGATCTGCCTGCTGACGTCTTCGGGCGTCGCCGTCACGTTTCAGCGCGGCCGCGGTCTCTGCGCCACAGCACGTCCGTGCCCCCCGCGGCACGGTTCAGTACACGGGCGAGAATGAACAGAAGGTCGGAGAGTCGATTCATATATCGGCGCAGCGGCTCGCTGACCTCTGCCGTTGCGCCGAGTTGCACGAGCGCGCGTTCCGCGCGACGACAGCTCGTTCGCGCAACATGTGCCAGGCTCGCCGTGCGTGAGCCGCCCGGAAGTATGAATTCTTTGAGCGGCGGCAAATCCGCATTGAAGCGCCCGGCTGCCTCTTCCAGGCGCAGCGCATGCGCATCACGGAGCGCATGGTATCCGGGAATCGACAGTTCTCCGCCAACGTCGAACAGGTCGTGCTGCACTTCAGTCAGGCACGCGCGGACACTCTCCGGCAGCGATTCTGCGAGGAGCACTCCGAGCGCCGAGTTGAGCTCGTCGACGGCGCCGATCGCTTCGATGCGCGGCGAATCCTTGCTTACGCGAGAGCCGTCGCCGAGGCCGGTGGTCCCGGCATCGCCCGTACGGGTGACGATTTTTGACAAACGGTGACCCATGAGTTTTCGCGCCTCCCTCCGAAGCGAGCGGCCAGCATAGTGAAATCGGATGGCTGCCGCAAGCGAGCAGCGATTGATCTCAAACAAGCAAGGGTTGCCGATACTGTGTCTTTGCGTGTGAATTGGTTACCATCGCATTTCAAACCACAGGGTAGCCACCGTGCCGATGCAAAATGCCTACGAGAGCCATCTCGAAAAGAGTGAGGCCAACTACACGCCACTCACGCCGTTGTCGCTGATCGCCCGCACAGCTTTTGTCTATCCGCGTCACACCTCGGTGATTCATGGCGAGCGGCGCTATACCTGGGCGGAGACTTACGAACGCTCGCGCCGCCTCGCGTCCGCGCTGCGGGCTGCCGGTATCGGCACCGGTGACACCGTTGCCGTCATGGCGTCCAACACACCGGAGATGGTCGAAGCGCATTTCGGCGTGCCGATGAGCGGCGGCGTCCTCAATACGCTCAACACGCGTCTCGACGCCGAAGCCATTGCCTTCATGCTGCAGCACGGCGACGCCAAGGTCCTGATCAGCGACACGGAGTTCTCATCGACGATCGAGCCTGCGCTGGCGCGGCTCGCTGTACGCCCGAAGGTCATCGACATCGACGATCCTCAAGCGCCGGGCGGCAAGCGCCTCGGCGAGCTCGACTACGAGAAATTCATCGCCGGCGGCGATCCCGCTTTCGAATGGAAGCACCCGGCAGATGAATGGCAGGCCATCTCGCTCAACTACACCTCGGGCACGACGGGCAATCCCAAGGGTGTCGTCTATCACCATCGCGGCGCGTATTTGAATGCGCTGTCCAATATCATCGACTGGGGGATGCCACAGCACGCCGTGTATCTGTGGACACTGCCGATGTTCCATTGCAATGGCTGGTGTTTCGCGTGGACGATGGCAGCCAACGCCGGCACCAATGTCTGTCTGCGCAGGGTAGAGGCGAAGCCCATTCTCGACGCGATCCGTGCGCACAAGGTGAGCCACTATTGCGGCGCTCCGATCGTGCACGCCATGCTGATCAACGCACCCGAAGAGCTCAAGAAGGGAATTTCGCACAAGGTGAGCTGCCTCGTCGCGGCCGCTGCACCGCCTGCGTCTGTCATCGAGGGCATGCAGCGGATGGGTTTCGACATCACTCATGTCTACGGTCTTACCGAAACCTACGGTCCGGCCGCCGTATGCGCCAAGCACGCCGAATGGGATGCGCTCGATATCGGAAGACGCACCGAGCGTAATGGTCGACAGGGTGTGCGCTACACCTGCGAAGAGGGCATGACCGTCATGGACCCCGAGACCATGACGGAAGTCCCCTGGGACGGCGAGACCATGGGCGAGATCATGTTCCGCGGCAACATCACCATGAAGGGCTATCTGAAGAACCCGAAGGCAACCGACGAAGCCTTCGCGGGAGGCTGGTTCCATTCGGGCGACCTTGCGGTGATGCAAGCCGACGGCTACGTCAAGATCAAGGACCGCTCCAAGGACGTGATCATCTCAGGCGGAGAGAACATCAGCTCACTCGAAGTCGAGGACACGCTCTACCGCCATCCGGCGGTGCTGGCCGCCGCCGTCGTCGCGCAGCCGGATCCCAGATGGGGCGAAACGCCGTGTGCCTTTGTCGAAATAAAACCCGAAGTAACGGTGACCGAGGCGGAGCTGATCGAGCATTGCCGAGCGCATCTGGCCCGCTTCAAGGCGCCCAAGCGCGTAATCTTCGGCGAGCTGCCGAAGACTTCGACCGGCAAGATCCAGAAATATCTGCTGCGCGAGCGTGCCAAATCAACCCATGCGATCGAATAGGAAGTCGCCATGAATGCTCCGCTTGAAGCAGGCCTGCAGCCCTATATCCTGAGCGATACTCACGGCGGCATTGCGACGCTCACCCTCA
Organism: Betaproteobacteria bacterium; assembly: GCA_005882995.1. Classification (GTDB taxonomy): domain Bacteria; phylum Pseudomonadota; class Gammaproteobacteria; order Burkholderiales; family Casimicrobiaceae; genus PALSA-1003. The sequence goes on from VBCY01000573.1 coordinate 7,405, forward strand.
ATCGCGGCGAGCGTTTCAATCCCTTGTCGCGCGACATGATCAGCGCGCTCCAGGCGGAGCTCGATCGCATCGCCGCCGACAGCTTGGTGCGTACCGTCGTCATCGCTGGAGCAGGCAAGGGTTTCTGCGCAGGACACGATCTGAAGGAACTGCGCGCGCACGGGGACCTCGACTGGCAGAAGGAGCTCTTCGACGCGTGCAGCGTGATGATGCTCACGCTCACACGCCTGCCGCAGCCGGTCATCGCACGTGTGCACGGCATCGCCACCGCAGCAGGATGCCAGCTGGTGTCGATGTGCGATCTCGCGGTTGCGGCGGATACCGCGAAGTTCGCGCTTCCCGGGGTGAACGTCGGCGTTTTCTGCACGACGCCGGCAGTCGGCGTCGTGCGCAACATTGCACGCAAGCGAGTCATGGAGATGCTGTTGACCGGCGAGACGATCGATGCCGCGACCGCGCTCGCCTGGGGGCTGGTCAACCGCGTTGTTCCGGCGGCCGAGTTGGATGGCGCCGTTGCGCGGTTCGCCGAGATCATCGGCGGGCGCAGCGCAAGCGTCATCGCGCAGGGGAAGAAAGCGTTCTACGCCCAGGTCGATCTGGGTCTCGGCGCGGCGTACGATTTCACAGGAAACGTGATGGCCTGCAGTGCGATCGACGCTGCTGCACAGGAGGGGATCGACGCCTTCGTCGAGAAGCGCGCCCCGAGATGGGAAGGCTGACGGAACAAGCCCGGCCCTGGTGCTGGAGGAGCCCCAAGCGCGGCCATTGCCAGCGGCCACACCGACCCGGATAATCGCGGCTCCAAGGGGGGTCGCGGCGCGGCAGCGCTGCCCAAAGCACGGGATGGCCGACGACATCATTCTCGAAACGCGCGGGCTCACCAAGGAGTTCAAGGGCTTCGTCGCGGTCAACGGTGTCGACCTCAAGGTGAGGCGCGGAAGCATCCACGCCCTGATCGGGCCCAACGGCGCGGGCAAGACGACCTGCTTCAACCTCCTGACTCACTTCCTTACGCCCACGACAGGAAGCATCGCGTTCAACGGCCGGGACATCACGGGTGCCGCGCCGGCCACGATCGCGCGCATGGGCATGGTGAGATCGTTCCAGATATCGGCAACGTTTCCGCATCTCACCGTGCTCGAGAACGTGCGCATCGCGTTGCAACGCAAGCGCGGCCACTCCTTTGATTTCTGGCGCTCCGAACGCGCGCTCTCGGCGCTTGACGCTCGGGCACGCGAGCTTCTGGACGCGGTGGGTCTTTCCGAGTACGCGGCGACCAAAGCCGTGGAAATGCCCTATGGACGCAAGCGGGCGCTGGAGATCGCCACCACGCTGGCACTCGATCCGGAAATGATGCTGCTCGACGAGCCCACGGCCGGAATGACCCACGAGGACGTCGAGCGCATCACGGCATTGGTGAAAAAAGTCGCTGCGAATCGCACCGTGCTCATGGTCGAACACAATCTCTCGGTCGTGTCGACCCTTTCCGACCACATCACCGTGCTCGCGCGAGGTCAGATACTCGCTCAGGGCGATTACGCCGCTGTGTCGAAGAATCCCGACGTGATTCAAGCCTACCTCGGTGCCGGACATGCCTGACCCGGCGGTCAACGGCACGCTGCTCAAGGTGAGC
>VBCY01000119.1 GCA_005882995.1 Betaproteobacteria bacterium
CTGCGCGTCGTATCGATGGGCAGCATCATGAGATCGTGCAGCGTGAGCCCGGGCAGGCGAGCAAGGACGTGGTCGCTGAAATCGCAGCCACGAGGCCGGAACCGGCGTCCCTGCGCGAGTACTGCATCGGCATCTTCCTGGGTACCCAGGCGCCACAGCAGTGCCTCGGGCTTGAGTCTCGCCCCATCACAGGCTGCGCATCCGGTATAGGCACGGTACTTCGAGAGCAGCACGCGGATGTGCATTTTGTAGGCTTTGCTCTCGAGCCAGGCGAAGAAGCGCGTGACTCCGTACCATGTGCCGGGCCACGATTTCGACCAGCTCACCCATTCGGATTCCCCGTCGAGAACCCAGCGGCGAGCGTGGTCATCGAGATCGCACCACGGCGTATCGAGGGCGATACCCCGTTTCTTTGCGTATCGGATGAGATCGTCCTGGCACTCGCGAAAGCTCGGCGTCTGCCACGGTTTGATCGCGCCCTGGCGCAGCGTCTTCGCGGCATCGGGGACAACGAGACCGTAATCGACGCCGATGACGCGCCCGAAACCGCGGCAGGTCTCGCACGCACCGATTGGCGAGTTGAACGAGAAAAGGCTCGGATTGGGATCCTGGTAGTGGACATCGCAATCGGCACAGTGCAGATCGGTGGAGAAGCGCCAGGGGAACACGCTCGCTGCGCTCGCCACCTTGTCGACCACGGCAGAGGAGCGCGGTTCTTCATCGATGTGCGGATGAACGTCAACGCGCCCTTGTCCGACACGCAGCGCCGCCTCGATAGCTTCGATGACGCGAGCGCGCGCGGCGCCCGCGATGCGCAGCCGATCCTGCACGACATGAAGGACGGCGTCACGCCGCGCGTGGATACGCGTATAACCTTGCCGTGCAAGCAGGTCCACCACTTCCGATTCCGAAAAGTTGTGGGGCACCGCAACGGGAAAGGTGATCACGAGGCGAGGGTCACCCGCCGCTTCGGCACGCTGGCGTATGGCTGCATAGATCGAATCGGGAGTATCGCGGGCGACCCGCCGACCACACCGGCGGCAATGCAGATTGGCTGCGCGCGCGTAGAGCAGTTTGAGGTGATCGGCGAGCTCGGTCATGGTGCCCACGGTCGAGCGGGAGGTTCGCACGGGGTTCGTCTGATCAATGGCGATCGCAGGCGGAACACCGTCGATGCGCTCAACCCGCGGCTTGTCCATGCGATCGAGAAACTGGCGCGCGTAGGGCGAAAACGTCTCGACGTAGCGACGCTGACCTTCGGCATAGAGCGTGTCGAAGACGAGCGAGGATTTGCCCGAGCCCGAGACCCCGGTGACGACGATCAGTTCGTTCAACGGCAGCTCGAGCGAGATGTTCTTGAGGTTATTCTGGCAGGCGCCGTGAATAGCGATGCTGTCTGGCATGCAGTTTAAGAAGCTTAAGAGGAAGCGAGCGGCGAAACAGCGCGCCGGCCGCGAATCAGGAACCGCGCGTGGGCTGCGATTCGGTGCCTTCGAGCTGCGAGAAGCGGACGGGCAACATCTGCCGCGTCGTTACCGACCCGCTGCGATCTTTTTCGACGAGCACGAGCTGCTGGTCTTCGGGAAGCCCGGTCGGAATGGCCATCCGGCCGCCGGGCTTGAGCTGCTGGAGAAGTGCCCCGGGAATCAAGTCCGGTGCCGCGGTGACGATGATCTTGTCGAATGGCGCGTGCTCTGGCCAGCCATAGTAGCCGTTTCCGACCTTGAACTCGATATTCCTGTAGCGCTGGCGCGTAAGGCGCATGCGTGCCTGTTCCGCGAGCTCCTCGATGATTTCAATGCTGTAGACCTTGTGTGCTAGCTCGGCCAGTATCGCAGCCTGATAGCCGAGCCCCGTGCCGATTTCGAGAACCGAGTCCTTGGGGTTCAACTCGAGCATATCGGTCATGAGTGCAACGATGAACGGCTGCGAGATCGTCTTATCGCAACCGATGGGCAGCGGCACGTTGGCGTACGCATAAGGCTGCAGTTCGGCAGGCACGAATTCATGCCGCGGCACTTTGCCGATCGCCTGCATGGCGCGCTGGCCGAGCGCCGCCTTGCCGATGCGCCCGCTCACGAAGATGGTCTCGGCGGTGATCTCCGCGACCATGTGTTGGCGGAGTTTTTCGAAGTGCTCGGCGTTCAATGACATGCTGATGCGTCGTGCTTGAAGTTGCTTAAAGGTTCTGGACGCTATTTTAAATCGGAAGAGGGCCGTCGGGTTCGCGAACGCGTTGGACTTTTGAAACGCAACACGATTCGCGCGGACCACGCCCGGTTAGAATGCGTGCCCACGCACCGGTTCAGCCATGTCCCCCGACCTTCTGCCCTGCATCGAAACCGAGACCGCGCCCGATCCTCGCGCCAGCGTGATTTGGCTGCACGGGCTAGGCGCGGACGGCAACGATTTCGTCCCTATCGTGCCTGAACTGCGCTTTCCCGGCTCCCTGCCGGTCCGCTTTATCTTCCCTCATGCGCCCGTGCGACCGGTGACCATCAACAACGGCTTTCGCATGCGCGCGTGGTACGACATCTCGGCGGCGGATCTGAATAACCGCGCCGACATCGCGGGTGTGCAGCAATCCGCCCGTCAGGTCGCGGCGCTGATCGAGCGCGAGAAGCAGCGGGGCACATTGCCGACACGTATCGTCCTGGCCGGATTCTCGCAGGGTGGCGCGATCGCGCTGTACGCCGGCTTGAGATATCCGGAGCGTCTCGCCGGCATCATTGCCCTGTCGACTTACCTCGTCGCGGCGGATGGGCTGGCGGCGGAGGCCTCCGAAGCCAATCGTGGAACTCCGATTTTCATGGGCCACGGGATGGCGGATCCGGTCGTGCGCTTCGAATGGGGTGAAGCATCCCGCCAAGCCCTGGTTGCCGCCGGGCATAGTGTGGAATGGCACACCTATCGCATGGAGCACTCGGTTTGCATCGAAGAGATCAACGCCGTCTCGGCATGGCTGCAACGGGTTCTCGCCAGCGCGAGCTGACCCTGGGGATTCAATACTTCTTCTGAATGATGCGAGATTCGGGCGTGGCGCCCGGAATGACAAAGTCACTCGAGCCGGCCGGGCTCGCATAGCGAATGGCGAGTCGCCATTCGTCGCCGGCCCGCGTCCATACATCCACAACAAAGATGTCGCGTGCCGGCGTGCGGTTAGCCCCAGTACTACTCGCTTCACGGAAGCTCACCACCGCCTGATCGCCGAGATCGTGCACGGCCATCTGCTCGATGGCAAACGATGCGTCGCGTTGCTGCAACGATTGGCGAATCCATTCCGCCTTGGGCGTGGGGTTAGCCGGCATCACACCGGTGCGCATCTCGAAGTCGTCAGCAAGCATTGTCTGGAGTGCAGCCTCATCGCCGGCACGCGCGCTTGACTGCAGAGCGAGCTCGCGCTCGGTAAAGACCTTGACCCAGCGAGTGACGGTTGGAATGCGCGTCTGCGCCTTCTCATCCACAGCCATGCTGAACGAGCTAGCCAGGACGAGCAGGAACGCAAACGGGAGTGCGCTGCGCTTTCGCATGGGTCGACGCGAAAAAAGCTGCCGACCAAACGTTGGAGTAGCGATGCTCGGTGGCGGTTCAACGCACGGATACCGACGGGGGGAGCCGCTGCCCTTTGCGTGTCAGCAGCTCCCGCGATCGATGTCAGTAGCTCAAAGCGCAGTAACCCGCGGAGGCATTCGCCCAGTTGCGCTGAATCAGGTAGTCATGGCCAGCGAGTTTCATGTTCGCATACGCTCCATTGCTGGTCCTGTAGATGGTTCCATAGGTCCAGGCGCACTTGTCCGCATTCTCTTCGCCCCGCCGGTCGTACCAGGCGTTGAGGTTCGGGTCGGTAACTGTTTCCTCCAGTTCGTGGGCGACGATGCTCGCCATACCGTCGGCGCCTGCATTGCCGTTGGGACCTGTGGCTTGCGCTTCGCAAGCGCCTGGACAACGGTCCGGATTGCCGACGAAGGCATACTTGGTGTCGGCCCCAAAGATCGTACCGTGGCCGTGCCAGCCGCAGTATTGGGTGCAGAAGCCGGAGGTCTCGTTGACATCCGCCGAGGTCAGCACGAAATAGACACCTTTCGAGTCCGCTGGCAACTTGCCGCCACTGATGGCGCCGGCCACGACCCCCTCTACACCTGCATCGCTGAGCGCCGTACCTTGAGAGTAGCCGTCGTCGCTTGTGGAACCCGCGTAGTTGACGACGTTGATCACCGCCGTGCCGTTGCCGTCGGAGTAAGTCGTATTGATGTTGAAATACGGCGATCCCCCGATGCTGCCGGCGAGATGAGTGAGGATGGTGGTCGCATCGTTGCCGGACCAGTTGCCGTACCAGATGAAATAGACGTTGGGCGAGCTGAGGAGCGGTCCGCCATGGTAGAGGATGCCGCTGCTACCGACGGGCTTCGCGCGAGGAGCGACCTTGCCTGGCGCCGATCTTTGGCCCCACCCCTTGCCAGTGGGTACGAGCTCTTCATCCGAACCGGGAGCGAGAACGCTTGCTCCGTACGCGGCTGATGCAAAAAGGGCAGCGGTGACGAATGCGGAATAGCGATGGATCATTGCGAATCTCCTGTAGGGGGATGACCGTCGAGTACTCCGCCGGGCGCTGCAGCATCTGGGTGCTGCTGAGGACGCTCCGGGCCTCCCTATGCCCACAGCATGTTCAGCCAGAAGAAACGCAAAGTCAACGAGCAATTAATTTTCGGCGAGATGCGAGCTTTCTTTTTCGGCAAGGCGCGAGCTTTTTCTCAAAGGGCGCGCATGCGCAATCGCGCGCCATCGTCGGAAACGGGCCTAAAGCCCATACGCTCATAAAGCCTTTGCGCCGGATTGCATTTGAGCACGAGCAGCTCGACATGCCGCCCGCTATTCGCCGCCAAGGTTAGCACCGAGCCGATGATCGCCCCGCCGATGCCGCGATTCCGCTCCGAGGCCATCAACTCGATGTCGCGCAGGAAAATCTTGCGCCAGTGTCGCGTCAAGCTTAGCCGGCCGACGTCCTGCGGCGACGAACTCTTGCGCACGATTACGGCATTGGCGTTGGCCTGGTACTGACCGGCGAAATGGGCGCGTTGCCATTCCTCTTCCCAGCCCCAGGTCGCGTCGACGTACTGGCGCAATCCGTCTCTATGGAGCGCGTAGAGCAGCGCCTCATCGTCGTGAGTGGCGTCGCGCAACGCGTAACCGCGGAATGCGGATGCATCGCGCAGTGCGGCAGCGAGCGGGTCGATCCAGCGCGCCACGAGCTTTAGCCCTGTCCGAGCCTCGCCTTCGGGGAAGCACGAGAAGCCCCGGCAGGTCGCATGGGCAAAAACCCAGGATGGGCCTGAGGGCTTGCGCCCGTCGGAGTCGATTGCGTCATGGGCTGAAGCGTTGGCCGCGTCGCAGGGCGCGGTGCCTCGAGTGACGCTGGCCGAGAGCATCATACCCTGCCATCATGCAGCCATCCCGGCAGGGCGCGCGAATGCTCTCAAGCAGAGGAGTCTTCCCGGGTCCGGCGAGCGCTGGAACGCCGGCTCTTTGCAATACCTCGGCGCGTCAGCGCCTTGTGTCAAGCGAGCGCCCGGGGGAATGGAGTGCGCTCCGGACCGAACCGAGCGTCGAATTTCCTTACAGCTTCCCGTTGGTAACGGTTCGCTGGACGGGCAAGGGGTTGAATCGTCGACGATCGCACGCTGCTTGCTTGGATTAAATGGCCGCAACTTCAAACTACGAAAGGGGGATCGGTCATGGCACGCTCGCGTTGGCTAATGGCATTTCTGCTTGTTCTTTGCGTTGCGCCGGCTCAACTTTACGCATCGTCAGAACAGATCGTCTTCGCAAACACCGACAATCCCAATCCGGGACCGTCTGCAACGGGTGTGTTCAACTACACATTCCTCAACCCCGAAGACAAGTTCTTCGGCTTTTGGGTCTGGTGTGAGGATGCCGAAGCGGGAAATCCGTATGCCGGGGAATGCCACGGATCGCTCTATTTTTATGGGATCGCCCTCACCAAGGGTGTATCGGGAACCCTCAGCGAGGGTCCCGACGGCATCTATCACATGACGGTAAGCTCGCGCGATGGCAAGGTCTCGTGCACGCTCTGGAACGCATCGCCTGTCATCACGCGCGGCCTGACCAATACGGTGAACGCCATCTGTGCCGCACCGGCAGGATCCGGTACTTCACCGCACAGTGTGGTGCAGGTCACGGGCCACTGAAGAACGGCGCGCCATTGCTGCGCTGACGAGAGCCAAAAAAAAGCGCGGACGGATGTGCCGTCCGCGCTTGAAGAGGACTCGCCGTCAGGGGAGTAGCGGCGATGTCCCAGGAGAGCTTGATATCGGCGCGATTACCCGAGCGTCACGGGAATGAAGATGCGCGCATCTTCCCGCTGGACGAGCAGGGCCACCGTCTTGCCGGCCTTCGAAATCAGATCCCTCAGCTGCTCGGGACTTTTTACCGGCGTGTTGTTGACCGCAACGATGACGTCTCCCGGACGCACGCCAGCTTTGGCTGCGGCACCACCGACGTCCTGAACGACGACTCCGCTATCGAGTTCGGCTCCACGCTTTTCATCGGCGGACAACGGACGAACCGCGACACCAAGGCGACCCTTGCCGGCTTCGGAACGGTCGACGTTGGACGCGACGCGTTCCTCGTCGAGACGGCCGACGGTAGCGTTCAGCTCTTTCGCTTTGCCGTCACGCCATACTTCCAGCGTTGCCGAAGCGCCCGGTTTCATCGTGGCAACCAGAGGCGGCAGGTCGGCGGAACGGTTGATCGGCTGGCCGTTGAACTTGAGGATCACGTCACCGGGCTGGAGGCCGGCCTTCGCACCGGGACCATCCTTTTGCACCGAGCTCACCAGCGCGCCTTGCGGACTCTTCAGACCGAAGTTCTCTGCAAGTCCCTGGCCAACTTCCTGTATGGAGATACCGAGCTTGCCGTGCGAGACCTTGCCGTGCTGCTGGATCTCGTCCTTCACCTGCATGGCGACGTTGATTGGAATCGCGAAGGCAAGACCCTGGAAGCCACCGGAACGGCTGAAGATCTGCGAATTCACGCCGATCACCTCGCCGCGCAGATTGAACAGCGGGCCTCCCGAGTTGCCGGGATTGACCGCAGCATCGGTTTGTATAAAGCGCACGTAGGAATCCTGCGGCAGCGCACGTGCCTTGGCGCTTACGATGCCCGAAGTGACGGTGTTTTCGAAGCCGAAGGGCTGGCCGATCGCGACCACCCATTCGCCGACCTTGGTGGTGTCGGGATTGCCGATCTTGACCGTCGGCAGCGAACTGGCGTCGATCTTCAGCACCGCGATGTCCGTTGTCTTATCGGCGCCTAGCACCTTGGCCTTGAACTCGCGCCTGTCGGTCAGCTTGACCATGACTTCGTCGGCGTCATCGACCACGTGAGCGTTGGTGAGAATCACGCCATCGGCGCTGACGATGAACCCCGACCCGACGCCATGCATGGGCAGTTGCCGCGGCATTTGAGGCATTGGAAAGTTGCGGAAGAACGGCGAATTGCGCAGGAACGGTGGCAGCTCATCCGTTCCGGACGAGTCGTCATCCTGATCGCGCGACGCGACCTTGTGGCCATCGGACGTTACGCTGATGTTGACGACGGCAGACCCGTATTGCTCGACGAGGCCGCTGAAGTCCGGCAACGCCGCTACAGGTGCTGGCGCGACATTGGAAGTGGGCGTCGGAGCGGTGGCGACCGCGGCGCTCGCCTGATGGAAGGCAATGCGGTCGGCGCTTACCACACCGATCGCGAACGCACCGGCTACGGCGAGCGCAACAGCCGTGCGGCGAAAAGTTTTTTGCATCGCTTTCTCCTGGAAAAGTAGCCGGGTGGGACACCCGCGTACGACAAAGCTAGGCCCGAAGACTTAAGGGAGACTTAAGGGGACGGCTGTGCAAAGCGCACCGTTACTCCGAGACCCTTATCGCCCAAGCCGGGCCCCAGGGTTACTGTTGCGTCGTGGCGATCGGCGATCCGGCGCACGATGGCCAGTCCCAAGCCACTTCCGACTGCAGCGGCGGGCACGTGCGCTGCAGCGCCGCGGTAAAAACGGTCGAAAACGCGCTCCCGATCCTCGAGCGAGATGCCGGGGCCGTTGTCGCGCACCTCGATGGTTGCCGCCCCATCCTTGGGAGTGACCACCACGTCGACACGACCGCCGCTAGGCGTGTAGCGGACGGCGTTGTCCACCAGGTTGGATACCAGCGTGGCGATGGCATCGGCGTCGCCCCGTATCTGTACGCCCTGCGTTTCATTGAGCCCCAGATCGATGCCTTTGGCGGCGGCGAGAGGCGCCAGATCCGCGACGACGGTGCGCGCGGTCGTTCCCAAGTCGATGACTACCGCCACGCGATCCGAAACGCCGGGCTCCTCGCGCGCCAGCGCCAGCAATTGTTCGGAGAGTCGCGTCGCCCGCTCGAGTCCGCCCTTGAGCTCGGTGAGCGCGGCAGAACGGTCTGCATCAGTGGTGGCGCGCTCGGCGAGCTGCGCCTGAAGATGCACCGCGGTCAGCGGAGTGCGCAATTCGTGCGCCGCGTCGGCAATGAACGAGCGCTGGGCGACGAGAGCCTGATCGAGGCGCTCGAGGAGACCGTTCAACGCGTGCACCAGCGGACGCACTTCGCTGGGAAGTCCCGCTTCGGAAAGCGGTTCCAGTGCGACTGGAGAGCGGCGGGCGACCGCATCGGCGACGCGGTTGAGGGGTGAGAGTCCCCGTGCGATGGTGAACCACGCAAAGAGCGCGAGGAACGGCAGCGCAGCGAGCAGCGGTACGATGGTGCGCAGCGCCATGCTGGCCGCGAGCTCGCGACGAGCGCTCATCGGCTGCGCGACCTGTACAACCTGGTCTTCGGCGAGGGTGCTGAACACGCGCCACTCGCCGTGTTCGGTGGCGACGGTCGTGAATCCGAGCTGCGCGTGCTGCGGCAGGACGCGCCGAGGCTGCGACATGAACAATTGCACTCCGTTGCGATCCCAGATCTGCACCACCAGCGCGTCGGCGGCTCCAAGCGCCGAAGAACCCGGTGCAACCGCGGCGAACGGTGCGTCGGTGAGCGACGCGGCCATCTGCTTTAACTGGTAGTCGAACAGAGCATTGGCCTCGTCGCGTGCGCGAAGATAGGTGCCGATGGCGGCTCCAGCGACGGCCAGAGCGGCACCCATCAACAGCCAGACCAGAAGTCGGTACCGGATCGAATTCATGCTGCTGCGGAGTCGCGCCTTGCGAGCATCCATCCGACGCCGCGGACGTTGCGAATCACATCGGCGCCGAGTTTGCGCCGCAAGGCGTGGATGTGCACCTCAACCGCATTGCTCTCGACAGGATCGCTCCACCCGTAGAGCTTGTCTTCGAGTTGCGAGCGCGAGAGTATCGCGCCCGGCCGGGCAAGCATCGCTTCCAGTAGCGCGAGCTCACGCGCGGAGAGCTGAACCGCCTCGCCATCGACGCGCACTTCACGCGTTGCCGTGTTGAACGCGATGTTGCCGTAAGTCACGACCGGTTCCGCGCGTCCTGCGCCGCGACGCAGAAGCGCGCGCAGCCGCGCCGCGAGCTCACCCAGGTCGAAGGGCTTCACCACGTAATCGTCAGCGCCGGCATCGAGCCCCGCGACTCGGTCGGCGACTGCATCGCGAGCGGTCAGTATCAGGACCGGGCGTGCGTCGTGTCGCCGGCGCATGGCGCTCAACACCTCCAGTCCTGACTTGCGCGGCAATCCGAGATCGAGCACAACGGCATCGTGCACGCCTTCAGCGAGCGCTGCTTCGGCGGCCCGGCCATCCTCGACCCAATCGACCGTGAAGCCATCCTGCGTGAGCCCGCGGCGCACACTGGCGCCGATCATCGGGTCATCTTCTGCGAGGAGGATGCGCATAGGAAAAACTACAGAACCCCTCTCCCCGTGGGAGAGAGACAGGAGTGAGGGCAGGTGTCGCTCAGTGGAGAACTCACTTGTCCTTCGGATCGAACTTGAGCGCTGCGGAATTCATGCAGTAGCGCAGACCCGTCGGCTGAGGGCCATCCTCGAAAACGTGGCCGAGATGCGCGTCGCAGGCGGCGCAGAGGACCTCGGTGCGGCGCATGAACAGGCTCTTGTCTTCCTCGGTGCGGACGTTCTCCGAAGCAGCGGGCGCGTAGAAGCTCGGCCATCCGCAGCCCGCGTCGAACTTGGTATCCGATTCGAAGAGCAAGGTGCCGCAGCAAACGCAACGGTATTGGCCCGCTTCATCGTTCGCCCAATACTCACCTGAGAAGGGCCGCTCGGTGCCTTTCTTGCGCGTCACGCGATATTGTTCGGGTGCCAGCATGGCTTTCCATTCGGCATCGGATTTCTGAACTTTGTCGACCATGGGATTCGCTCCTTAGGAATGCACACCATGTGGAGTCGGGGGTACACAGACTCAAGCTCAAGCGCGCAGCTTGCAGTATAGTGGAGGCTTCCCGCCGCGATTGTTGCGTCCCACCGCCTTGGATTCCGCCACCGCCGGCTCGTTCCGCAATGACGCGAAAGTGATCGGCATCGTCGGCATCGCGCACGGGCTCTCGCACTTTTTTCAGCTCGTACTGCCGCCGCTGTTCCCTCTGCTCAAGGCCGAGTTCGGGACGAGCTACACGACATTGGGCGCGCTGGTCAGCGTTTTCTATCTTGCGAGCGGAGCGTGCCAGTTCGGCGCGGGCTTCGCGGTTGACCGCTACGGTGCGCAGCCGGTGTTACTGGGCGGCATCGGCCTGCTCGCCGGCAGTGCACTCCTTGCCGGCTTCGTGCCGGGCGTCTACTGGCTGTTTCCTCTGGTTGCGCTGATGGGACTCGGCAACGGCGTTTTCCATCCTGCGGACTTTGCCGTGCTCAACGCCAATGTGAGCCCGAAGCGGCTCGGCCATGCATACAGCACGCATGGTATCGGCGGAAGTCTGGGATACGCCATTGCACCGGTGGTGAGTTTCGGCCTCGGCAGCATGCTCGGCTGGCGTACGGCGCTGGTGACCGTGGGCCTTGCGGGACTCCTTGGGCTGGCGGCACTCGCATCGCAGCGTGATGCATTGCGCAGTCGTGCCCACGGTGCGCCGCCACCCCAGCACACGCTCGCGGGCAGCCTCGAATTGTTCCGGCAGACGCCCATACTGCTGTGCTTCGCCTATTTTTGCGTGCTCACCATCGCGACGATCGGGGTTCAGACCTTTGCGGGAACCGGCCTCAATGCAGCCTATGGCGTGCCGCTGGCCGTGGCGACTTCGGCCATCACTGCGTATCTGCTCGGAAGCACTACGGGCATTCTTGCCGGTGGATTTTTGGCGGCGCACACCAGGCGTCACGATCGCGTCGCGGCATGCGGCCTCGCCGCGGGTGGATCACTCATGCTGCTCGTCGCAGGCGTGCCCGCGCTTGCGCCGTGGGCGATTCCCATCTTTGCGCTGACCGGGTTTTCACTTGGCGCAACCGGTCCGTCGCGCGACATGATCGTGCGCAACGCGACGCCGCCGGGTGCATCGGGACGCGTGTACGGCTTCGTCTACTCCGGCCTCGATCTGGGAGCGACCTTGAGTCCCGTGGCAATGGGTCTGTTGCTCGATCACGGGTCGGCGCGTGTCGTGTTCGCTGCGATCGGGTGTTTCCTGTTCGTGGCGATCGCGACCGTCGTGCAGGTGCGCCGCAGTGTATCGATCGGTGCTCATCGTCTGCACGGGGCCGACTGACAGCGATGCCGCGCACTCTCGTGTTCGCTCGAGGGGTGACTGCGCTCTTCGCTGCGCTGCTCACACTTTGCATCGCGCAGGCTCGCGCCGAGACGGGTGAAGTGCGCGCTGCGCAGCAATTCGGGCTCTCCTATCTCGCGCTGATGATCATGGAGGACTCGAAGCTCGTCGAAAAGCAGGCCAAGGCTAGCGGGCTCGGCGACATCAAGGTTACCTGGGCGAAGCTGGGCGGCCCGGGTGCGATGAACGATGCGCTGCTTTCCGGAGGTCTCGATTTCGCGACCGGCGGTGTGCCATCGCTGATCACGCTGTGGTCGAAGACGCGGGGCAGCCCCAACGAAGTGCGCGGAGTCGGCGCGCTCAACTCGATGCCGGTCAACCTGGTCACCTCGAATCCGAGCGTCAAATCGATCCGCGATTTCAGCGACAAGGACAAGATCGCAGTGACCACGGTCAAGGTGTCGACGCAGGCGCTGCTCCTGCAAATGGCTTCGGCCAAGGAGTTTGGCGAGCAGAACTTCGCCAAACTCGATGCGCTGACCGTGTCGCTCCCGCATCCGGACGCGATGACCGCCCTTTTGTCGGGCAGCGGCACGATCACGGCGCATTTCTCTTCGCCGCCGTTTCAGTATCAGGAGGCGGCCAAGCCCGGTATCCGGACCATTCTCAATAATTACGAAATCCTCGGCGGACCGGCGACCTTCAATCTCGTCTGGTCAACTTCCAAGTTCAGGGATGCGAATCCGAGGACCTACGCGGCGTTTGTCGCGGCATTCGAAGAAGCCACTGCGACGATCAATCGTGATAAGCGCGCCGCAGCCGAGGTCTACAAGCGCATATCCGGCACCAAGGAGGGCATCGACGAGTTGGTGAAGATGATGGAGGACCCGCTGGTTGAGTACACACTGACTCCGAAGGGCATCATGAAGACCGCGGAGTTCATGGCGCGTATCGGTACGATCAAGGAAGCTCCCGCCTCGTGGAGGGATCTGTTCTTTCCGAACGCGTACAACCTGTCGGGTAGTTGAGCATCACAATGGACCTCGGTATCGCTGGCCGCAGAGCGCTCGTGTGCGCCGCTTCCAAAGGACTGGGACGCGGTTGTGCCGAAGCGCTGGCTCGCGAGGGCGTCGAGCTCACCATTGTGGCGCGAACCGAGAGCACGCTGCGGCAAGCGGCGGATGAGATCGGCGCTCTGACGAATCGCACCGTACGCTGGGTGGCCTGCGACATTACGACGCCAGAGGGCCGCGCCGCAGCCCTTGCCGCATGCCCGGGCCCCGACATCCTGGTAAACAATGCCGGCGGACCTCCTCCGGGCGACTTCCACGACTGGGATCGCACCGCGTGGCTGCGCGCGATCGACGCCAACATGCTCACCCCGATCGAACTGATCAAGTCCACCATCGATGCAATGATCGAACGGCGCTTCGGTCGCATCGTCAACATCACCTCATCGGCGGTGAAGGCGCCGATCGACGTGCTGGGCCTCTCGAACGGAGCGCGTAGCGGACTCACGGGCTTTGTGGCTGGTCTTGCACGCAAAGTCGCGAAGCACAATGTCACCATCAACAATCTGTTGCCGGGGCAGTTCGACACCGACCGCCAGCGCGGCGTGATCGCAGGCCGCGCCAAGGCGGCCGGCAAGCCGGTCGAAGAGCTACGCCGCGCGGCGATGGAAGCCATTCCGGCGGCGCGCTTCGGGACACCTGAAGAGTTTGGCGAGGTGTGCGCCTTCGTGTGCAGCGTGCAGGCTTCCTATCTGGTTGGCCAGAATCTTCTTCTGGACGGCGGCAACTATCCGGGCACTTTTTAGGGCCTGCTAACGCTTTGGTTGTTTCGACCCTCACCGACACGAATCCATGATCGACCTCTACTACTGGACTACGCCCAACGGTCACAAGATGACCATGTTCCTCGAGGAAACGGGGCTGCCTTACACCATCCATCCGATCAACATCGGGAAGGGCGAGCAATTTCAACCGGCCTTCCTGCAGATTTCGCCCAACAACCGCATTCCGGCGATCGTCGATCATGCCCCCGCCGATGGCGGCGCTCCGATTGCCATGTTCGAGTCCGGCGCAATCCTGCTCTACCTTGCCGAGAAGACGGGCCTTCTCATTCCGCACCAATCGCGAAGCAAGCTAGACTGCGTGCAATGGCTTTTTTGGCAAATGGCGAACCTGGGACCGATGGCCGGACAGAACCACCACTTCGGGCTCTACGCGCCGGAGAAGATTCCCTACGCCATCGACCGCTACGTCCGCGAGACGGGGCGGCTCTATGCAGTTCTGGACAAGCGCCTTGCCGACCGTGAATTCATCGTCGGCGAGTATTCGATTGCTGATATCGCCAGCTACCCATGGGTGCAACCGGAAAGGCAAAAACAGAACATCGGCGAATTTCCGAATCTCAAACGCTGGAAGGATGCGATTCGTGAACGTCCTGCAACTTTGCGCGCTTACGCGCTCGCCAAAAAGATCAATCCTTCGCTGGGTGTCGCCCGCACACAAGCAGAGAAGAAAATTCTCTTCGGGCAGAGCCAGGAGACGGTGCGCTCAGCACATTAAGGGAGCAGCATTAAGGCAGGAGCGCCGCCCACTCGTCCTTCTTGATCCGGGCCAGAATGATGAAGCCTTGCTTTTCCATGGGTCGGATGACGGCCGCTTCTCCCTCAGCGAGATAGGGAGTGCCGGCCACCGAGGCGAAGGGATTGCCGTGGCTGACGATGATCAGGTCGGTCCCCGGCTTGACCGGCGCCGACAAGAGACTGCGCAATCCGGCGTAACGCTCCGAGTTTTCCGGGCTCGCCGGGCCACCGCGAACAGCGGAGTTGGCTTCGGCCCGTCCGAAGATGAGCCGCGCGGTCTCCGTGGTTCTGCAAAACGGGCTTGCGAGCACTTCGCCGACGGGAATGTTGAGACGCGAGATTTCGGTGCCTATGCGACGCGCTTCCGCTCGGCCGGCGTCGGTAAGATTGCGCTGCCGGGCGCAATCTTCGAATCCGGTCATTTGTTCGTCGCTCTGGCCGAAGTCCGTCGAGGCGTGCCGGAAGTAGATGATCAAACCGCCTTCGCGCAAGGCGCTGACCAGTTGTGCTCCTGCCAGTGGCGGGACAGCGCTTTCGGCAGGCCATGCCGACACGCTGAACGTGAGTAAGAGCCAGACGAGGAGCCCCGTCCGAACCCAAGTATCGAAGCATGCTGCGGCGATCGATCGGCGGATTGTCATCGCGGCTTGGACTCTCGACTCGCAGCGACGGTTCAACGGCGGCCAGTCAGTTTTGCGGAGTTTCGCTTTAGTTTCGCTTTAGTCTCGTTCCGCCAACGCGATCTGCAAATTCGAGGTGCCTTCGCTGCAGGGATCTTTGTCGAATGCCAGATCGCCACTCTGGACCGGCACACCTGGCGGATGAATCGCCGCAAAATCGTTGAGCGCGCGATCGAGCAAGTGCGTCGGCACGACGTTGCCGAGGGCGCGGAAGATCGTTTCAACGCGGCCAGGATAGCGCTTGTCCCATTCACGGAGCAGCTCCGCGACCTGCCGCCGCTGCAGATTCTCCTGCGAGCCGCACAGGTTGCAGGGAATGATCGGAAACGCCATCGCTTGCGCATAGCGCGCAAGATCGCGCTCGCGCACATAGGCGAGCGGCCGTATCACGACGTGTCGCCCGTCATCGGACACGAGCTTGGGCGGCATGGTCTTGAGCTTGGCGCCAAAGAAGAGATTGAGGAAAAACGTCGCCAGAATGTCGTCGCGATGATGACCCAGCGCGATCTTGGTGGCGCCGAGCTCTCCGGCAACGCGATACAGCACGCCCCGGCGCAAGCGTGAGCACAGCGAGCACATCGTTCCACCTTCCGGAATGACGCGCTTGACCACGCTGTAGGTATCCTGCTCTGCGATGCGGAATGGCACCCCGCGACTCTCCAGGTAGTTCGGCAGCACGTCCGCAGGGAAGCCGGGTTGCTTCTGGTCGAGATTCACGGCGATGAGCTCGAACGACAAGGGCGCGTGGTGCTTGAGCGAGAGAAGGATGTCGAGCAGACCATAGCTATCCTTGCCTCCCGAGAGGCACACCATCACCCGGTCGCCATTTTCGATCATGGCGAAGTCGGCGATCGCCTGACCGACCTGACGGCGCAGGCGCTTCCTCAGCTTGTTCACCTCGAACTCATCGCGCTGCGCACTGCGCGCGCTCGTCGCTGACTGAACCGTCGCCGACGGACCAGCGTCCATGCGCGACATCAACGGTTTCGTCACGCCGACTGCGACTTGCGCGCTGCCATTCCCAGTCCCAGTCGCGCGATGCCGCAGGTAATGATCTGAAAGCCCACCAGATATCCGATGAGCACCAGCGAGCCGACCGGCCAGCCGATGACAATGAGTATCGCCAGCACGATCGAAAGGATCCCGTTGGCGAACAACCAGCCCCAGCCGGCATTTGGCTTATGGCGAAATGCGAGCATGATCTCGACGACACCTGACGCCGCCATCAAGCCGCCGACCAGCAGCGCGAGCGTTGCTGCCGCGGCGATCGGATTCATGACCAGCAGCACGCCGAGCGCAACATATAGAATGCCGACCGCGAGACGCCACGCGAAGTGGGGTTCACTTCGCGTGCGCACTGCTACGACAATGGCGATGATGCCGGCGATGATGGCGAACCAGCCGATGTAGAGCGCTGCAGTCACCGCCGCCATGACCGGAAACACCAGCGCCAGCACCCCCGCGATGATCAGCAGAATTCCGAGGGCGAGAGACCATCCGGGTGAAAGAGGAGCGGGGCGCTGGGTCGTTGTGGTCATTGGAGAACCCCATGGAGTGGCTTGGGCGCTCTCGCGCCGGGAGTGACGATGTTAGCATACGCGCCGCAGAAGGCACCTTGAGCCAACTGTCATGACCCTCAAAATCAGCAGCGCGTTTGACTCCGGCGCGATCGAAGTGGTGTCCTGCGATCGCACTCAAGACATTCAGCTCAATATTCGCGCCGACTCGCACGCCGACTTCCGCCAGTGGTTTCACTTTCGGTTGCAGGGAGCGTTGACGCAATCGTGCCGGATCCGCTTCTTGAACGCCGCAAAATGCACCTATGTCGATGGATGGAAGGATTATCGCGCTGTCGCATCGTACGATCGGCGCGACTGGTTTCGCGTTCCGACCCACTTCGACGGCGAAGAGATGGTGATCGAACATATACCTCAGCGCGATTCGGTGTACTACGCCTACTTCGAGCCCTATTCCTGGGAACGTCACCTCGATCTTCTGGGGCGTGTCGCCGAGTCGCCGCGGGCGCGCGTGCGCGATCTGGGCAACACGGTGGACGGGCGCGACTTGTCCATGGTGACCTTGGGCGCCGCGGACGCAAATAAGCAACCGCTGTGGATCATCGCCCGGCAGCATCCCGGCGAGACCATGGCCGAATGGTTTGTCGAAGGCATGCTCGAGCGGCTGATCGACGGCAATGACCCCATCGCACGCGCATTGCTCGACACCGCGGTCCTGCACGTCGTGCCCAACATGAATCCCGACGGAAGCGTGCGCGGCAATCTGCGCAGCAATGCTGCAGGCGCCAATCTCAATCGCGAATGGGTGTCACCTAGCCTCCAGCGCAGTCCTGAAGTGCTGCACACCCGCGCAGCGATGCACGAAACGGGAGTCGCTGTCTTTCTCGACATCCACGGCGACGAGGCGCTGCCGTATGTCTTTGTCGATAGCTGCGAGCGCTTGCCCAACTTCACGACCAGGCAGCGTGAACTGCAGGAGACCTTCATAGCGGCCTTCAAAGCCGCAAGTCCCGACTTTCAGGATGTCCACGGCTACCCGGACGACAAGGAAACCAAGGCCAATCTGACGCTCGCCTCCAAATATGTTGGAAGCACGTTCGGATGTCTCGCGCTGACGCTGGAGATGCCATTCAAGGACAACGCCAATCTGCCGGACGACGAAGTGGGCTGGAATGGCGAGCGCAGCAAACGGCTCGGTGCGGCCGCGCTCGAGGCGCTGCTGAGCGTGCTGCCGAAGCAGTAACAGCAATCAACACCAGAGAGGAACCATGTTTACTTCTTTCACGTCGTGGGTGCGTGCGGTCTTCGGAGCGTTGCTTGTCGCGTTGGCGACCATGGCCGGAGCGCAGGTGACATTCGACAAGCCGGTGCGGATCATCGTCGGTTTCGCTCCGGGCGGCACCGCCGATTTGATCGCCCGTGTGGTGGCCGACAAGATAAAGGAGAGCATCGGTCAGCCGGTGATCGTGGATAACCGTCCCGGAGCGATCGGACGCATCGCGGCGGAGGCGGTCAAGAACGCGGCGCCCGACGGAACGACGATCATGGTGATGCCCATTGGCCCGATGGCGGTCGTTCCCCACAGCACCAAGAATCTCAACTACGATCCGCTCAAGGATTTCGCACCCGTCGCACTGGGAGCGACCTTCCAGTTCGCCATCGCCGCCGGTCCTGAAAGCGGAGCGAAAACGTGGCAGGAATTCGCGGCCTGGGTCAAGGCGAACCCCGACAAGGCCGCTTATGCCACCTCCGGCGCAGGCAGTCTTCCGCATTTCTTCGGCGCGCTGCTCTCCACCGAGCTCGGCGTGCCGATGCTGCATGTTGCATACAAGGGCTCGGCGGCGTACGTAAACGATCTGATCGGCGGAGCGATACCGGCAGCGATCGATGCCATGGCCGATCTCACCGAGCTGCACCGCTCGGGCAAGATCCGCATCCTGGCAAGCTCAGGTGAGACTCGATCGACGGCGCTTCCCGACGTGCCGACATTCAAGGAACTGGGGCTCGGCGGCGTCGTCGCCACCGGCTGGTTCGGCTTTTTCGCGCCCGCGAAAACGCCGGGACCGATCATCGATGCCCTCAACCGCGCCATCAACAACGCGCTCAAGTCGCCCGACGTTGTCGCCAAGCTATCGGGGATCGGCATGGATCCGGTCACCAAAACGCCGGATGAGTTCGCGCTGATCGTGGTGCAGGACTACAGCAAGTGGGGTCCGATCGTGAAGGCGTCGGGATTTACGTCGGATTAGCGGTCAAGCCGCGCCGCTCAATCGAGCACGAAGTGTTGCCGTTCCAGCCACCACGATACGGCGAATCCCGCCAATAGCCCCCAGAAAGCGGCTCCGATGTTGAACAGCCCGACGTCGGCTACGGTCACCAGGAAAGCAACGAGCGCACCCAGCGTGAAGCGATCCTTGAACGACGTCATGAACGCAGCTTGCAGCACGCGCAACATCGCTAGACCGGCAAGAACCATGATGAATGCCTTTGGCGCGTGCAACATCAAACGGGTGAAGGCGGGCGCGATCAGGCCGAAGACGACCGCGAGCACGCCGGTGAAAATACCCGCAGTGTAGTGGCGCGAGCGCTCTCCGGACGCAGTGATGATGGCATTCGTTGGTCCGGTGAGGCAGGTGCTGACGCTTCCCACCACGGCGCTCGCGATCGCGCCGACGCCGCAGGCGACGGTGATGGTGTCGACCGGCGGATCATGGCGCACCGCCTTGAGAACTGCGATACCCTGCCCGTTCTGAACGACCAGCACCGTAATGGCGAGCGGCACCACGAGCTCCACCATTGCCGCCCAGGACCACACTGGCGTATGCAGCACAGGGCGGACGAGATCGATGTGCCCCAGCGTCGACGTATCGAAGCGGCCGAGGACGGCAGTCGCCGCAGCGCCGACTAGCAGCGTGCCGATGAGAGGAGGAATGCGCCTTCCCAATGCAGGCACTGCGGTTAGCAGCAGCCAACCCGCAACCATCGGGCCGGCGATTGCGATGTCGTCGTGCAACGAGCGAATCAGGTCGAGTCCGAAGCGCAGGAACACACCGGCAACCATGCCCATCACGATCGGCATTGGCACCGCCTCCATAGCGCGCTTGACCCAGCCTGTTACGCCGAGAACCAGCATCAGCACGCCGGTCATGTAAAACGCGCCAATGACTTCAGGAAAGCTGAGGTGTGCGAGCGCCGGACCGACCAGCACCGTGCCGGGAATCGTCCAGAAGAAGGCGAGCGGCT
This sequence comes from Betaproteobacteria bacterium, assembly GCA_005882995.1. Taxonomy (GTDB): domain Bacteria; phylum Pseudomonadota; class Gammaproteobacteria; order Burkholderiales; family Casimicrobiaceae; genus PALSA-1003. The sequence goes on from VBCY01000119.1 coordinate 19,738, forward strand.
GGCGGTACAACCAGCAGAAGAAGATGGTGATCAGCCCGTTGATGAAGAAGACGCCGAAGATCCAGGAGGCCAGATCGGCTTCGCTTAACCCGCCGCGCGTTCCAACCGACAGGATGATCGCTACCGGAGCCGTCGCGGCGAATACCCAGCCGATGAAGCCATTGGCGGCGTAGCCGGGCCCGAAGTCGGCCAGGATCTGCCGCCAGCGCGGCGGCGATCGACTCGGTCGTTCCAGATGAGAGAACACGGGTCTGACGTTCGTTTGCGAGGGGTCGTGAGGCCTATGCAATCCCGCGTCCGATGCCTCGACTCTTCAGCCGGTAGACTATCTGTGCTCGTGTGATTCCAAGGAGTCGAGCAGCCGCCGCCAGATTGCCCCGGGCGCGGTCGACAGCCTTCTTCAGCAGCAGCGCCTCAATGTCGTCAAGCGAAACTGGGTCGGCGTTCTCATCGATGCGCTCGCCAGTGCCGAAAAGATGCGGAGCGTCGATGGTATTACTCTCGGCGGCGAGGATGACGCTGCGTTCGATCACGTTTTCGAGCTCGGCGACGTTACCGGGCCAATCATACGAGAGCATGGCGGCGACCGCGGATCGAGTAAATCCCTGGATGCGTTTGCCGTGCACGTCATTGAACTTGGCGAGGAAGCGGCTCATCAGCGGCGGGATGTCCTCTGGCCGTTCGCGTAAGGATGCTACGCGAATCGGGAAGGCGTTCAGGAGCACGAAGAGATCCTCGCGGAAGCGCCCGGCCCGGACTCTTTCGCGCAGATCGACGCGGGTGGCGACGATGATTCGTACGTCGATGCGGTGCGCGTGGGAACTGCCCAAGCGCTTGATTTCGCCCTGTTGCAGGGCTCGCAGCAACTTGCCCTGGATGCCGGTGCCAACAGCACCGATGTCGGCGAGAAACAGCGTGCCGCCGTCGGCGCGCTCGAGGTAGCCGAGGCGACACTGTGCGGCCCCGGTAAAGGCGTCGCGTTCGGTGCCGAACAGCTCGGATTCCATGAGCGACTCCGGGATCGCCGTGCAGTTGAGCGCGACGAAAGCTTTGGCGCTGCGTGCGCTCAGCCGATGCAGCATGCGGGCGAAAGCCTCCTTGCCGACCCCACGCTCACCTAGGAAAAGCACGGTCGCCTGCGTCTGCGCGACCCGCCGGACCATGTGCAGCACGGAGTTGAAGCTCACCGAGGCTCCAACCGGGTAGTCGCTTCCGCGCGCCACTTCTCCATCAAGCATCGACGTCTCCTTCATGCGACGCAGTCGAGCACGCCGCATGCCAGCGCATACCCTGTCTGCATGAGCGCGCGTACCCCCACCGAGCATTCGTCCCGTCGGCGCGGTTTTGCCGCTCATTGCAACCTTGCGAGATCGATCTATTGATGCATGTCAGCGCCGACTAGCTGGCCGATTCTGAATCATTTGATTCATGGTCCGGACGGCTCGATCAAGACCAGCAAGTGCTCAGGTCACCGCGCTGCTGTCGCGCATTCGATGCGAGCACCGGGCGGTAAGGCGTGGCACGACTCATGCTAAAAGCCAAGGCAACGTTTCTGAATCATCCACGGAAGGAGGACGCGGTGGCCAAGTACATCATGCTGGGGAACTGGACCGACCAGGGTGTTCGCAGCTCGAAGGATACCGTCAAGCGTGCTCGCGCCGTGCGCGAGCAGTTCGCGGGCCTAGGCGTGAACGCGCGCGAATTTTTCTGGACCATGGGCCAGTACGACGTTGTGCTGACCTTCGACGCGCCCGACGACGAGACGATGATGCGAGCTACCCTGGCCGTGGCGATGGCAGGCAACCTGCGCACGACGACTCTGCGCGCACTGGGCGAGCAGGAAATGGAACGGGTGATCGCCAGCATCCCCTGATTAGCGGAAGCCAGGATTCCCGGCCGGGCGGTTCCGGCGCTGCGTGCGCCGCTACGCGCCGTTGTGGCCGATGTCGCGGCTCTTCAAACGGTAGACCATCTGCGGCCTAGTGATACCGAGCAATCGGGCTGCCGCCGCCACGTTGCCGTGCGCGCGATCGAGCGATCTCTTTAACAGCAGCGTCTCGATTTCATCCAGCGATACGCCCTCGCATTCGTCGTCCTCACCGTTCAGCAAATGGTTGATGCGCCGGGTCACGCGACTGACTTCGCGGTCCTGCGGCCCATCGGCGAGCAGTTCGGACGGATCGCTTTGCATGAGGTTGCCCTCACGATCGAGCGCAAAGCGTTGCTGGCCAAAATGCTCGCCCCCAACGAAAAGGTGCGCCGTGTCGATGGGACCGTTTTCCGGACCCAGAATGACCCCGCGCTCGATGACGTTCTCGACCTCGCGGATATTGCCTGGCCAATCGTAAGAGAGCATGGCATCGACGGCACGCTGCGTGAAACCGGTGAGATTTCGCCGGTGCCGACGATTGAATTTCGCCAGAAAATGAGTCATCAGCAGGGGGATATCCTCGCGTCGCTCGCGCAGCGGCGGAATCTGCACGGGAAATACATTTAGGCGGAAGAACAGGTCTTCGCGGAACCGTCCCGCTCGTACCTCTTGGCGCAAATCGACGTTGGTGGCGGCGATGACCCTCACGTCGACACGCCGGGTATGGCTGTCGCCCAGCCGCTCGAATTCACCCTCCTGCAGCACGCGCAGCAGCTTTCCTTGCGCCATGGCGCTGAGCGTTGCGATCTCGTCGAGGAAGAGCGTCCCGCAGTCGGCGCGCTCGAAGCGGCCGGGCCGGCTTTGCATCGCGCCGGTGTACGCGCCTCGCTCGACGCCGAAGAGCTCCGACTCGAGCAGTTGCTCGGGGATCGCCGCACAATTGAGCGCTGTGAACGGCCTTTCATGGCGGGCACTGAGCCGATGCAGCGCGCGCGCGAAGATCTCTTTACCCACACCGCTTTCGCCGAAGAAGAGCACGGTGGCCTGCGTGGGGGCGACGCGTTTGACCTTGGACAGGACAGAATTGAAGCTCGGAGAAATCCCGACCAGTGATTCGCATTCAGACGACGCATCTGCCGCCAGCGCAATTTCGGTGCCGCTTCGGCCACTGAACAGAGAACGGCCGCCGCCGAACGCGCCGGGCATGAGCAGCTGCAGGTCATCTGCCGCTTCCGGACCCCAGTCTTCGACCACCTTGCCAACGATCCGGCAGACCGGCTGTCCCATCGCCTGACACTCGACCTCGCGATAGAGGACCGGCCGACCCATGAATTCGGTGGAGAAGCCTGACGCGTAGCCGATCTGCATCCAGCACGCCGGTTCAGATCCAACCCCGAAGTGCCTCAGGTGCTCCTCGTCCTCGATAGGGCTGGTCCAGACGAACTCTCCGTAATGGTTGCCGCGCTCGACGTCGAACTCGAGCCGCACCGCTTCGGAGAGGCCGATGCCCTCGAGGCAGTGCATCTGCGGCCCAACCACGAATATGTCCTTGAGAGACGTCTTGGACCGCACCTTGCGCGCCATCTGCGCATCCTGGACCCCGGCGTGGTACCCCATCCGCGTAAGCAGGCCGCGCGCGACATCCGCGCCGAGAATCTCGACCATGTCGCGGCGAAGCGTTCCCAGCGCCTTGGCATGAATGAGCAGCATGCGTTGATCGTCGAGCCAGATGCGACCGTCGCTTGTCGAGAAATGCAGACGTGCCATCAAGTCGGCAAGGTCCGGGAAGCGCACCTTGTCGATGTCTGCATTGATCTCCTGCACGACCGGCAGGTGGCCGATCGGAAGGGCCGACGTGCTTCGGATTGCGGACTTCATAGCTTCCTCCCGGTGATCGCCATCGCTGTGGACACGCGCCTACGATAGTCGATCGAATGATGCACTTGCGCCGTGACGGTCAAGCACGGTTTGCATCATATGGTCGAACGATTGGGTGACCTTCGCACCCATTGTGCGCCCGCTGGAATGAATTTGCACTAGAGGGAGACCTCGAACAGCGTGCGCACCGGCGCATTGGCACGGCTTCTGCTCAGAGGTCTCTGGAAGCTGCCAAGCCGACGATTTGCTCAACCGCATCGTAATAAGGAGACCAGCGTGATTCCGATCCACCAAGCCAACGGAGCAGGTCTCGCCCGACTCGAGGCATTGCTTGAAGAGGACCCCGTCAAGCACAACTACCGACTGGACCGTTCCGCTTTCACCGACACTGAGCTCTTCGAGCTCGAGATCAAGTACATCTTCGAGGGCAATTGGGTCTACCTCGCTCACGAGAGCCAGATCCCCAATGTCAACGACTACCTCACGGTCTTCATCGGGCGGCAGCCCGTGGTTATCACCCGCAGCAAAGACGGCAAGTTGCATGCGCTGGCGAATACCTGCACACACCGTGGCGGCAAGCTGCTGAAAGTCAAGGACCAAACTCCCGATGCCGGCTATCCCCCGAGCTTCAATTGCGAAGGCAGCCACGATATGAAGAAGCTGGGCGCCTTTGAGAATTACCGCGGCTTCCTCTTTGGCAGTGTCAATCCCGACGTGCTGCCACTCAAGGAGCACTTGGGGGAGGCGGCCAAGATCATCGACATGATCGTCGATCAGTCCCCGGGCGGAATCGAGGTTTTGCGCGGCGCGTCGACCTACACGTTCGACGGGAACTGGAAGCTGCAGGCAGAAAATGGCGCCGACGGCTATCACGTCTCGGCGGTGCACTGGAACTATGCGGCAACGACCAGCCGCCGCAGCGCCGATGGCAAGGTCGACACCGTCAAGGCGATGAACGCGGGCAAGTGGGCACAGCAGGGCGGCGGTTCGTATTCGTTCGAGCACGGCCACATGCTGCTGTGGACCAACTGGTCCAATCCAGAAGACCGCCCGCTTTATCCCAAGCGCGCCGAGTGGATCGAGAAGTTCGGCGAGGCGCGTGCGGACTGGATGCTGCGCAAGTCGCGCAATCTGTGTCTCTACCCGAACGTCTACCTCATGGACCAGTTCAGCTCGCAGATTCGCATCGTGCGGCCGATCTCGGTGAACAAGAGCGAAGCGACCATCTACTGTATCGCCCCAAAGGGCGAGTCCCCGGAGGCGCGCGACCGTCGCCTACGCCAGTACGAAGACTTCTTCAACGCGACCGGCATGGCAACGCCTGACGATCTGGAGGAGTTCCGCTCCTGCCAGCGCGGCTTCGAAGCGCGAGCGGTGAAGTGGAACGACATGTCGCGCGGCGCCGTGCACTGGGTCGAGGGCCCGGACGATAACGCCAACCTGATCCAATTGAAGCCGGAGCTGAGCGGCGTCAAGACCGAGGACGAGGGCCTGTACACGGTGCAACACAAGTATTGGCTCGAGACCATGAAGAGGGCCTACCTCGCCGAACAGGCCAATGGAGGAATGTGATGCTCTCCTACGATGCGATTCAGTCCTTCCTGTACCAGGAGGCACGCGCGCTCGACGAAAAACGGTGGACCGACTGGCTCTCGTTC
>VBCY01000120.1 GCA_005882995.1 Betaproteobacteria bacterium
TGCGTCTGCGCATAGGAGTAGCCGTAGGCATTGCCGCCGGCAGCCGAGCCGATGATCAACCCGGACCCGGCGCCGATCGCTGCACCGGGACCCGCCTGTCCGCTCGCAGCGCCGATCGCTGCTCCCGCTGCAGCTCCGAGCAATGCGCCAACGACGGCATTACCGGCCGCCGCATCGCTCGCCGCTTTATTAGGATTGGTCGCTCCAAGCGACGCCTGCGCAAATTGATTGCACGCAAAACTGTCCGCCTGAAACGCTTCGAAACTCTTGCCGGTGCCCGGCAGCGCCATCACCGTCGGAGCGGTGGGAACGGTCGCGCACGCGGCGAGAATTGCCGCGGGCACCAGGACAAGTGAACGCTTCAACGTCGTCTTCACAACGTACTCCCTCGTGCGCTATTGCGGCATCGCAGTCGGCGGCGGACTGTTAGGTACGACCTTCGTCCATGGCCGGTTGCAATTTGCCACTTGCGGGTAGTACCCCGCGGGATCGGAACAGTAGTAATACGTGTACTGTCCCTGGTTCTGGGCAGCCGGAGGCACGCCACCCTCTATCGGTCCCGTGTCACGCTGAATATAAACCTGCGGACCGGCGTCGACGTAAGCAGGCGCCGCGCTGTAGTACGGATACCCATAGGAGGGATAGCCGTAGCCGTAATACGGATAGTAGGCAGGCCACCAGTACGCGCCCGGTACTCCGAACCATACCCCGAAGTTGCCGCGCCATCCGCAATTCCAGCAGCCTCCACCGTGCCAGTTACCGCCATGCCAGTTTGAACCGCCGTGCCAACCACCACCTTGCCATCCGCTGCCGCCATGCCAGCCACCACCTTGCATTCCACCGCCGCCGCCATGCCAGCCGCCTCCGCCACTCCATCCACCACCGGCGCCACCATGCCCTCCGCCACCATGTTGCGCGCTGGCAACTCCAGCCACGAAGAGGAATAAAGCAGCGCCCAAAACTGTAACCAAAAGTTTCCGATGTTTCATAGACATCTCCTTCCCAGACCCGCCAACAGACTTAACGTCTCACACTAAGTTCCCGCTTACAACAATAAACCAAATCGACAGCGTAACACCACTCCTGTGCAGCGCTTCATTAACTAAGACAAGCGGAGGGCGCTTTCGGCTCCGCCTTCCATAGTGGAGATAGTCCAAGATGTTCGGTTTGAACCCGCAAGCGGTGAAAACGGTCGCATTTTGGTATTCTTACCGTTTGTCCGAATGCGAGGGAACCATGGCCACCGATTCACCGGCGCGTGCAGCCGATGCCAAAATGGACGCCACGTCGCTTTACCGCGAAGAGGTCTACACCGATCGAGCTGCTGGAACGATTCGGGTGCTGACACCGGTGACGCGCGACGGCGGGCCCGATCAGACCAGGCCGACTGTCTACGTGGGCGAGGCGCAGATACTTACCAATATGGGGCCGCTGCCGATCAGCTTCGAAATCGATGCCAAAACCCTGGGTGAGGCCGTTCAGAAGTACGGCGATGCCGCGAAGGAAGGCGTCGACCGCGCAGTGCGCGAGCTGCAGGAGTTGCGCCGGCAGGCCTCTTCGTCGATTCTCGTACCTGGAGCCACTCCGGGCCTGACCGGCGGGCTGCCTCCTGGCACCGTGGGCGGAGGCAAGATCAAGCTGCCGTAGTACAGAGTCAGTGACGAGACTCGTTCGTCGTCCCCGCGCAAGCGGGGACCCCGCGGCTTCTCGGGGCGTCGTCCCCGCTCAAGCGGGGACCCCCGTGTAGTTGCAAGAAAGACACTGGATTCCCGCTTTCGCTGGAATGACGATCAGCCCACGCGGGAATGAAGAAGCTTCTGTCACGCTCTTACGTATTTCTCACTATTGGGCGTTTCCTAATCGCGTGACATCGGTTGCAATGCGGATGAACTGGCCCTCACTTGCATAATTCTCACTAACCCCGGATTTCATGCCATTCCTTCGCATCTTCGGCGCGATCGTCGTCGCGACCTGCGTCAGTATCGCAGCAGCGCAAGCACCCAAACAGGCTGCGACGAGAAGCGTCATGCCGCGGGGCGAGCTGGCCGCCGACGAGAAGTCGACGATCGAGCTGTTTCGCCGCGCGAGCCCGGCGGTCGTCTACATCACCACGCTGCAGCAGGTGATCAATCTGCTGACCATGAATGTGAGCGCGGTGCCGCGCGGCACAGGCTCCGGTTTCGTCTGGGACGAACAGGGCCACATCGTGACCAACTATCACGTGATTGCGGGCTCGAAGGATGCGAAGGTGCGCCTCTCCGATCAACGCTCCTTCGATGCAACGCTGGTGGGCGCGAGCCCCGAATACGATCTTGCCGTGCTGCGCGTGAAGATGACTGAACGGCGGCCCTCGCCGCTTCCTCTCGGCAGCAGCCGCGATCTCCTCGTTGGGCAGCGGGTGTACGCCATCGGCAATCCCTTCGGACTCGATCACACGCTCACCACCGGCGTGATCTCGGCGCTCGATCGCTCCATCGATGGGGAGGACGGCAACAAGGTGCATCACTTGATCCAGACCGACGCCGCCATCAATCCGGGAAATTCCGGAGGACCGCTCCTCGATAGCGCGGGACGTCTGGTCGGCGTCAACACCGCGATCTACAGCCCCTCGGGTGCGAGCGCGGGCATCGGATTTGCCGTGCCTGTCGATACCGTGAACCGCGTCGTCCCCGAAATCATCGCCTTCGGACGCTATCGGCGGCCAAGCATCGGTGTCGCGGTCAACGACGAGGTGAGCGCGGCCCTGACCACACAAATGGGCGTCAAAGGTTTGGTCATTCTCGATGTCGTCAAGGGATCTCCGGCCGCCGGGGCAGGCATGCGCGGGGCGCGGCGATTGCGCGACGGCAGCATTGAAGTCGGAGACGTCATCCAGACCATCGACGGCGAGAACGTCGACAGCGCAGCAGCGATGGATCGGCTGCTCGATTCCAAGCGACTTGGCGATCACACCACGCTCGGTTTGCTGCGCGAAGGCAAGTCGCGCAGCGTGACGCTTACGCTCGTCGAGGGGCGGTCATAGGGCGCTTGGCGCGCGTGCGGTCCGCCGCGTCCAATGCCATTGTCCCTTCGGACCTGGAAAACTGACCGCTCAGGAAATCGCTGAAGGCACGCACCTTGGCGGAGAGATGCCGGCGGCTCGGATACGCGACATAAATGCTGATCGGCGCCAATTCGAAGCTCTTCAGTATGCGCACCAGTCTTCCTGCACGAACTTCGGGTCCGGTTTGAAAATCCGGCTCGACAATAATGCCCAAGCCTGCGACGCAAAGCGCTGAGAGCATGCCGCCGCTGTCGGTATGCAGCGGACCGCTCACGCGGACGCTGCGCTCGCGGCCAGCTTGATCGCGAAACGACCACAAGTTCTTTTGCGGCGCGTGCTCGTAGGTGAGACAGGCGTGCGCGACCAGCTCCTCGGGTTGTCTGGGTTCGCCGTGGCGTCCGAGATACGCGGGCGATGCGCAGCACAAGAGGCGCGTCTCGCCGACCTTGCGTCCGACCAGATTCTGGCTGCCGATATTGCCGATGCGCACGGCAACGTCGAAGCCTTCTTCGACGAGATCGACAGTGCGGTCGGACAATTCGACGTCGAAGCGCATCTCCGGAAAGCGCTCGACGAATTTGATGATTGCTGGCGCGAGATGGAGCACACCGAAGGTCGTACCGCAGGTGATCCTCAGCGTGCCGCGCGGCTTTACTGATCCCGCATGAGCGGACTGCTCTGCCTCTTCCAAATCAGCGAGGAGTTGCACGCAGCGCTCATAGAACACACGGCCGCTCTCCGTCAGCGAAAGCCGGCGCGTGGTTCGGTTGAGCAGACGTGAATCGAGATGCGCCTCCAACTCGGCGACCTGCCTGGACACCGCCGATACCGAGATGTCCAGCCGCTGGGCCGCACGTGCGAAGCTGCCGGACTCCACGACTTTGGCGAATGCGGCGATGGCACGAAAGCGATCCACCGATCATTATTGCATTCTGTGCAACAGATATTCAATGGTTAGCCGCTTTATCGCCCAGCCTGCAACCGTGATGATGGTGGTGTCGCGCGTCTGAAGTAGCGTCACCTCCACTCCATAAGGATCTCCCATGAAGCTCTATTACTCTCCCGGTGCCTGCTCGCTGTCGCCTCACATCGTTTTGCTCGAAGCGGGTCTTCCATTCGCACTCGTAAAGGCGAGCACCAAAACGCACCTGCTCGACAACGGCACCGACTACTACACCATCAACCCCAAGGGCTATGTCCCATTGCTCGAGCTCGACAACGGCGGGCGCCTGACCGAAGGGCCGGCAATCGTGCAGTACCTGGCGGATCGCGTTCCAGCGTCGGGTCTCGCTCCGCCGGCGGGAACGATGGAGCGCTATCACCTGATGGAGGTCCGACGTTCGCTCCGAACACGCCGGCCGAGTACAAGCAGATTCTCAAGGACAAGATCGCCGGCCGCTACGATTGGTTGTCAGGCGAGCTCAAGGGCAAGGATTACCTGATGGGCAAGCAATTCACCGTCGCCGACGCCTATCTGTACACCATCCTGCGCTGGACCGGTTTCGTCGGGCTCGATCTCGCGCGCTGGCCGGTGCTTGCGGCCTACGCAGCACGGGTCGAGTCACGGCCCAAGGTGCAGGAAGCGCTGATCGCCGAAGGCTTGGTGAAACCGTCGAAGGCCGCAGCCTGAAGTGAAGGCCGCGCTCATGAGGCGATTGCCGACGCAAGTTTGAAACGACGGGCGCGCATCCATGAGTCGATTGCCGACGCTGTTCCTCTCGCACGGCTCGCCGATGCATGCGGTGCAAGCCGGCGATGCCGGACGCGTATGGGGAACGCTTGGGCGGACTCTGCCGCGACCGCGCGCGGTGCTGATCGCATCCGCGCATTGGGAGACATCGGTGCCGATGCTCACCGGAAACCCCAAGCCGGAGACGATTCACGACTTCGGCGGATTCCCGGAGGAGCTCTATCGCCAGCGTTATCCGGCTCCGGGCGCGCCGGAAGTCGCCGCCGAAGCGGTAGCGGCGCTCAAGCGCGCCGATATCACCGCCGGCATCGACGGTTGCCGAGGACTCGACCACGGAGCATGGGTCCCTCTCAAGTGGATGTATCCGGAGCACGAGATTCCGGTGGTGCAGTTGTCGCTGCAACCGGAGCTCGGCGCCGCGCATCATCTGCGGCTGGGAAGCGCGTTGGCCCCGCTCGCCGAGGAAGGCGTGCTCATCATCGGATCCGGGCATACCACGCACAATCTGCGCGACTGGATGGCCAATCCGCGACGACAGGAGCCGTTACGCTACGCGGCATCGTTCGCCGAGTGGCTCAACGATCGGCTGGCGACGCATGACGCCGATGCGCTGATCGCCTATCGCGAGCGAGCGCCTGAGGCTGCACGTGCCCACCCGAGCGAAGAACATTTCCTGCCACTGTTCGTCGCTTGGGGCGCTGCGGGGACTCAGGCGAGGGCTGAACGCGTTGTAGAGGGCTTCGAAGCGGGCGCGTTGGCAATGGATTCGTACCTTTTCCATCAGGCGACGGTAACGACGCACTATTAAGCGTGTCCTAACTGCGTGGCACGTGATGGCCTCACTTGACGTCATCCCGGCGAAGGCCGGGATCCAGTCTTCATACGGCACATTGGGCCCCGGCCTACGCCGGGGCGACGCGAGTCTCCGAGCCCTTCGCCGCGGCGACCCAAGTCCGCTAATGTCATCCCGGCGCAGGCCGGGATCCAAGTGCGTT
>VBCY01000575.1 GCA_005882995.1 Betaproteobacteria bacterium
CGCCATGACAGGATGGGACGAGGAAACCTGGTACTCGATGCTGCAGGTGGCGCAGCTTGACGAGCGCCTCGGCGAATCACCGTCGAAGATTGAGGGCGCGTATCTCGCCGCTTACGTCGCGAGACCGACGCGTGCCGAGCCGCTCCTCGAGCTCGCGAGATGGCACAGGCAGCGCAAGGAATGGGCGCTCGCACTGCTCTACGCCAGGGTAGCGGCAGCCATGGAGAAGCCCGCGGATCGCTTATTTCTGGACGACGCGTGTTACAGCTGGCGTCCGTGGGACGAGATCGCGATCGCAGCATGGTACGTCGGAGCCCGCAATGAAGGCCGGCGCGCGGCCGAGCGGCTGCGTGCAGAGAGGTGCTTCCCGCCATCGGAACAGCCACGCATCGATGCCAACTACGATTTCTATCGCACTGACCCGACTGCGGCTAACAGAAGCTAGCCGCGGCAGCGGTCTAACAGCGTCTGCCGCCGATTTTCACTGCGCGACAACGGCTCCCTGAATGCGCCACGCCGGGTCGACCGCGCCATAGAACAGCGTCCGCTTGACGTTGCCATGATCGAGCAGCCATGCGAGCGCAGTGCCGTCGCTGTGGCGCCACAGGATGTCGGCAATGCCGTCGCCATCGAAATCGCCGACCGCTTGTATTTGCCATCCGAGATCGATGCCGGGATAGCCCACGGTGCTTCGCAACGTCGTCCCGTCCATGAGCCAAAGCAGCACGTTTCCAACATCGTCTCGCCACAGCAAGTCCGGATATTGATCCCCATCGAAATCAGCCACGGCGACAAGCTTCCAGTTGAGCGGTGTAGAGCCCAGTTGCGACGTCGAAATGAGCGCGCCGTTTCGCAGGTGCCACACCAGCACGCTGCCATTCAGCTTGTTGCGCCAGACGATATCGAGTTGGCCGTCGCGATCGAAGTCACCCGTGCCGATGAAATCCCACGTCTGAGGATCGGCAATGCCGGGACTGGCTGTTCCCCGCCGCCCGCTCACGCTGTTGTCGAGCAGCCATATCAGGACTTCTCCGGTATCGCGCCGACAGATGATGTCGGCGTATCCGTCGTTGTCGACGTCCGCGGCCCCGAGGATCTTCCACGCGCCGTCAATCTGCCCGTAATAGCGCGTCGAGATACCAGGCGAGGACTTCGCCGGTCGTACGTCGCCACAGTACGTCGTCGAAACCGTCTCCGTCGAAATCACCGGTGGCCGCAACGCTGTAAGCGAAGTCCGCGGCTCCATAGGCAGTGCCGGGCGGCGTAGCGCTTCCATCATTGAACCATGCAGTCACGTTTCCCGAAACGTCACGCCGCCACAGCAGATCGGCGAAGGAGTCGTTGTTGAAATCCTTGGACGGAATCGAAGGTAGGAGCTTGAGCAACTGCCCGCTGCTGTAGGCGGCAACGTAGAGCTCGCCCGCTTCGTCCTGGCCGAAGGTGGCAGGATTCAAAGGCACATTCGCCATGAGCGGCGACACCTGCCAGGGGCCGTTCACGCTCGCCTGTGCGGACCAGATATGGCCGCTGACGAAATCTCCGAAAACATAGGCGCCCGAAAGCGAGACGACGCGCGAGCCGCGATAGCGATACCCCCCGGTGACCGACTTGCCGCCCGAAGCATCATGTCCGTACTCGATGACAGGAAAGTCAAGCGTGTTGGTCGGCGGGCACGGCGTCGGTGGGTTGGCGTCATCGGCAGTGTTGCTGTAGACGTGATTGCCCTCCCAGCAACGCCAGCCATAGTTGTGACCGCCGGGAGATCCGAAGGGCTGGAAATCGATTTCCTCCCAGAGATCCTGGCCGACATCGCCGATGAGGAGATCGCCGCTGAGCGAATCGAAGGTGAATTTCCACGGGTTGCGCAAACCGTAGGCCCAGATTTCCGGACAAGCACCTGCGCCACAGGACGATCCCGCGAAGGGATTGTCGGGGGGAATGGCATAGGGAAAACCAGAGTCGACGTCGATCCGCAAAAGCTTTGCGAGAAGCACGCTTCTGCGCTGCCCATTTCCGAACGGATCGCCACCGCCACCACCATCGCCGGTTCCGATGTAGAGATAGCCATCGCGACCGAATGCGACATGACCTCCGTTGTGATTATCGAAGCTCGAGTGCGCGATCATAAGGAGGATCGTGCCCGAAGCAGGATCGGCGACGTCCGGGTTGCTGGGATCGCGCTGGTACCGCGCGACGGTCAGCGCCCCGTCGAGTGCGCGCGTATAGAAAACAAAAAAGAAACGATTGGAGGCGAAATGCGGGTGAAAGGCCAGACCAAGCAGACCGCGCTCGCTGCTGGTTGAAACGAGGCCACTCAGATCGAGGAATGGCGTCGGCAAGAGTTGACGATCGCGCCATACGCGGATGCGCCCCGTCTTTTCGACGATGAACAAGCGGCCGTTCCCATCTCCCGCCGAAACGATCTCGAGTGGCGATTGCAGCCCCGTGGCCATGCCGCGAAGATACGCGGCTCCCCCCGCCCAGCCGCTCGGCGGCAGTGCCAGGGTGAATCCTGACAAGCACATCGCGATGAACCGCAAGCATCGCATAGGCATGCTTTGAATCAGCGCGCGGGACTTAGGTTCCGGGGTGCGACTAACGTCGGACGCGCGAGCACAGGTGAACGTTCCCGCGCGCCTAGGAGCTGGGCTGCTACATCAAAGCGGCGAGCAGAAAGCTACGCCGTTCGGTCCCAATCCTTCCGAGGCCCACTGCCGGTTGAGCATCGTCCGACGCACGGTGAGATTGACCGTGTGCCGATGATTGGCGTCGTTGCGATTATCGAAGAAACGATAGACGGGCAGCGATCCGCTGGGACAGACGCCATTGGCATCGGGAAGCAGAACATAAAATGCCGCGAAACTCTCTAGAATCCATGTCCCCGGCCAGTTGGCGATGACGTACTGGCACTCGCTCGCAAGCGCAGTATAGAAATGCGAGTCGATCAGCGGAAGCGGGCTATAGAAACGGCACACCGATCGCAAAGGAGTTTTGGGTGGCGCCCTCGAAGGATCGAGCCACGCAAAAAAAACTTCGCCGGTGCGTTGGAACACGGGATAGAGCACAGTATCGACGTAGGCGATCTCGGCGGGATTCGCCGTCATGAAATAGTGATCGAGGTCGGAGCGGTAATACTCGATCACGGGCACGGTGCCCGGCGGCGCGGTGTTGATCGCCGGGATCGTGCTTTGCAGCGCGAGCCCGGCATCAAGCAATCCCGCGCCACAGGCAGTGCTTTGTGCGCAGACGCTGCCGAAGGGAAAGGTTCGCGCCGTCGAAGTGACGATGCTCAGTACCTGTGCAGGCGTCAGATTCGAGTTGCGCGCGAATATGAGCGAGGCGGTTCCCGCGACGTACGGCGCAGCGAAGCTGGTGCCTCTCTCGAACGCATAGGTGGGATTGCGGGGTGATTTCGGCCCATCGTTCGAAGTCGACAGGATGCGGTCGCTCATGGCGCCATCGCCGCCAGGCGCCGAGATGTCGACCCGCCCGCCGAAATTGGAATAGCTGGCGCGATCGCCTCGCCGGGTTGACGCGCCCACTGTAATGACGCCGCTGCAATTGGCCGGCGACGAGCCGGTCGCATCGTAACTTTCGTTGCCGGCGGCTACCGTAACGACGGCTCCCTGAGTGAGCGCCTCATCGATCGCTTCCTGCAGCGCCTGCGGACGCGCTGTGGGACCGCCGAGACTCATGTTGATGACCCGCGCGGGATTGGTGTTCAGGGGCGCTCCGAGGACAGGCAACCCGGCTGCCCACATCACTCCCGCGGTGATATCGTCGAAGCTCCCGCCGCATCGGCCCAGCACGCGCACCGGCACGATACCGGAATTCCAAGGTGCCGTGCCAGCTGCTGGGTTGGCCGGGGTAGTTGGGAGCGCAATCGCTGTCGTCGCTCCAATCGCCGGGGTCGGAAGGATCGCCGTCGCGACGATCGCCATCTCGCGCTCGTCCGGCATCGCTGATGAAGTCGTAACCCGGCAGAATGCGCCCTGCCAGATCCGGATGCGAAGTGATACCCGTATCGACCACGGCGATGGCCACCGAAGCACTGCCGATCTGCAGGTTCCACGCCGCCGGGGCATTCACGCCACCGATCGGATCCGACAGCGCCCACTGCAGCGGATAGCTGGTATCGTTGGGCACTCGCTGGATCGTTGCGCGTTGCACTGCATCGACATACTTAAGCGACGGATCGCCCTCGAGCTGCGCCGCAATGCTTACCAGCTGCGTTGCGGGAACCGGGTCGGGCAGCGTCAGCACCCATACGTTCCCGATCTGGTGATCCACGGCGAGCGGCATACCGATCAATTGCTGCCATCGGGACAGGAGCGAACCCCAGTCCGGAGTTGCGTCGCCGGCGAAACGCATCATTAGCTTGCGACCTGCCGGAGCGCGGATCGCGATTTCCATGGCTTTTGCGCGCGCCGAAACCCGCCTCTCGAACCCTTCAGCCCAAAGGACGCTGCGATCGGCGCGCAACTTAAGCAGCGCAGAGGCGACTTGCTCGTGGTCCAACGGCTGCGCGAAGCTCAGTTCGAGCGCGCCCGTTCGGGTCGTTCCACTTAGAGTGAGATCTTCGCCGACCAGAGCTTTCAGCGCTGAGAGCGAGGAAGCCGAGC
>VBCY01000577.1 GCA_005882995.1 Betaproteobacteria bacterium
CTGAGCATTTGGACCTTGGTACCAAGTGCGTCGAACTATTGACCTTTACGTAAGTCTGTGACATCAGAACAGATCAGCCTGTTGCCAGCACGAAGCGATGATGACGCTGCGTCGCTGGGCCGATTTGAGCTTGCGGCGAGCGGTGTGTCGCAGCTCGCCGAAGGTGTCGGGACAGAAGTTCGCCAGTGCGTGCCGCTTGAGCCAGCCCCAAAGAAATTCGACTGGATTGAGCTCAGGTGCATAGCCAGGCAAGAAATGGAGCTGAATCCGGCCCGCGGTCGCAGCGACGTAGTCGCGGACCAAGTTGCTGCGATGCGGACGGGAGCTGTCCCAGACAATGAGCAGCGGGCGTCGGAAGTGAGCGCGCAGCGCTTTGAGGAACTCGACGACTTGCTCTTTGGCGATGGCCCCTTCATGCAGGCGAAAGCACAAGCCGGTGAAGTGCATGCCGGCAATCAGCGACAGTTGATGCCAGTTGAAGTGGAACTGCACCGTTGGCGTCTCGCCCCTCACGCCCCAGGTGCGCACCCGCGTGGGTCGCTCGGAGACTCCGGACTCGTCGATGAAGACGATCAGTCTGCCTTGGCGAGTGGCGTTTTTTTTAGCGCTGGCCAGGTGCGGCGGCGCCAATGCTCGATGGCCGCAGCGTCGCGCTCCAGGGCGCGGCGATCGGGCTTCTGGTTGGACAAGCCCAGTTGCCCGAGCAAGCGCCAGACGTGGACCTCGCTGTACCGTACGCCGAACTCGCGCTCGATCAACAGTCGTACCCGCTTGAGCGTCCACAGCGGAGTAGCGAAGCCGTGTGCCGTAGCACCCTCGAGCAGCATCACATATAGCCGCGACAATTCGGCTGCGCCGAGTTCTGGCGGCCGCCCACCCGTGCTCATGTTGCGCAGCGCATCGATGCCGCTGGCGTCGAGCACCTCGCGCCAGCGGTACACGGTCTGTCGCGGCGCACCGACCAGGCGCGCTACCTCCGGTGGGCTCTTGCCCGCGAGCAGCAGTCGACCGGCACGTAGGCGCCGCTTGATTGCCTCCTCCGAATTGCGCTTCGCATTCATGCCGATTCCTCGATGTTACGCGGACATCGACAGAACGCACGACAGGCGAATCGGTTGTCATGAACTTAGGTAATTCTCAATAATGCACCAACCTCTTGCGGGTCCCATGCAGTAGGCGCGATTCTGTCGCCGTCACGCTCAAATAGCTGCTCGCCAGCCAACAAGGACTTCGTCGAACTGAGAGTCGCGGGAGTAGGCCGCTGGCAACGGTAAGCCCGTGCTGTTGCAGACAGTGACGTTGAGTTGCGCGGTATAGACAGCTTCGATTAGTTCTGCGCAGTAAAGCAACGCCTCATCACCTTGTAGGAGGTTCAGTATGAACTGCGCCCATTGCGGGGAAAAATATTGAGCAAGGCCTGCAAAGGTTGCCTTGATCGCTGCATATCCCGTTCCAATCCACGCGTTCGCGTCATTACAGACGTCTTGCTGTGCGGTTGCGTCAATTGCTTTAAGCCTCCGTACGCGAATGTGCCCGTCGTTTGTCAGCGTTTCTACGGGTCTTTTATCGACGCCGCCAACCCCCAGTGCGTCGACAATGTAACCGCCGCCGACATACAGCGCACAATGAGTCCAACAGGCGTGTTCTGCTGCGAAGCTAGTTCTCTGGGCGGCGGCGATGACAAGTTGTTTAGCGTTGTATTTTTCCGGCGCGTAGAGAACGACATCACCCGGTTGCCAGTCGCTGAAATTCGGCAACCGTGGACCGCTCACGACTCCGGGACGCCAGGGACGCGGCTCGCCGCGATCATTCCAATAGGGAGAAAACTGCGGAGAAAGAACATTCCAACCGCCCGGCCACGCGCCAGGACGCATGGCTGGAACTAGCGCCCAGCTTGCTGAAGGGCACGGGTATTCAGTACCCGAATGGCAGCTACAGCTCCGTTTCCGTTGCCAATGTAGTACACCCGCATTCCCGGCCGCAATCGTTGAAAGATTTGCGTGCCTAGGAACTTGCTCGACAGACCGATCTTGCGGCCCTCGTCGTCTTTGAGGTATCCGTACCCTCGGTTAGTGTCGAGGTAGGCCACAACGGCCTCATGCGGTTCGCTCACCGGCGGGTCAGCGGAGCGCACCCAATCTTTCCACTCGGATGGTGGGATGAGAGACTCAAAACCTGCTGCTGTTGCCATGGGACAACTCTAACATAGCAATGAACTTGTGGTGGCTCGGGGGTCCTGTACGGTCGGCAGGTACGTCCTAACGGTTTGTTGTTAGATACACCATTGTTGTTGTAGTTCGGCGCATTCCGTCAAAAATATGCTCTGCGTCCCCGATATTTTAATTTAGGATTAATGAGTTACGCATTGAACTGCGGAGTGCTTTGACGGACGCGAGCCGACCTGGGGCGAAGGCT
>VBCY01000124.1 GCA_005882995.1 Betaproteobacteria bacterium
CAACACGATCCGATCTTTCTCGTCACTCACCAGCACGACACTATTGTTCCAATGCAGGTCTATACCGCAATATTTCATCTCGGCCTCCTTCGGGTCAAAGTCCACTTCACAACTTGACTCTAACCCCGCCGCTTAACCGCGGCGAGGAGGCCGGCTATATGATTATCATTCGGCAGCGACGCGAAAATATCCCGAAAGCAGTCACCCGTCGGCGGGCGTGTAGCCTCGGTGGGAGGCGTAGTATGGTTGGACCTCCATTCGCCTAGGCGGTGATTCGGTGATGGATCGGCGAACGTTCATTGGCGGGTTGGCTGGCGTTCTTATCGACGCGCCACTCGACGCCGCGGCGGAGCAGCTGGAGAGGGTGTATCAGGTCGGCCTCCTCACACTCGGGGCCGATCCCAGGCAGTCGCGATTCTGGCAGAAATTTCTCGAGGCGATGCGCGAGCTGAACTACGTGGAGGGCCGCAACCTCATTGTTAGGCGCGCCTTCGCGGACGGCAAGACTGATCGTTTGCCGGACCTCGCTGCGGATCTCGTGCAGGCGAAGGTAGACGTCATTGTCTTGACCTCTACTCTCGAAACGCTTGCAGCGAAGCGCGCAACCTCCACGATCCCCATCGTCATGACCGTCGCGCCCGATCCTGTCGAGGAGGGATTGGTGGCGAGTCTCGCGCGACCGGGAGGTAACGTGACCGGCTTGACGAGCGTGATCCCGGGGATTAGCCAGAAGTATGTCGAGTTGCTACATGAGTTTGTTCCATCCGCGGCCCGGTTCGCTGTCGTCGGCCGTCGTGGCGGGCCGCTACCCGCAATTCGCCGCGAGTTGCAGACTGCGGCGCAACAGGTCGGGATTACCCTGTCGTTCACCGGGATCCAAGTTTCCGATGACATCGATCCGGCCCTCGCGCGAGAAAAAAGAGACGGGGCGGGAGGCATCATCGCTCCTCTCGGCGCTGTTACGTACCAATACCGGGCGCAGTTGGCGCAACTCGCCCTCAAACATCGGTTGCCCGGGATCTACTGGGACCGGGATTTCGTAGAGGTCGGGGGTCTGATGTCGTACGGCGCAAACTCGCACGATGTGGGCCGACGCGCCGCGTACTTCGTAGATAAGATTCTGCGGGGTGCCAAGCCCGCGGACCTGCCAATCGAGCAGCCCACGAAGTTCGAGCTGGTGATCAATATGAAAACTGCGAAAGCACTTGGCCTGACGATACCGCAGTCGCTGCGGGTGCTGGCCGAGGTGATCGAGTGATTCAGCGTTGCGCATTGTCGCGAGTGTCACTGTGCTCGCTGCGGTCGCCGACTAACCAGATTCGTCCACATTGGAGAAGACCCACCGGCTGCTGCGGTCGATTCCAGCCGTTCGCGAAGCTCTCTTGCAATCCGCGTCGAGTCCCAGGTGCGATCAGCGCAAGCTAACCGCAACCCGTCGTACTGGCGGCACTGCTATCGGCGCTCGACAATTGCCTCGTGCCGATGCTCGCTCTTAAATCTAGGGGGATGGGTCGTGGACGCGAGCGATGTTGCATACGTGACGCTGAAGAGATGGGCAAGAAGATTCTCTACAGTAATTTTTATTTTTGCAACACTCTTCCCGGATGCTTCCCTGAACGCTCGCGAGAACGCAGACGCGCTCACATGCGGAGAGGCGGAAAAATATGCGTTCGCTGCTTCGACACCTATCTGGTTCTTCATGAATCCTGCCGGTAGGCCAGCACCTCAAGGCGCCGGTTTGGCACCTGACGCTACGATGACCGACGGAGTCATTTTGCGAGGACTTGTTGTACGAGCTTCAGAGCCAACCCAGCGGCGCAAAGCCTTGCTAGTACTCTACGGGATTCTCGTCTACTCGGACCTCTTCTATCAAATGTTGAAATCTCTTAGCATCTTTGACCCCCGCTACGACATCTACATCTACGATTATCGAGGCTATTGGCGATCAGACGGTAGCCCGCGGTTCCGCGCCATGGTCGACGATGTTGGGGAGTTACTTGCCATTTTGGGAAGGCGCTACGATGAGATACGAATTTACGGTACGTCTCTCGGCTCGCTCATCGCCGCTCGCGCCGCAGCAGACGACGAAAAGGTTACCTCGATATTCTTGGACAGCGTCGTGTCACGACTGGCGAGCTTAGCCAAAGGCTGCGAGAAAGGACGCCTCGATCCAGTCGACATGAGTGAGACAACATGCAGAAAGATTACCCTACTTATTGGCGGATATGACTCACTATTTCCCGCCGAGCTTGCGGAGCCGCTTATCGAGCGTATGAACAGTTGCGGGAATACACATGTGATGGTTCGTACCGACCTCGGCCACCCATTTAGCGAGGGTTTGGTCGATGGACCGCGGGCATCATCCCTCCGCGGAACGATAATTCGTGAGTGGCTCGCAAACGATTCTCCTCAGAAGACCGTCGGCAGCTTAGGGGAAACCCGATGACGACCATCCGGCAACAGGTTTCTTCGCGACCGGTGGTAGACGAACTTACATCGCGGGTGCTGAGGTTGAAACTGAAGCCCGATTGACGGAAGTGGGTTTGCTCGCGAACCAAAAGGGGGCGTGCGTCGTCGGCTCTGGGTGTGAGCGACGTAACTGGTGGCCCAGTACACGCAGGCGTGTGCGCGCGACATGGAGTTTGCAAAAAAGCCGGTCGTGCGCCTCTTGCTATGTTGATGTCAATGCTGAGGGCGACGCTCATCCTTCTTGGCACGGCAGCCTATCTCGGCTTGGCCGTGCTCGGTTGGGGCTCCTTCACTGCCTTTTTCTCCCACCCCGCGCTTGTTGCCCTCGCAATCATATTGTTCGCGCTATCGGGCGTCGCGTTCGCTAGCGGCAATCTGAGTCCCGGTGTCCGCGATTGGTGCGCTTGGCGGTTGCGAGTGACGCTATCGGAACGTAACTTTCGATAGATGCAGCGCCTTCGGCCTGCAATTACTATAATGGCATTGAACAGCGCCCGTACTGTCTGGGCGCGTCTTCGTGTCGGAGGAGAAATGAATCCATCGTACGATCGCATGCGTCGACTCGAGAGCATCCAGGATACGTTTACCACAACGCCGTGTTCAGGAACGGTATCGCAAATGTTGCTGGCGCTCATCAAGGTCGTCCCCATCGGCGCGCACATGAGTCTGCATCACTGTGCAAAGACCGCCAGTTGGTCGGACCGCGTTCGGGCATGGGCTCGCGCGATTTGCATTGCATTGGCCAGCATCGTGGTCTGCGCCGTCGGCGTTGCCGGTGACGTCAAGGCCCAGACGTCCAACTTCAGCGTCAGCCAGCCGCGTACAGTCACGGTATTGGACAAACAGGCATGGCGATTCATTCAAGACGACAACCTCACGGATGCTGCGGCGCTCAGCAGTGATGCGTCGACGTGGTCCACGGTCCAACTTCCGCACACCTGGAACGCGATCGATGCCGCCACGACCGAGCAGACGGCCCCGACCAGCCAGAACTACAAGCGCGGCCTGGGATGGTACCGCCTCGAATTCGACAATCCGGGCACGGGCGCGACGCAGTGGCTGCAGTTCGATGGCGCCAGCATCGTTGCCGACGTCTGGCTCAACGGCCAGAAGCTCGGGCAGCACAAGGGCGCCTTTACCGCGTTCCGCTTTGACGTAACGGGCAAGCTGTTGACCGACCAGGAGAACGTGCTGCTCGTCAAGACTGATAACAGAGCACCCACCGCGAACAGCGACTCGACTGCCATCGCGCCGCTCAGCGGAGATTTCAACATGTCGGGCGGTCTGTACCGCAGCGTCTCGGTGGTGTCGACGCTCGATAATGTTCACTTCGCACTGAACGATCTCGGCAGCTCTGGCATCTTTGCCAGAACAAGCGCGCTCGGCGCTGGCACTGCCACCGTGAACGTGCGCGCAAAGGTAGAGAACGATGGCACTGCCGGCGGAATCTACCTGATCTGGGCAACACTGCTCGAAGCCGACGGCCGAACCATCAAGAGCAGCGCGATCAGCAAGATCACGGTAAACAGCCAAGCCACTGCTGAAAGAGCGCTGGACGTTTCGGTCCAGGCGCCACACTTGTGGCAGGGGTTGGAGGACCCCTACCTGTACACGCTCGTCGTCGAGCTCAAAGACGCGCACCTGAACACGCTTGACGCGGTGGCGCACAACTTCGGCATCCGCACGATGACCTTCGACCCGAACCTCGGGTTTTTCCTGAACGGCCAGTCCACCCCGCTGCGCGGCGTCGACATGCACCAGGATTACTACCACAAGGCCTGGGCGATCGATCCGGCGAACACTGACGAGTCGTTCGCCATTATTGACGAGATCGGTGCGAACACCCTGCGCCTGGCGCACTACCCGCACGCGCAGTACACCCTCGATCACGCCGATGCGCTGGGCGTCGTGGTCTGGGCCGAGGTGCCGTTCGTCAACAGCAGCACGGTTTGCGTGGTCGGCAGCACTGGGTTCACGTGTCCGGGCGATCCGGAGGCGACCGGGTTCGCCGCCAACGTGCGCCAGCAGCTGCAAGAGCTGATCCGCCAGCAATACAACCATCCCTCCATCGGGCTGTGGTCGATCGGCAATGAGATGACCATCATCCCGATTATCGCCGGCCAAACGAATGCCAATAACAATATTCAGCCGCTCCTGCGCAGCCTGCAAGCGCTCGCCAAGGCGGAAGACCCGAGCCGCGTCACGACCTTGGCTCAGGAGGGCTACATCGTTAATGATGCGGTGATCGAGCCGCCGCCGGTCGAGGCGGGGCCGATCGCGGACACCTACAGCGTAAACCGTTACTTCCTCTGGTACTACGGTACGGGCGAAGGTCAGTTCGGGCAGGACCTGGACACCCTTCATGTGCTGTACCCGACGAA
>VBCY01000576.1 GCA_005882995.1 Betaproteobacteria bacterium
TCGAAGAAGGTAGTCGCGCACTCCCGCAAGCACTGCTCTCTGGTGTGGCTCCCGTAAAAACGACGATAGACTGCTGAAGGGCGCCTTGGATGCTGCAGAGTTCGCCAAATGTCGGCGGTATTCCATAAAATCGGTTCGCATCATCCAGTACATTCGTTTAAGAACTTGAACGACGGCGCGCCACCCCACGTGGATCTGAGTCCACAACAAGCGGTTACGAGTCACGAAATAAACGTAGAGAGGAGATTGCTTTCCGCCAAAGGACGGGGATTCTTTGTGAGAAACGATCGCTCGCGTGGCAATCAGACACTCGTAGCCATGCTTTCGAGCGCGATAGCACCAGTCGGTGTCCTCGTACGTCAAGAAAAAGCGCTCGTCGAAGAGGCCAACCTCACGTATGGCTGCCACGGGGATCAGGACGGCGGAACCCTGAACGTAGTCGGTCGTGATAGTCTCGGGTTGAGATGGCTCCAGATACGTTTCCCCGTGGAACCATCGAAAATAATACATATCCGGATCCCACGCTGCGCCGGCAAACTGCACGGAGCGAAGCGGATCGGTGGACAACATCATTGCTCCTACGACGGCAGGGGGTTGCCGTGCAGTGGATTCGTGCAAGAGGAGTTCCAGCATGTTCGATGGAACCACGGTATCGTTATTGAGCACGAACACGAAATCGGCACTCGTGCCCAGGATGTAGCGCAGACCGACGTTGTTTCCTCCCGCATACCCTAGATTGCTGCCGGTTGGCAGAACCTTCACCGTTGGAAAGCGGGCCGCAATGGCATTCGGGGAGTCGTCGTTCGAGCCGTTGTCCACAACGACAATGTCGCGAGGCTCATAGCTCAACCTGGTGAGGGAATCGAGGCAATCGAGTGTGTCTGCCTTTCCGTTCCAGTTGAGCACCAGAACGGTTACGCGGGGCGCTTGACCTCGATTCATCTATGCAGTGCTCCGGGCGATCGGCGCTCGTTACAGTGGCGGCGACAGGTAATAAACACAACGCCTTGCCTGGCCTTTAAGATAGCGAAAAATCGCCTCCGCGACTACCCGGCGGGCTGAGCTTACCTTGAATCTCGTGCCGGCAAACATGTTTGGTTTTTGCAGCGAAGCGGATGAGACGAGGCCTAAGATAATGCCGCAAGGCGCATACAACTGAGGAATGAATCTGCGACGAGCAACAGATTCCGTAAGTATCGTCATGCCGGTATATCGCGGCGAGCGGTTTATCGCAGCCGCGATCGAGTCTGTGCTCGCCCAGACCTATCGAGAGTTCGAGCTGGTTGTCGTGAACGACGGCTCACCAGATCGCAGCGCGGAAGCGATACGGCCGTTTCTGCCTCATCCGCAAATCCGCTATATCGAGCAGCAGAACGCCGGCGTTGCAGCCGCAAGGAATACGGGGATAGCTGCCTCGAGCGGCGCATTCGTCGGGCTACTGGATCAGGATGATCTTTGGCTTCCCGACAAGTTGGAGCAGCAAATAGCCTATTTTCGCTCGCACCCCGAAGTTGGTCTCGTACACTCGCGAGTCGAATGCATCGACGAGACAGGAGCACCGCGCACATGTGAAGGAGCCATTCTGGTTCGTCCGTTCACAGGTCTCTGTGCGGGACAACTCTTGCTCGGCAGTGCCATCGCGGGCGTGACGGTCCTGGTTCGGAAGCAATGCTTGGACAGAGTGGGGAGATTCGATCAACAATTCGCTCCGGCTGACGATTGGGAGCTTTGGGTACGCATCGCGCGGCTCTATCCCCTGGGTTTCCTGGACAGAGTAACGGCGAAGTATCGCTTCCACGGTGAAAATGTGAGCCGGGACCAGTTCAAAATGCAACAAGCCGTGCTCAGGATCATGGATTCCGTCTGCCACCGCTTTCCGGATGTTCCCAAGGGTGTGAACCCTGTCGACCTTGCTGCTGCCCGGTCTCGTGTCCTGACTCATGCTGCGGAGGCCCTTAGAGCGCGCGGACGAC
>VBCY01000123.1 GCA_005882995.1 Betaproteobacteria bacterium
GTTGGGTTCGATAGCGGGCTCATGCCGCTGGTGTGCGGCGAATACCCGCCGCCACTCGTGGATCGATCCATGACGAATCCTTTCGAAAATGGGTTCAAACAATCTCGCGAACGCTGCAGCGTCCGCACGCGTACTCTCGACTGTACGGTCGCATGACGCTATCGGACGATTTCTGATTTTTGCGTAGGACAGCAAAGGTTTTTCAGTCACGCTGCGCCGCGCTCGTTGCCTCTTCGCCCGCGACGGGCGCGTGCGGTGCATACGCGCCGGTGCGCGAGTGAGCGTACGCCCAGGTCAACTCCGCTCCGAATAGAAAGATCTGTGCCGAGTAGTAGAGCCAGAGCAGCAGCACGACAAAGGAACCTGCAGCGGCGTACGCGGATCCCGTCGCGCTTCTGCCGAGGTAGAGGCCGATGCCGAGCCGACCGACATTGAAGAGAATCGCGGTAACGAATGCGCCTACCCAAAGATCCTTCCAGCTGATCTGGACGTTCGGCAGCCACTTGAAAAGCATGGCGAAGAGCACCGTGAACACTCCGGTGGAAATGGCGAGATCCAGCAAGTGCATCAGCCGCGCGCCGGTGATCGTGGTTCGCCAGCTATGCGCGAGCGCTGCGACCGCGCCCGCGACCACGATAGACACCATCAACAGAAAGCCGAAACCCAAAACCAGAGCGAGCGACCAGAGGCGTGCGCGCAAGAGCCCCATGAAGCCGCCTTCGCGCCGCGGAGGCGCATTCCAGATTCGATCGAGATCGCTCTGCAATTCGACCAGCACCGTCGTCGCGCCCACGAGCAGTACGACGGTACCGATTACAGTCGCAATCAGACCCGAGCCCTGAAACGAAGCTGCTTGAAGAAGGCGCTTCATCGCGTCGGCCCCGACGGGACCGAGGACGTCGGCGAACTGATCGATGACGGCCTCGCGAGTGGGATCCAGGCCAAAAACCGCGCCGGCAATCGCGATGACAATGATGAGTAGCGGCGCCAACGAGAATGCGCTATAGAACGCAAGTGCTGCGCCCATGCTTGCGGCGTCGTCATCGACCCACGCCATCGCGGCACGCTTCAGCACCCGCCAGGGTGCGCCGATCGGGGCTCTTGCATTCGCCCTGGGCGCCTGCAGCAATAACGGTTGCGGCTCGATCTTCGCCGACTGGGCGCCTTTCATGAGCGACAACTTCGCGGGGAATCCGTGGTGCACAAGTGTGGCGATTTCCAACTCCCAGTGCCATCGGTCAACGACTGATTCGGGTGTAGGAACCGATCGGGAAAACGCCCGATGTAAGACTGCGTCTGATTGCGACCCCCCGCGGAAAATGTAGACTCCATTATGTTTGTCTTGCACCATGCCCCTGCACGCCTTCATGAGCGAGCAACTTGAGACAGTGGCCATGCCCGAAACCGCAGTCTTGACGGGTCAACCACGTCTGCACGTAGCTTCTAGCGAAGACCAGGGCGATCTCCGATTCCGGAGATTGCTTGAGCGGTTGTCGGTTGGCGCGTACACCTGCGATGCAGAGGGGTTGATTACGTATTTCAATCCGCAGGCGGCCGAGCTTTGGGGACGCAGTCCGCGGCTGAATCATCCCGACGATCGTTTCTGCGGGTCGTTCAAGCTCTTCGCCGTCGACGGCTCGCCGATTCGACACGACCAGTCCTGGATGGCCTTGGCGCTGCGCGACCGGCGTGAATACGACAACCAGGAAATTATCATCCAGCACCCCGACGGCCGCCGCGTGACCGTGCTGGCTCACGCAAGTCCCTTTTTCGGCGAGTCGGAGAAGCTCCTCGGTGCAGTCAACGTTCTCGTCGACATCAGTGCGAGCAAGCGCGCCGACGAAGCGCTGCGTGCCGCCAACGGCAAGGTCGCCCATCAGGTGATCGGACGAACCGCCGAGCTGACCGAGCTCACGCGCCATCTCATGAGAACAACGGAAGTCGAAAAGACCAAGCTGGCGGCAGAATTGCATGACGAGATGGGTTCACTTCTCACCGTGCTTTCGATGCGATTGAACCGCCTGGGCGAGCGAGTCGCCGAGGTGGCCCCGGGTCTTGCCGACGAGCATGCACAACTAATCGACCTGGTGCGAAATATGGTGGTAAGCCAGCGCAGAATCGTCGCGAGCTTGCGGCCAGTCCTGCTCGACAGTTTCGGACTCGGCGTCGCACTGCGGCACTATGTCGAGGACTGGGGACGACATACCGGCATCCAGGCGGAAGCCGACATCACGCCGGCATTCCCCACGTTACGCGCAAACGCCGGACTGGCACTCTTTCGCACTGCTCAAGAAGCGTTGACCAATGTTGCCAGGCATGCCAATGCCAGTTTTGTGCGAGTGAGCTTGAACGGCGAAGGAAAACGCGTGACGATGTCCATTGAGGACGATGGCATCGGCGTCCCTCCAGGGGTTTGGCTCCTTGCTTCCTCTCATGGCTTCTCGGGAATGCGCGAGCGCCTGATGGAGTTTGGTGGCCAGCTTGTTGTAGAGCCTACACCGGGTGGCAGGGGAACCCGGGTGAGCGCGACAATGCCCCGATAGCGCTGCGGGCTCTGCACCGAACCTCGGAATCAGTAGTCGGTGCGTGCGCCGGACGCAAGTCCTGCGCCTCACTCCTCTAGCGCTCCCAGCGCTCTCGCGAGAACTTCCATAACCGGGTGCAGTCCTATATGCGCCTGCGTGGGCCGGCGCGAGCCATCCGTCGGCCAGTGGCACACTTTGATGAGGCATCGCTTTTTCGACTGCACCGATGAAGCAACCACAAAGCCGCGCCGTGCAAGACTCGAGTGACCACGCGACGCAATCAGAAGCGGCAGCGGCTGCCGGGCTCGTCTATGTATCCGATTCGATGCCGGGCATTCGACGCGTGCGTCGAGGCGACAAGTTCGCATATCGGCTCCCCGACGATCGACGCTTGAATGACAAGGCAGAGCTGCGAAGAATCGCGGGCCTGGCGATTCCTCCCGCGTATGAGAACGTCTGGATCTGCATCAACCCCCGCGGCCACCTTCAGGCGACCGGACGCGATGCGCGATCGCTCAAGCAATATCGCTATCATCCTCGGTGGAGGCTGCTGCGCGATGGCGAGAAATTTGAGCGCATGCCTGCGTTCGGAGAAGCGCTGCCGAAGCTGCGGCGCAAAGTGCGCAAGGATATGAAGCTCCCTGGCCTGCCACGCGAGAAAGTCATCGCCATCGTGGTCAGTCTGCTCGACGCTACGCGGCTTCGTATCGGCAACGCCGAGTATGCAAAAAGCAACGACAGTTATGGTTTGACCACTTTGCGCAACCGTCATGTGGAATTCGTCCACGACAGTCGTCTCACGTTGCGCTTCCGCGGCAAGGGTGGCGCCGAACATCGGATCACCGTCGATGACAAACGGCTGGTGCCGCTGGTCCGCCGTTGTCACCAGCTACCAGGCCAGCGTCTGTTCCAGTATGTCGATGAGGGCGATGAGCTTCACGCCGTCGATTCGGGACAGGTTAATCAGTACTTGAAGGAAGCGATGGGGTACGACTTCACGGCCAAGGATTTCCGCACCTGGGGCGCGACGCTGCACGCGATCGGTATCATGCACGCCACGCCTTTACCCGAGCGCGCAAGCGAGCGGGCGTTAAACGCCCGTGTCATCGAGGCCGTCAAGAAAGTGGCCGCAGATCTGCGTAACACTCCTGCGGTGTGCCGCAAGTCGTACATCAATCCGCTGGTGTTCGACGCCTGGCGAAGCGGTGCGCTGCATAACGGCATTGGCGAGACGATCGTCGGCGCACCTCGACGCGCGGAGCGACTGGTCCCTGCGTTCCTTCGACGGGTCAGTCGCGCCATGGCCAAATCTTTGCTTTCGGAGGAGATTGCGAAGGACAGGATAGTGAAAGGACAACGCTCGACGGGACGCTCCGCTCGTCCGTCGAGCGTGGACCGGCAGAATGTGAAGGTCTTGCGCTTTCCGGCGTGGCGCAGCTCGCAAGCCGTGCGCCCATGAGCCGAAACGCGTCAACCAAATCGATCCACGGTGCTTCGGCATCCCTACCCGCGGCTCGCTCGGCGAGGCGCTTGTCGGAAGCAAGCGGCGAAGACCACTTGCAACAGGATGGCGAGCAGATCCAGTCGCTGAAGGATCAGGCGCACAGCGCACATGAGGAAGCACGGATGGTTCTGCCTGGAATCCAGGCGCTGTTCGGCTTCCAGTTGATCGCGGCATTCAACCGGCCGTTCTTCGATCTAAGCGTGTTCGATCGAGGCGTGTACTTGGCCTCGCTGGTGCTGGTTGCGATCGCCATCGGACTCATCATGGCGCCTGCCGCATACCATCGACTGGTAGAACGAAATCGCGTGTCCAAGCGCTGGCTGCGGCTCGCCTCGCGGGACATCGCATGGGCCATGGCGGCGCTTACACCAGCCATCTCCATTGACGTTTATCTAGTCTCTGTCATGAGCACAGGAAGCGCGGCGCTGGGCGTGACATTGGGAGCTGGCGTAGCTGCTTTTCTCATCTGGTTGTGGTTTGCCATGCCCCTGCGGCGCCATCATCGAGAACACCGCGGGCATATGCAAAGCAGCGTGCGGCATCCCTCCGAAACCGAGCGCGCACGCTAATGGCACATCAAGCGACTGAAAAATTCGTGGCAAGCAACTGGCCCTGATCCAGTCTTCGACAACGGAGCTCCAAGCGATAAAAAGCCAGCGGCCTCTCATTGGTCGCTGGCTTGGAGTGTTGGCCTGGCGGTACAGGCCGTAGCAAATCCCGCTCCTAACGATTTTCGTCGTAACCGGTCGTTGTACGAGGATCGGAGCTACGCGAAGAGCCAAGCTCGTCGTCCCAGTAGGGCCGCACGTTGTAATAGGAATGCACTTGTGTGGCCCAGGTTGTGTCGGCCATCGATGGCCAGTGATCCTTGTCGAATCCGGGCGCATTTTCCAGCCGCTCTTTCGGAACATCCAGAATGAATCGCTTCTCGCTCGCATCCAGGGTGAGCGCTGACCATGGAATTGCAAAGAGCTTGCTGCCCATCCCGAGAAAACCGCCGAAAGACATCACGGCGTATGCAACACGACCGCTCGTGACGTCGAGCATGATCGCTTCGATTGTGCCTAGATCGTCGCCGCTGCTGTTGACGACCGAATCGCCTTTCAATGTTGCAGCGTCCATGACCTC
>VBCY01000121.1 GCA_005882995.1 Betaproteobacteria bacterium
ATCAGCGAATAGACCATCGCCGCGAGCATCAGCAGCATCCCCAACGCGATACGACGAGACAGCCACACGTAGAACGCCATCGCCATCGCGACGACCGCATAGGTCAGCAACGGCGACGCCCACCACAGGATCCCCAGCACGCTCCACACAATGAGCGGCACGCAGACCCAGTGAATCGCCTTGTTGGTCCGGTTGCGGTGGAACTCACCGTAACGAGCAAAAAGCCGGTCGACGGAACGCATCTATTGAGAATTACGCAACTGAGTGACGTTTGACCCTCACCCCCAACCCCTCTCCCGGCGGGAGAGGGGTTGGGGGTGAGGGCCAGCTCATCCGCATTGCAACCGATGTCACACAGTTAGGAAACGCTCAATAGCTAGCGCGTTGCACGATGTGACACGATACGATCGATGTTGACACGGCGATGCCCGAACGTCCATGGGTGTCCGGTACGGCTGCACCGCTGAGCTATAATCGATCGCAAGACCGTCGCGCGAGGCGGCACGCGGAACGGCAGGCGATCACAACTTGAATCGGAGGACCTATGCGCAAGTCTTTCCCAACGATCGTCTGCTGCAGCCTGGCGGTTTGCGCGGCGTCCGCGCTCGCCGCAGATCAGTTCATCAACGTGCTCACCGGTGGAACCAGCGGCGTTTACTATCCGCTCGGCGTCGCGCTCGCCAACAACATCGGCAAAGCGATGCCAGGTGTCAAGACCTCGGTGCAGGCGACCAAGGCATCTGTCGAGAATCTCAACTTGCTGCAGGCGGGCCGCGGCGAAATCGCATTCACGCTTGGCGATTCACTTTCCGACGCGTGGAAGGGCAGCGAGGAGGCGGGCTTCAAGACGCCGCTGAAAAAATTGCGCGGCATCGCGGCGATCTATCCCAACTATGTTCAGATCGTCGCCCGTGCCGACTCCGGAATCAAGACGCTCGGCGATCTCAAGGGCAAGGCGGTTTCGGTCGGAGCGGCCAAGTCGGGCACCGAGCTCAATGCACGGATCATCTTCGCCGCCGCAGGCCTCACCTACAAGGACTTCTCCAAGGTCGAATATCTCCCTTTCGGCGAGAGCGTCGAACTGATGAAGAACCGCCAGATCGATGTCACGCTACAGTCGGCGGGCCTTGGTGTCTCGGCGTTGCGCGATCTCGCAACGTCGGTGGACATCGTGGTCGTTCCGATTCCCGCCGACGTCGTCAAGAAGACCCACGATGCCGCTTACTTGCCCTCGGTAATCCCTGCCAATACCTATCGCGGCCAGACCACCGACGTTCCTGCTGCGTCGGTGCAAAACTATCTGGTCACTCATGAGGGCGTCAGCAGCGACACGGTCTACGCCATGACCAAAGCGTTGTGGAGCGGACTCGATCAGCTCATCGCCGCACACTCTGCGGCCAAGTCGATCGACCCGAAACGCGCGCTGGAAGGAATGCCAGTGCCGCTGCATCCGGGAGCAGAGAGGTATTACAAGGAAGTCGGACTGCTGAAATAGCGTCCATCCGCGCCATGCCCATTTCTTCATTCCCGGCATGGCCGCGCCCAGCGTAGAACCCGTCCCCGTTCCGGCGGCGGAAGCGGCGTTCGACGAAACCGGCGTCAAGCGCGAGCTCAAAGGGCTGGCGTGGCAAATTGTCGCGGCAGCCGCGCTTGTGTTCTCGACCTACCAGCTCTTCATTGCAGCCTTCAGCCCGCTCTCGAGTCTCGTCACTCGCTCGTTGCACGTTGGCTTCCTGCTCCTGCTTTCCTTTCTCATCTATCCGATCGCACGCAGCGCGAATCGACATCGCATTGCTTGGTACGACGCTCTCCTGGCGGCGCTGGGCTTCGGCCTCGCCTTCTACCACTGGATGTTCGAGGCGGATTTGATTCAGCGCTCCGGTGATCCCACGACCGCCGATCTCGTTGTCGGCTCGGTCGTGGTCGTGCTCGTGTTCGAGGCGGCTCGACGAGTATTGGGTCTTGCGCTGCCGATCGTTTGCGCCTCGTTCCTCGCTTACGGCATGTTCGGGCAGTACCTCCCATCAGCGATCGCCCACCGCGGATTCGGCTTCGACCAGATCGTCGGGCAACTCTATCTCGGCACTGAGGGCATCTATGGGATACCAACGCTGGTGTCCGCGACATACATCTTCCTTTTCATCCTGTTCGGAGCATTCCTCGAGCACGCCGGCATGATCAGCCTGTTCAACAACATCGCATTGGGCTTTGTCGGACACGCGCGCGGCGGCCCTGCCAAAGTCGCCGTCATCTCCTCAGGCATGATGGGCATGATTTCCGGCTCCGGCGTGGCCAACGTGCTGACCGTCGGGCAGTTCACGATTCCACTGATGAAGCGCTTCGGCTATTCGCCGATCTTCGCGGGTGCCGTCGAGGCAACGTCTTCCATGGGCGGACAGATCATGCCGCCGGTCATGGGAGCGGTTGCCTTCATCATGGCCGAGACCCTCAACGTGCCCTACGTGACCATCGTCAAGGCCGCAGTGATACCGGCCATTCTGTACTACCTCACTGCGTTTTGCATGGTGCATCTCGAAGCAGGCCGCAAAGGATTGCATGGACTGCCCAAGTCCGAGTGTCCGAATCCCTTGGTTGCGATCCGCGACAAGTGGTACCTGATGCTGCCGCTGGCGGTGCTGGTGTTCATGCTCTTCGACGGTTTCACGCCGATGTTCTCGGGCATTGTCGGGCTGGCATTGACGGCGATGTTGATTCTCGGCGTCGGCATCGCGAGCGGCTTCGGGTCGATGCTGTTTCGTATCGTCTTCTGGATGATCCTCGGCTTCGCGACCGCGAGCTTTTTCAAGTACGGCATCTGGCCGATCATCGTGGTGATCGGGCTGCTCGTTGCAGCCAATCTCGTTGTCAAGGGCGGTCGCTCGACACTCAAGGTCATGCGCGGCAGCATGATCGACGGCGCTCGGCAGGCGATCACGGTCGGTGTCGCCTGTGCGATCGTCGGTGTCATCATCGGCGTGCTCACGCTGACGGGCGCAGCGTCGAACTTTGCGAGCTTCGTGCTGGAGGTCGGGGAGAAGAGCCTGTTCCTGTCGCTGTTTCTGACCATGGCAGTGTGCCTGGTCCTGGGCATGGGGATCCCGACGATTCCCAACTACATCATCACCAGCGCCATCGCTGCGCCGGCGCTGCTCACGCTCGGCGTGCCGCTCATCGTGTCGCACATGTTCGTCTTCTATTTCGGCATCATGGCCGACTTGACCCCGCCGGTCGCCCTCGCCGCATTTGCCGCAGCGTCGATCGCCAAGGCCTCGCCGATGCGCATCGGCTGGAAAGCGACGCACATCGCCATCGCCGGTTTCGTGATCCCGTATATGGCCGTGTACGATCCGGCGTTGATGCTGCAGAGCGGCACGCTTCTGGACACCCTGTATGTCGTGTTCAAGGCAGTGCTTGCAATCCTTCTCTGGGGCGGCGCGTCGATCGGTTATCTGCGCGCCCCGCTCACCTGGGCGGAGCGCATTCTGGCGACGGCTGCTGCGTTCCTGCTCGTGGTCGCCGTTCCCTGGACCGACGAAGCGGGCTTCGCGCTGTGCGTCGCGGTCGCGGCCTGGCACTGGCTGCGCACGCGGCGCAACGAGTTGAAGGCATGAATGCGATCTGCCTGCTGATCGCCGGGGTCGTTCATTCCTCCCTGACCGGCCAGGCATTCACCTTGCTATGGGAACACTCGGTTGAGAAGACGCGCTGGGAGGAGCGCTATCGCATCGTCGGAGATCGCCTGGAGCTTATCGAGGCCCGCGTCCAGGGACTTGGCGCGGGAATGGAACCCGCCGCCAACGCAATCATGGATCAAGGATGGTGGAAGTGGAAGCCGGAGCGCGAACGGCTTTCCGAACTGCAGCTCAGGTTTTCGACTTACGCGGCCGATTACCGGATTTGCTGGCCGGAGCGTTGCGCTGCCCTTGGCTCTCTACTGGACGGTTCGCTCGTCAATGGCGACATCGTCGAGCTGCGTCCCTGCGCCGCCGGTGCTGCTCAAGGGGCGCAACGCTAGGCGGCGCCCGCCAACTCCGGCTTGAGCGCGGTGCGCTTTTCGAGCGCGCTCACATGCAGGCGAAGCCGCTGCAGCTTGCGATCGAGGAAATAGTTGCGCAGCGTTCTGGCGATGGTGCGGAACGCAAGCTCATCCCAGGGCACGTCGTCCTCATGGAATAGCTGCACCTCCAGGCTCTCCGGTCCGGGGCCAAAATCCAGGGAGGCAAGCCGCGCGAGAAACATCACGTAGACCTGGTTGATACGCGGCAGGCTGATCACCGTGTACAACTCTCCGATTTCCACGCACGCGCTCGCCTCTTCAAGCGTCTCCCGCAAGGCGCCTGCGGCGAGTGTCTCGCCGTTCTCGAGAAATCCCGCCGGCAGCGTCCAAAGGCCCTGCCGCGGCGCAATCGCACGCTTGCATAACAGCACCTGGCGCTGCCATTCGGGCAGGCAGCCGACGACGATCTTTGGATTGCGGTAGTGAATCGTCCCGCAAACGCAACAGACGAAGCGCGGCAGCGTGTCGCCCTCCGGAATGCGAAGCTCGATCGCGGCGGCTCCGCAATGGCTGCAAAAATTCATCCCGACCATTTGGTAGTTGTCCTAAATTCGCTAATTAGGACACTACCTACCATTTTCGGTTCAGGATTTGATGAAGTGCTCACGGTAATATTTGAGCTCCTCGATGGATTCGTAGATGTCGGCGAGTGCTTCATGCTTGCCTTGCTTCACCCAGCCCTTGGCGATGTCCGGCCGCCAGCGTCGACAGAGTTCCTTGAGCGAAGACACGTCGAGATTCCGGTAATGGAAATAGTCTTCGAGCTGAGGCATCCAGCGTGCGAGGAAGCGCCGGTCCTGACAGATCGAGCTGCCGCACATCGGCGACGCTCTGCGTGGACTGTGCTCGCGCAGGAACGCGAGCATCTCTCTCTCGACTGCGGCTTCATCGTATCGGGAAGTCTTGACCCTGTCGATGAGTCCCGAGCGGGTATGCGTCGACTGGTTCCAGGAATCCATCGCGCTGAGCGTGGCATCGTCCTGATGGACTACCAGCACTGGGGCCTCGGCAACGGTCATCAGTGCATTGTCGGTCACGACCAGTGCGACCTCGATGATGCGATCGGTCTCCGGCTTGAGCCCGGTCATCTCCATGTCGATCCAGACGAGGTGATTTGCATCCTGCGGCATGACGGCTCGGTGGGCAGCGCGAGTTGGCGTAAAATACGGCGTATTCTCGCATACGCCTCAGTCCTCCGCAGGTCATGTCCTCAGCAACATCGTTCACGGCGATTTTTGTATTGCTCTTCGCCCTCTCGCTTGTCTTGCAGCTCTGGCTCGCGTACCGGCAAGTGCGATACGTGGGTGCGCATCGCCTCGCGGTGCCGGCTCACTTCACGGCAAGGATCACGCCGGACGCGCATCGCAAGGCTGCCGACTACACCATCGCGCGCACCCGATTCTCGGTGATCGATACGCTGCTCGACGCGGCGCTCCTGTTCATTCTGACGCTCGGTGGAGGAGTCGCAGCGATCGCTGCTTCGCTGGAAACGCTGGAGCTTTCCTCGCTTTGGCGCGATGTGGCACTGGTGCTGTCGGTCGCCGTGTTATGCGGAGCCGCCACGCTGCCACTCGCCTGGTATCGCACGTTCGTGATCGAGCAGCGTTTCGGGTTCAATCGAATGACTTTCCGACTCTGGCTCGCCGATGTGGCGAAAAGCGTGCTGGTCGGTGCATTGCTCGGCATTCCGTTGCTGACGCTGGTGCTGTGGCTGATGTCGCGCGCCGGCACGCTGTGGTGGCTCTATGCGTGGATTGCATGGGTCGCGTTTCAGATTCTGGTGCTGGCGCTCTATCCGACCTTGATCGCTCCGCTATTCAACAAGTTCGAGCCGTTGAGCGACGCCGGCGTGCGTGAACGCGTCGAGCGTCTGCTTGAGCGTTGCGGCTTCGCTGCCAAGGGCTTGTTCGTCATGGACGGATCCAGGCGCTCCAGCCACGGCAACGCTTACTTCACCGGCTTCGGCGCGGCCCGTCGCATCGTATTCTTCGACACCCTTCTGTCTCGCCTGCAGGCCGACGAGGTCGAGGCGGTACTCGCGCATGAACTTGGTCACTACAAGTTGAGACACGTGCTCAAGCGCACCGCGTGGTTCTCGCTGGGTAGCCTTGCTTTGCTGGCACTGCTGGGCTCTCTGGCCGATCAGCCATGGTTCTATGCAGGGCTCGGTGTAGCAGGGCCAGCGCCCCGCTACGGCGTAGCCTTGGTGCTGTTCATGCTCGCGTTGCCGGTCTTCACTTTTCTCGCCGCACCGATCGCCTCGCTTTACTCGCGGCGGCACGAATTCGAGGCGGATCAATACGCCGCCCGCAATGCATCGCCGAAGGCGTTGGTGGCTGCACTGGTAAAGCTCTACGAGGACAACGCCAGTACGCTCACGCCGGATCCTCTTCACTCCGCGTTTTACGATTCGCATCCCCCGGCTGCCTCCAGAATCGCTCGACTGGAAGCCGCGGCAACCTCATAGGCAACTGGATGAGCTCATCTCCTTCCGTCCCGGATGATCTTTCGTCGTTGAACTGCAGTCGCGCTGCTCCGCGCTTGTCCGCAGCAGATGTCGCACGACGCCTGTCATTCCTGCCGGGTTGGGAGCACGCCAATGACCAACTGCGCAAGACTTTCCGTTTCGACGACTATTATCGAAGCATCGGCTTTGTGAATGCGCTGGCGTGGATGGCCAATCGCCAGGACCATCACCCCGACCTCTCGGTGCATTACAACCGGGTCGTTGTCACATGGTCGACGCATGATGCGGGAGGCGTCACGCTCAACGATTGCATCTGCGCGGCGAAAACGGAAAAGCTGGCGACCTGACGTTTCCGCCGTTCCGGCTTTCGCTGCCGCTCACTAGGGCGCCCAGTAGGCGAGCGTAATCAGCAGCAACAGGACAAGCCAGACAAGCAGCGCCCGCCACACCAATCCGATCGCGCTGACCATGATGTCTGCGTCGGCCACCTCACCGAGTCCAAGCTCAGGCCGGAATTCCGGTTCGCCGGTTGGACCGGTCAGCGAACCACCAATGGTGCATCCGAGCGCCCCCGCTCCGCTCGTGAACAGGATGCCTTCGAGCGGCGATGGCCACTGCCGCGCCTGCGTTCGCCAACAATAGATCGCGTCCTCGAAGTCACCAACGATAGCGAAAGTCACCGCCGTCATCCGCAACGGCAGCCAGTCGAGCCAGCCCAGCAGCTGCTGCACGGGCTGGCCGAAGCTCGCGAGCTGTGCTCCCATCGGGGTCGTCGCCTCTCCCCGCCACTGCTCAGCGAGCAGGCATGTCAGTCGATACAGGACCACGCCCGCGGGGCCCGGCAGCACGACGAACCAGAACAAGGTTCCGAATACGTAGCGATAGGAGTCGCTCAGTCCCTGCTCGATCGCGAGCTTGGGAATCTCCCCGGCAGTTGCGCCGCTGGCGTCGATACCCCGCCATGCCGCGAGTCGCCGGCGCGCAGCGACGGCGTCGCCCGCCTTCAGCGCGTCGGCAATCGAGCTGAAAGCGTGGCTGAAATGCCTGAAACCGACGAACAGATAAAGGATGGCGACGTCCCACGCAAGGCTGAGCAGCGGCTGTAGCTGATCGAGTATCCAGTAGACGGCGGCAGTCGATAGAACGGGCGGACCGAGCGCAAGAACGGCCGCGACGACGCCGTGTTTCGGCGAACCGGCGTTGAGCCGGCGCTCCAGAGCGCGTGCATAACGTCGAAAGGCGTGCACGACACTGCCGCGCCAGCGAAAGGTGCGCCACTGCTCGAGCGCAAGGGCGGCAACGATGGCGATCAGGTTCATCGCCAAACCATTACTTGAGGAACGCCTTGTTCACCGCGCGGAAAAGCGCCGTGCCCGCTTCCCCCAGCCACTCGAAGACAACCATCTCCCGCGATACGATTCGCACGCCTTCCTGGCGCATCCGCGCGATCGCGAGATCGCGATCCGTCGCCGCCCGCGAACCGACGCAATCGGCAACCAGGAACACTTCCTTTCCTTCGTGATAGAGGTCGATCGCGGTCTGCAGCACGCACACGTGAGCCTCGACGCCGATCACGATGACCTGTGCGCGATCGCTTCCCGGAAGATTTGCCAGGCATTGCGCGGCAACTGCCGAGAAGCGGGCT
This sequence comes from Betaproteobacteria bacterium, assembly GCA_005882995.1. Classification (GTDB taxonomy): domain Bacteria; phylum Pseudomonadota; class Gammaproteobacteria; order Burkholderiales; family Casimicrobiaceae; genus PALSA-1003. The sequence continues at coordinate 8,170 of VBCY01000121.1, forward strand.
TTTTCGGCGATGGCCTCCGGCTGCAGCAACTCGCGAATTTCGGGCACCAGAGGTCCCAGTCCCTTCGGATACTGCTCCGTTGCGGCCACCGGAACACCTATCTTCTGCGCCGCCGCAATAACCCAGCAGCAATGGGCGAGAAGCGTAGCGCCATCGGCAAGCGCCGGCAGCATTTTTTCCTGGAAGTCGATCACGAGCAATTGCGATCGGCCAGCGTCGATCAGCATCATCCCTCCCTGGGACTGACGTTCAGGATCTGAGTTCGAAACGGTCCCGAAACTGCTCCAGCGCTTCAGGATTGGCGAGCGCCTCGACGTTCTTCACCGCCTGACCGTGCACGACGTTGCGCACGGCGAGCTCGACGATCTTGCCGCTCTTGGTTCGGGGAATATCGGAGACCTGCACCACTTTCGCCGGTACGTGGCGCGGCGTCGTGTTGCTGCGGATCTGCCTTTTCACCTTGGCGATGAGCTCATTGTCGAGAGTGAGCCCCTCCCGCAAGCGGACGAACAGCACGACGCGCACATCGCCCAATTCTCCAGGGGGCCAGTCCTGGCCGATAACGATACTCTCCAGAACCTCATCGAGCTGCTCAACTTGACGATAGATCTCAGCCGTGCCGATGCGCACACCGCCGGGATTGAGCGTTGCATCGGAGCGTCCATAAATGATCATCCCGTCATGCTCGGTGATCTCGATATAGTCGCCGTGACACCACACTCCGGGAAAACGCTCGAAGTAGGCGGCGCGATACCGCGTTCCGCCGGGGTCGTTCCAGAACCCGATCGGCATGGAAGGAAACGGCTGCGTGCAAACCAGCTCCCCGCGAAGCTTGCTGCCGGCGGCGATTGCGTCGCCATCTTCGTCGAAGGCAGCGACTGCCATCCCCAGCGCGCGACATTGCAGCTCCCCGCGCCACACCGGGCGTGTCGGGCAGCCGAGCGCGAAGCAGGCGATGATATCGGTGCCGCCGGAGATGGACGACAGGCAGAGATCGTCCTTGACGCACTGGTAGACATAGTCGAAGCCCTCCGGTGCGAGCGGACTTCCGGTCGAGAACATTGCCTGCAGCGAATCGAGGCCGTAATGAGTTCGCGGAACGACTCCCGCCTTTTTCAGCGCATCGATGTACTTGGCCGAAGTACCGAAGTGCGTCATGCGCTCTTGCTCAGCGAAATCCCACAGGATCCTGCCGTCTCCGACGAAAGGAGATCCATCGTAGAGCAGCAGCGTGGCGCCGGAGGCGAGCCCGGAGGCGAGCCAATTCCACATCATCCAGCCGCAGGTCGTGAAGTAGAACAACCGGTCGCCAGGGTTGACGTCGCCGTGCAGGCGATGCTCTTTCACGTGTTGCAGCAAGGTCCCGCCGACGCCGTGAACGATGCATTTCGGCACTCCGGTCGTACCCGACGAGTAAAGAATATAGAGCGGGTGATCGAAGGGGAAGCGCTCGAAAGCCATCGTTTCGGGCTTGTGCGCAGAGAGGAAGTCTTGCCATCCGATGGCGTGCGGCACTCGCCCGAAGTCCGCCTTGGCCTCGAGATAAGACGCGACGACCACGCACCGAAGGGTTGGCAAGCCGGCGGCGACAGCGGCGACTTTGTCGAGAATCGGCTGCGGCTTGCCGTTGTACCAATATCCGTCGACGGTGAACAGAACCTTCGGCTCGATCTGTCCGAAGCGATCGAGCACACCCTGCACCCCGAAATCAGGCGACGCCGACGACCAGATTGCGCCGAGCGCTGCCGTCGCCAGCATCGCGATGACGGTTTCCGGCATGTTGGGAAGGAAGCCGCTGACACGGTCGCCGGCGCCGACGCCTGCTGCGCGCAGCGCCTCAGCGGTGCGCGACACGGCGTCATAGAGCTCGGCATGGGATACATGCCGCTTCAGCTTGTCCTCGCCCCAGAACACCATTGCATCGCCCGTGTCGTCGCGCTCACGACGCCCAAAGAGATTTTCCGTGAAGCTGAGCCGAGCATCCGGAAACCAACGCGCTCCGGGCATGCGATGTCCGTCGACCAAGGTGCGAGTGCCGCGTTGGCCCACGATCCCTGCGAACTCCCACAGCTCCTGCCAGAATGTCTCGCTGTTGGCCAGCGACCAGGCATAGAGCGCGGTGTAGTCTGGTAGCTCAACGCCGTGCCGGGCGGCGATACGCGCCGCAAAGCTCGTGAGGTTCGCCCGCGCTATGCGCTCGGGAGACGGCTGCCACAGTGGTGCGTTCATGCCGATGAAACGTTCACGGTTGCGGCGATCTCAAGCGATCCGGCAGAGGCGCAGAACGCTGGGTATTGAGATCGATCCAGACGATTTTCGCTGCGCCCTCTGCGTGCTTGCGTCCGTCCTTCCATAGTTCATAGCAGCTCTCGATGCTTGAGCGTCCGGGCGCTTCGAGGAACATGCGGACTTCGACTGTGCCGGGATATTCGAGCGGCTCGATGAAGGTGCAGCTGGCATTGACGATCACCTGGCCCTGACCGGGAAAAGGACCCGAGCGCTGTCGCACCGCATCGAGCCATTCGATCCGCGCTTGTTCCATGTAACGAAAGTAGACCGTGTTGTTGACGTGCCCCTGCGCATCCATGTCGCCCCAGCGAATCGGGATGGTGATCGTTTGCACGCAGTTGCGCGGGGCGGTCATCGTCGAATCGGTGAGCGTTGGTCGGGGCCAGCCGGCGCTTCGGCAAAGCGAATTATAATCGACCGTCGCCGCACCACTCTGGAGATTCCCCTTGCAGCGCGAAGCAATGCAATACGACGTGGTCATCGTCGGTGCTGGACCGGCAGGACTATCCGCCGCGATCCGCCTGAAGCAACTCGCCGCTGGCGCCGGACGGGAACTTGCCGTTTGCGTGCTGGAAAAAGGCTCCGAAATCGGAGCGCACATCCTGTCCGGAGCGGTCATCGACCCGCGCGCTCTCGCAGAGCTTCTGCCCGAGTGGCAGTCGCAGGGTGCGCCGTTGAATACGCTCGTCGCGCAGGATCGCTTTCTGGTGCTGAGCGAGCAAAGCGCGCGGCGCATACCCAATTTTCTGATGCCGCCTCTGATGAACAATCACGGCTGCTACATCGTGAGCCTTGGCAATGTCTGCCGCTGGCTGGCAAAGCAAGCCGAGGCGCTTGGCGTGGAGATCTATCCGGGATTTGCTGCGGCCGAAATCCTGTACACCAGCGAGCGCGCGGTGCGTGGCGTCGCTACCGGCGACGTCGGCGTTGCCAAGGATGGCACGCACAAGCCCGATTATCAGCCGGGCATGGAGCTGCACGCCAAATACACGCTCTTCGCCGAAGGCTGCAGGGGATCGCTTTCCGAAGCGTTGATCGCGAAGTTCGGCTTGCGCGCCGGTGTCGACCCGCAAAAATACGGCATCGGGCTCAAAGAGCTGTGGCGGGTTGCTCCCGAGAAACACCAGCCTGGACTGGTCATGCACACGCAGGGATGGCCGCTGGACGCGAAGACCGGCGGCGGATCGTTCATGTACCACTTCGAGGACCATCTTGTCGCGGTTGGATTCGTCGTGCATTTGAGCTACGCCAATCCGCATCTCTCGCCCTTCGACGAATTCCAGCGCTTCAAGACGCATCCTGCCATTCGCGGCACCTTCGAGGGCGGCAAGCGACTCTCGTATGGCGCGCGCGCGATCAGCGAGGGCGGTCTGCAATCGATCCCCAAATTAATCTTTCCCGGCGGCGCACTGATCGGGGACGCCGCGGGCTTCCTCAATGTTCCACGCATCAAGGGAACACACAACGCCATGAAGAGCGGCATGCTCGGCGCGGAGGCGGCGTTCGAGGCGATGCTGAGCGAACGCGAGCACGATGAGCTCTCCAGCTACCCGGACGCGTTTCGTGCGTCCTGGGCGTATAGCGACCTTTACAAGGTGCGCAACGTGAAGCCGGGGCTCAAGTGGGGTAACGCGATCGGCACCGTGCACGGCGGAATGCATATGTGGCTCAACGATCTGCACCTCGGCGCCTTAGTCGGATGGACATTGCATCACGGCAAGCCCGACCACGAGTGCCTCAAAGCTGCGGCCGACATGCCGAAGATCGAATATCCGCCCTACGATGGAGTCTTGACTTTCGACAAGCTTTCGTCGGTGTTCATCTCCAATACCAATCACGAGGAAGATCAGCCATCGCACCTGCAACTGCGCGACCCTGCCATTCCGGTTGCAGTGAACCTCTCGATCTACGATGGTCCCGAGCAGCTCTACTGTCCCGCCGGGGTTTACGAGTTCGTCGCCACGGATAGCGGTGCGGGCAAGCGCTTGCAGATCAATGCGCAGAATTGCGTCCACTGCAAAACCTGCGACATCAAGGATCCACGGCAGAACATCCACTGGGTCACGCCCGAGGGTGGCGGCGGGCCGAATTATCCGAACATGTGATTCTTCTCTGACGGCCACAACCAGGCGGCACCTCGAACGCCGCTCGAATCGCCGTGCACGTGACGCACGAGCCGGGTGTCGACGCGGTCAGAGAATACCCATCGTCCCCATCGTTCCGGCACTTTCGCGTACAGCCGGTCGATGTTCGACATCCCGCCACCGAGCACGATCACATCCGGATCGACGATGTTGATGACATGTGCCAGCGCTCGTGCGAGACGCTGTTCGTAACGCTGCATGGTCGCTTCGCAACCGGCATCGCCGGATGCTGCCCCCGTGACGATTGCGTGGGAGCTCGCACGCTGAGCGGTCACCGCCCAATGATCATGCTCCATGCCGGGGCCTGACAGAAACGTCTCGATGCAGCCACGGAGGCCGCAAAAGCAGGACGGGCCGGGCCTCTCCTCATCGGTCGGCCATGGCAAAGGATTGTGCCCCCATTCGCCGGCGATGGCGTTGATGCCGGTAAGCACGTGACTGCGCACAACGATTCCGGCGCCCACGCCAGTCCCGAGAATCACCCCGAACACCACTTCCTGTCCCCGTCCAGCGCCGTCGATGGCTTCGGAAAGTGCAAAGCAATTGGCATCGTTACTGATGCGCACTTCGCGCCTCAGCAGCGCTTCCAGGTCGCCTTTGATCGGCCGACCATTGAGGCAAACCGAGTTCGAGCCGCGCAATAACCCGGTCGCCCGCGACATGGAGCCCGGCGTGCCGATGCCCACGGTGCCGCGCGCGTGCAGCTCGCGCTCCGCATCCGTGACCAGCGCGGCTACAGTGTCGAGCATGGCGTGATAGTCATCGCCGGGCGTCAAAACGCGGCGGCGCAGCAGTTCTCCTCCGGTGTCGTCGAGGGCGATGATCTCGGTCTTGGTGCCGCCGAGATCGATGCCGAAACGGACCATTGCTTCGCGCGAATGGAAGTCAGGCGATGCTTCAGCGGCGAAGCACGACCGCCGCCTGCGCGTCAAACTTCAGGCTGATCGGCTCATCCCGAGGCCGCATCGTCCGCCCTTCCCCGTCGAATACGAGCAGATCGCCCCAGGCCGTCGTCACGACATATTCGATCCGGCTGCCGAGGTAAGCGGCGCGCTTGCAGACCCCCGACAACGTTGCCTCGTCCGCATCGACGATGCGCAAGCGATGCGGTCGCAAGGCGAGCGTCGCCGGGCCGCTGCCAAGTCCGTCTGCGCGGACGGGCGCGCTCACGCCGCCCGCGCAGAAGATCGCACGTCCCGAGTCGGCCACGAGATCGCCGTCGATCAGATTGGCGTCGCCGATGAAGTCAGCAAGGAAGCGCGTCGCCGGAGATTCGTAAAGCTCATTCGGCGTGCCCTGCTGTGCGATGCGTCCGCCTTCCATGACGATGATGTGGTCGGAAACGGCAAGCGCTTCTTCCTGATCGTGCGTGACGTAGATCACCGTCAGCGAAAGCGACTGCTGCAGCTCGCGGATCTCCTGACGAACGCGGCGGCGCAGCTTGGCGTCGAGGTTCGATAGCGGTTCGTCGAAGAGCAAGACGGCCGGTTCGAGCACGAGCGAGCGCGCGACGGCAACGCGCTGCTGCTGTCCACCAGAGAGCTCGGAAGGCAGTCGATGCTCCAGGCCGGTCAGTCCCAGCATCGAGAGCTTGGCATGCGCGAGCTCGCGCGCCTTCGGCTTGTCGGCGCGCGTCGAAAGCGGGCCGTAGCAGACATTCTCCAGCACCGTCATATGGGGGAACAAGGCGTAGGACTGGAACACCATGCTCACGTCGCGCTCGTTCGCCGCGCGCCGCGTCACATCATTGTCGCCAAGCACAATGCGTCCGGACGATACGGGCTCGAGCCCTGCCACCATCCGTAGCGTCGTCGTCTTGCCGCAGCCCGAAGGCCCGAGCAGCGTGACCAGTTCACTGGGCGCAACGCGAAATGAAACGTCGTCTACCGCAGTGACCTCACCGTAACGCTTGGTCACGCGTTCGAACACGACTCCGCCCGCGTTCTTGGCCATTTCAGTGTCCAGTCACCAGCAAGTTGGTCGTGCGCCGGCCGAGTCTCGCCTCTCCCACCGCTTTCTGCACCAGCAAGAGCACCACCGCCATGAACAAAATCAGCACCGACGAGTAAGCGATTGCAAGCGGATATTCGCCCGCCTCAACCCGCCCCACGATGTACACCGTCGCCAGGTTGTACTTGGCGGTCGCGAGAAAGATCACTGCGCTCACTGCAGTCATGGCGTGAGTGAAGCTGAAGACCAGCGTGACCAGGATCGCCGGCCGTAGCAGGGGAAGGATGATCTGACGCAGCGTGCGCAGTGTAGACGCGCGCAGCGTGGCCGACGCTTCGTCCAGCGTCTTGTCGATCTGGGCAAGCGCCGCAACACCGGCGCGCACGCCCACCGGCATGTTTCGAAAAACGAAGCAGAGCACCAGTATCGCCATGCCGCCAGTCAACTCCAGCGGCGGTACGTTGAAGGCCACGATATAGGAGACTCCGATGACCGTACCCGGAATGGCGAAGCTCACCATGGTAAGGAATTCGAACGTACGCCGTCCCGCAAAACGGTGACGGGTGATGACGTAGGCAGCGAGCAGTCCGATCAGCGCGGTGAGCGGGGCCGATATGGCCGCAACCAATATGGTCGTGAAAAAACTGTCCCACGCGGAGCCGCCGAAGAATAGTCCGCGCGATCCCCACTCGACGCCGAAACCCGCGGCGAAATGCGAGAAGCTGACTGTCATGTCGCCGCGACCGATATCCTTCACGAATCCGCCCACCAGGATCACCGCATAGCAAATGAACGTGAAGCTTATCCAGATGAGCGCGGTAAAGAAGCATGTGAGCCAAAGGCCACGCGGCAGTCGGGCAGGAATGCCGGAATCTCCTTTTCCGCTCACGGTGACGTAAGAGAGCCGGCCCAGCCAGCGCTGCTGCAGCCAGAAGGCGGCGAGGGTGAACGCGAGCAGCACGCTGGCGAGCACCGCTGCGCGGCCTGGATCGTGCTGTGCCCCGGCGATGGCGAAGAAGGTTTTGATGGATAGCACTTCAAAATTACCGGAAAGCACAATGGGGTTGGCGAAATCGGCAAGGCTCTCCACAAAGCCGAGCAGAAAAGCATTGGCGAGCGCGGGTCTCAGCAATGGCCATGTGACTGTGCGAAACACACGTGCGCGAGAGGCACGCAGCGTTTGCGCGGCCTCCTCCAGCGTCGGGCTGACCGCGGTGAGCGCCCCGTACAGGATCATGAACGCGATCGGAGAAAACGATAGCAACTGCGCCAGCGCGACGCCAGGCAGGCCGTAAATCCATCGCGATCGGGGAATACCTATCCAGTGATCGAGCCAGCCTGTGATGAGTCCGGTGCGGCCGAACAACACCACGATCGCCAGCGCAATCACAAAGGTCGGAGTGACGATGGGCAGCAACGACATGAGCTTCAGCACGCCCGAATAGCGTCGGCCACCGCGTTGTACCAGCAGCGCCAACGCAAGGCCGAGCAGCGCCGACACCATGCCGACTATGATCGCCAGCAACGCGGAATTGATGGCGACTCCGCAGCGCGTACCCGCGCCCAGACAGCCAACTCCCCAGATGTCGGCGGTAAAAAGGCGCGCGGTCACGAGCGAGAGCGCAAAACGGCCTTGCGCATCCTGGACTGCGGAGAGGAGCGCCCTTCCCACCGGAAAGAAGATGAAAATCGTCAGCAGCGCGGCGATGATGACGACCAGCGTGGCAACTGTCGTGTCGCCGCCGAAGTAGCCTTGCCGCGCCAGTGCGCGCGCGAAGCAGACCGTAAGCGCCGTCAGCACGATGGCAGCGCCGATCCCGAACGCCGGGCCGGTCACACCTTCGACGAAACCGGCGCCGAAGGTCCATGCGACACCGAAGGCGGAAGCGATAGCGGTTGCCCCGTCGCGGCCGGATGAGGCAGAAAGAAGCGCCGCCAGAACCGCGCCCATGAGCGGCCACAGCGTCCAATGGCCGGCGAGAGCGCGGGCCAGCGCGGACGCTCCTCCGTCGGCGGCCCAGGGCACGATAAGAGAGGCGGCCAGCGCAATGCTGGCCGCGACCATGTTCGGCCGATCGCGCAGCGGCGGCGCGAGAACCGCCGGCGCGAGGGCGGTGGAGTTCACTTCGGAAGCGTCGAGACTTCCTTGTCCCACTTGGTCAGCAGTCGCGTACGCTCCGCCGAAGAGCCGTACTTGGCGAAGTCGTAGTTGATCAGCTTGATCTCGCTGAATTTGGGCGCCTGCGGCGGCGAGCTCGCGTTCTTGTTGGACGGCACCTGGTAGGAAACCTTGTTCTGCGCACCGATGCTCTGTGCCTCTGCAGTGAGCGCCCAGTCGTACCATCTCTTGGCGTTGTCCATGTTCTTGGCGCCCTTGATGATGCTCATGCTGCCGATTTCGTAGCCGGTGCCCTCGCAGGGGGAGACGATCTTGATCGGCGCGCCTCCGATCGCTTGCACAACCGCGTCGTGCTGGAACGTGATCCCGACTAGGCTCTCGCCTGTTGCCGCCGCGCGCGCCGGCGCCGCGCCGGATTTGGTGTATTGGCTCACATTCTTGTGCAGCGCCTTGAGGTAATCGAAGGCCTTGTCCTCGCCCATCAGCTGCACGAGAGTCGCGAGCATCGTATAGGAGGTGCCGGACGAGTTCGGATTAGCGACCTGTATTTCGTCTTTGAGCTTCGGGTTGAGCAGATCCGACCAGCATCTGAGCTCTGCAATGCCCTTTTTCTTCGCCTCGTCGGTGTTGTAACTGTAGCCCAACGCGCCCGCATACACGCCCACGGTGCGGCCTTTAGCCTGCTCCCATTGGCGCACCGCCCAGTCCTGCAGCTCCGCCATCCTGGGTGATTTGTACGCTTCGGTGAGTCCCTCCTCCGCGGCTTGCAAATGCGGATCTCCGGTGCCACCCCACCAGATGTCACCTCGGGGATTCGCCGCTTCCGCCTTGATCTGCGCGTAGAACTCTCCGGAGCTCTTGCGTGTCATCAGCACCTTGATACCCGTCGTTTTCTCGAAAGCGGCTACCATCGGCCGGCACCACTCTTCCTGCACGGTGCAGTAAACCACAAGCTCGCCTTGTGCCGCGGCGTTGAGCGGTGCCGCCAGTCCAAGCGCAATGACGCTGCCTGCAAACCATCTGCGCCAACCCATGCCCTCCTCCTCTATTGCTTTATTGGCCATTCCATCGACCGGAGGCAAGCATAGCGCAAAGGCCGATCACTCGCGACACGCACCGCCTGTGGGCTCGCGCGCGTTGTCTGCGCGGGCGCCGCATCGCTAGAATAGCCATCGCCCGAAAGGGCGTGCGGGACTTCCAAACGCCTGATACATCCGCGAATGGCCGGACTGCAGGGCAGATTCGTGCAAGGGAGCGTCGAATGACTCGGGTGATCGTTCTATTGTGTTGGCTGCCATTCGCCGGCATGGCCGCCGGCCAGGGCACGCTTGCCATGTATTGCAGCTCGCCGAGCGCCGCGTGGTGCCAGGGCATGGCGATCGGCTTCGAAAAGACGAGCGGGGTCAAGGTGAGGGTCACGCAAAAAGCCACGGGCGAGTTGTTCGCGCAGATCAAGGCGGAGGCGGCCAATCCGAAGGGCGACATCTGGTGGGCAGGCCCGGGCGACGCCTTTCTGCAGGCTGCCGAAGAAGGACTGCTGGAGACGTACAGATCCCCGAATCTCGATCAGCTCTACGATTGGGCGAAGCGCGAGGCTGAGGTTTCGAAGTACCGCGTCGCCGGGGTCTACGGCGGCATCCTGGCGCTGGGCTACAACACTGAGATCATCGACAAGAAGAAGTTGCCGGTGCCCCAATGCTGGAAGGACCTCACCAACCCTGTCTACAAAGGCGAAGTGATGCTTTCCAATCCCAATTCATCGGGGACGGCCTATCTTATGCTCGCTTCCCTGGTGCAGATCTTTGGCGAAGAAGAAGCGTTTCGTTACATGAGAGCACTCGATGCCAATGTCAACCAGTACGCGCGCTCCGGCATCGGTCCGATGACGGCGGTGACTCGCGGTGAAACAGCGATCGGCAGCACGGTGCTCCACGGCGTCGTCAACGAAATCGTGCGCGGCTTCCCCGTCAAGGCGATCCTGCCTTGCGAAGGCGTCGGCTACGAGGTCGGCTCGATGGCCATCATCAAGGGTGCACGCAACCTCGACAACGCAAAACAATTCTTCGACTGGGCGCTGACTTCCGACGCGCAAAAGATAGGGCTCGAGGTGAAGGAATTTGCGATACCGACCAACAGGAATGTGATTCTGCCGCCGCAGGTGCCCAAGTTGACGGACCTCAAGCTCATCGAGTACGACAGCGCGAAATACGGATCGAGCAGCGAGCGCAAGCGGCTGCTCGAACGCTGGGAGCGGGACATCAACGCGAGGCGCTGAAGCGAGTCGCGAGACACGAGATTGCCGACAATGTCGAGAGCATCTGCGCAGTGATTCGAAAATACGGCGCGATCGCGCTCTGGCTCTGCGTCGGCGCAGCAGGCTTCCTGATCGTCCCGTGGTATGCGTTGCCCGGCTCCGTGCTGTCGCTCGATTGGCTGCGTGACTTTGCCACGGGCGATAGTGCGCCGGCGATCGTCCAGGCCTGGCGATATGGCCGGACCTGGTTGTTGCCGATTGGAGCGCTGCTGGCCGCAGGCTGCACGTTGCTTGCGCCCCGATTCGATCGGTCATTGCTCGCCCACGCGTTGCTCGCGCTGGGCGGCATCGGCTTTTTGTACACCTTGGCGCAGGGATTTCTCATCGGTTCCCAGGCCGCCTCTTTGCAGGGGCTGGCCACCGGCGGCCAGCAGGGTATGGGACTCGGCGCGACCTTGGCTCTCACCTCTTTCGCTATGTTGTTCGCCGTCGGCCTCGCAGGGCGAGGCTACTTCGGCGGTGATGCCTTCATCGCCGGCAGCGTCGTGGCGATCGTGGCATCGACTGCGATCTTCACGCTTTTTCCTGTGCTGAGAATCATGGTGAGCGCTTTCGATGACGCCAATGGCCTCATTTCGATCGCCGCGTTTCTGGATCGTTTGCTGCAGCAGAAGGTATGGGGCCTCGGCTGTCTAACGGGCGCTGCCCGCTGCGGAGTCGCCTGGAACACGCTCATCCTGGCGCTGCTGACCGCGGGCGGCACGACCACGCTCGGCCTCGCCTTCGCTTTGCTGGTGACGCGGACCCGTTTCCGCTTCAAGAAACTGTTGCGCGCACTGGCGATCCTGCCGATCATCACGCCGCCGTTCGTCATTGGGCTGGGGTTGATCCTGCTCTTCGGGCGCTCGGGATTGGTCAACCATGGGCTCGAATGGGCTTTCGGCATCGAGCCGTCGCGGTGGCTGTACGGTCTCCCCGGCCTGTTGCTCGCTCAATGGCTGTCCTTTACTCCCATCGCTTTTCTCGTTCTGATCGGCGTCGTCGAAGCGGTGTCGCCGAGCATGGAAGAGGCAGCGCAAACTTTGCGGGCGAGCCGCTGGCGCACCTTCATCGACGTCTCGCTGCCGCTGATGCGGCCTGGCCTCGCCAATGCCTTTCTCATTGGATTCATCGAGTCGATTTCGGACTTCGGCAATCCGATCGTGCTCGGCGGCAACTTCAGCGTCCTCGCGACTGAAGTGTTCTTTTCGGTGGTGGGTGCCCAGCTCGATCAGGGCCGCGCTGCGGCACTCGGCATTCTGCTGTTGGCCTTTGCGCTGGCTGCATTCTTTGCGCAGCGCGTGGTGCTCGGACGACGGGACTACACGGCGCTCTCCGGTAAGGGCGATTCGGGCCTGCCCGCGCCACTGCCTGAGCCGGCGCGAAAACTGTGCTACGCGCTGGCGATGCCGTGGATCGTCCTCACCGTCACCCTCTACGCAATGACTTTCCTGGGCAGCTTTGTCGAGCAGTGGGGTCGCAATTACGCACCGACGCTCAACCACTACGCCAGAGCCTTCGGCGTGGAGATCGGCCCGCAGGGCGGTCTCATCTGGGTCGGCAGCGCATGGAACTCTCTCTGGACTACGGTGAAGCTCTCCGCGCTCGCCGCTCCTCTGACCGCTGCCTTGGGATTGCTCACCGCGTACATCCTCACACGCCAGCGCTTTCGCGGCCGGACCGCGCTCGAGTTCGGCACCATGCTGAGCTTCGCCATCCCCGGGACGGTGATCGGTGTTTCGTACATCCTCGCTTTCAACGTGCCACCGATCGAAATGACCGGCACGGCGCTGATCCTCATCGCCTGCAATGTTTTCCGCAACATGCCGGTTGGAGTGCGCGCTGGAATGGCTTCGATGGCACAGATTGACGCGAGTCTCGATGAAGCCTCCGCCACGTTGGGCGCGGGCCGCTTCACCACCCTGCGAAGGATCGTGCTGCCCCTGCTCAAGCCCGCGGTGGCTGCGGCGCTGGTCTACAGCTTCGTGCGCGCCGCGACCACCGTGTCGGCGATCGTATTCCTTGTTTCAGCCGAGTATGAGTGGGCAACCACCTATATCATCAATCGGGTCACCAACGGCGACTATGGTGTTGCCATCGCCTACTCGACCGTGCTTATCGTTCTTATGCTGGTGGCTATCTGGCTCATCCACAGCGCGATCGGTGAACGCCGACTCGGCCGCCGCGACGGCGTCGTGCGCATGGGCATGGCAGAATTGGGCCCCGCAGCCTGACATGAAAGCCTCTTCGATCGAGCTTCGCAACCTCAGCAAGCGCTACGGCAACGTGGCCGCGATCCACGACATTTCCTTCACCGTCGCCGCCGGAACCCTGCTGACCCTGCTCGGTCCATCGGGCTGCGGCAAGACGACAACACTGCGTCTGATCGCCGGCCTCGAGCCTCCCAGTTCAGGGACCGTCCTGATTGGCGGCGTCGACGTCACGCAAACGCCTGCCTCCGAGCGCGACGTTTCAATGGTGTTCCAGAGCTACGCATTGTTTCCGCACATGAACGTCATTGAAAACGTCGGCTACGGTCTGTCGGTGGCGCAGATTCCCAAAGCACAGGTACACGACAAGGCGCATGCGGCGCTGGCCGCAGTCGGGCTTACCGGATTCGACGCGCGACTGCCGTCGGAATTATCCGGCGGCCAACAACAGCGTGTCGCCGTTGCGCGGGCGCTGGTGCTCGAACCTTCTGTCCTGCTCTTCGACGAGCCGCTGTCGAACCTCGACGCGCGTTTACGTCGTCAGATGCGCGAAGACATCCGGGATCTGCAGCGGCGACTTTCGCTCACCGTCGTTTATGTGACGCACGACCAGGCGGAAGCGATGGCGGTATCCGACCGCATCATCGTCATGAACCAGGCGACGATCGCGCAGCAAGGGTCCCCACGCGAGCTCTACGAGCATCCCCACGACATCTTCGTCGCCGCGTTCATGGGTGACGCGAACCGCGTGCGCGGCACGCTGCGACGCGTCGATGAACGTATGGGAGAGCTCGAGATCGGTCCGCTTTCACTCGAGATCGAGCACCGCGGTTTGCCGCAGGGAACGGTGGACGTCGCGATTCGACCCGAAGCCGTCGAAATCGGTGCGCCGAACGGCAAAGGTCTTCCGGGCACGGTTCGCAAGGCGACTTACGTCGGTGGCATGATGGAATACACCATAGCCACCGAGCTGGGCGAGCTCTTCGTCGTCAACCTCGCCGTCGATCGTCCGCTCGCGCCAGGCAGCGTCGTGTCTCTCACACTCGCCGCCCATGGCGTGGTGCCAATCGCAACATCCTGAGGCGCAAAACGCTGAGCGTGCGTGGGCGCGATTGATGCCGCCGATTTACGGCGGAGCGCAGAACACCGTCCCTTCGATCACCCAGCCGGCAAGCCACATCGCGGTAGTCTCGCTGTGGCTGGTGAGAAAGCGATGATTGGCGGTGCCGCCCATGCCGTTGTTGTAGAGCCTGACCACCGGCGCACGATCCGCCGCGCAATCGCCAAGCACTGGCGCGTCCTCCGCGAAAGTGAGACCTTCGAATGTCCAATACGGACTGCCCCGTAACGCGGCGCATTCGACGGGATCGATGCTGTAGAAGTGGGTGTTGGGGCCGACACCGGGCGTTCCGAAAAACCGGCACGTGGGAATCCCGCGGCCCGATTCGACCGTCCACGACTTGAACTCAAAACCGGTGCGATTCCAGCCCGGGATGATGGCGCCATCGAGGACCGCGATTTCCGTGGGATCCGCGGTGAGAAAATAGTGGTCGAGCGAAGGCGCGTGGTACTCGATCACGTCGCGCTCGCCCGGAGCGAGTGGCGCAGGCTCGGTGTAGTCGAGCAGCAAGCGATCGTCTCCGCCGCCGCGCACCGCAATCATGCGGGCGATGCGCACCCGAGCGGCGCGGTCGTCGAGCACATGGGCCGCGAGAAAGATGAGCGACCAGGTGAAGATGTCGGGAGCGCTCGGATAGTCGAAGTAGTGGCCGACGCCCATCAAGGCGAGCAGCTCCCGCGAGTGCGTGAGTCGCTTTACGCCCTCCGCGGTGGCAACGACAGGGGCGGTCGTGTCCGCAAAACCGGAGATGCCGAGGAAAGGCACGGCGACCGCGTCGAGACCTTTTTGATCGCGTCCGAACGCCGGCAGGAAAGTCTGCCCGAAATAGGGAACGTAGCTGGCGATCGCTTTGAGCCGTGGGTCGACGATTACCTGCTTGGACGACATGCCGATGGTGGTCGTGAGCTGCGCTCCCGCCTGCAGCAACAGGGTTTCGCCACCGAGGCTTGCGCCAAAGCCTGCCACGCGAGCCGGGTCGACATGATCGCGGTACTGAGGATGCGCCAGCACGAGATCCAGCGCAGCCGAAGTCGAGAGTGGACGAATGGCCTGCATCTCGACAAAGGTGTTGAAATGCAACGCCGCGTACGCGAAATCCGAAATATTGTCGATCCGGACATCGGCAAAGCGAGGATCGCCATGAAAGGGTGCGACGATGATGTAACCGTAGCTCGCCAGCGTGGTGAGCGCCACGATATAGTCGTTGGACAGCGGGCTGCCGGTGAGACCGTGCGAGAAAAGCAGAACCGGCCATCGCGCACTCGGATCCGCCCAGATCGGCGCCTCTGCGCCGCGCTGCATATGCGGCACGCTGAAGCCTGTCGGCAGCGGATAGTCCGCGCGCGGATTTCGCGCATCGGTCGGATAGCAGACGATCAGCGCATACGCGACCTGCTGCGTGGCTCGGTTGGTGAACAATTCGCGGTCGTTGGGGACCGCGACATTGAACAGTAACGCATCGGCCGGGTCGATCAGTAGTTGAGTGACGTAGCGATCTCGACCGTTGTCGGCAAAACCTTCCCAGTAATTCTTCGCGGTTTCACCAGGCCCGACACGGGAGAAGTCCTGTTCGACGTTGCTGCAGCCGACTGCGTAGGCACCGGGAGGCAAGGGGTCGACGAACGCCAACGAATCGCCGCGAGCAAGGCTCGCGGCGAGCAGCAGCGCCATGGCGCAGGCGAAGCTCCGCGGCCAGGCGGTAGGGCACCGCGCCCGTTGCGCGACTTGGTTGCGCTTTTCCTTACGAAGCACGCCGCTCGCTACGCAAGATGTGTTCCAAGCCGGCGCTGTTGAATTTCAGCGATGCGCGCGCTCGCCGCGATGCGCGGCGTGCATATCCGCGCCGACAATTCCATCGGGCGTGCAATTCTTTCAAGGAACGCGGGGGAAGCGACCGGCGCCTAGGTGTTCAGAACTGCTCGTCGGCAAGCGCCAGCACGGCTTCGCTGCCGCCCGCAATCGCACGGGCGAGCCCTGTTGCTTGCGGCAGAAGGGACTCCGCGTAGAAGCGCGCGGTGGCGATCTTGCCGCGGTAGAACGTCGCGTCACCCTTTCCTTCAGCGAGGCGGCGCGCCGCGACCTGTGCGCCGCGCGCCATCTGCCATCCACCCGCAACCACACCCCAGAGCTTCAGGTACGGAACCGCGGCCGCATGCGCGGCGCGCGGCTTTGCGCCGTAGGAAGCAACGACCCAGTCGACGGCACCATGGAGCGCTTCGGCTGCGCTCGCAAGCTCGGCGCCGATCGCCTTGAGATTGGCATCGGCGCTCTTCGACAACTCGATGGCGACCTTGGTGCACTCGCCAAGTATGGCGCGCGCGACCGTACCGCCGTCGCGCGCCGTTTTGCGCCCGATGAGATCATTGGCCTGGATGCCGGTGGTCCCCTCGTAGATGGTCGTGATGCGAGCATCGCGGAAGTGCTGGGCGGCGCCGGTCTCCTCGATGTAGCCCATGCCGCCATGCACCTGTATCCCGAGTGAAGTTACTTCCTGCGAGACCTCGGTGCTGCAGCCCTTGACGATGGGGATCATGAAATCCACGAAAGCCTTGTGCCGTTTGCGCGCCGCCGGGTCAGGATCGCGGTGCGCGTGATCGATCGCCGAGCCGGTGACGCAGGCGACGGCGCGCATCGCCTCGGTCAAAGCCTTCATGGTGAGCAGCATCCGTCGCACATCCGGGTGCTGGAGAATCGTCTGCGTCGGCGCCGCGTTATCGAGTCCCGGCGCGCGACCCTGGACGCGATCCCTGGCGTACGCGAGCCCGCGCTGATAGGCGCGCTCGGCGATGCCGATGCCCTCGATGCCGACCGAGTAGCGGGCGAGATTCATCATGATGAACATGTATTCGAGACCGCGGTTTTCCTCGCCGATGAGGTAGCCGACAGCACCACCGTGATCACCGTAGGCGAGCACCGCGGTGGGGCTCGCGTGGATCCCCAGCTTGTGCTCCAGCGATACGCAATGTACGTCGTTGCGCGCACCTACGCTGCCGTCATCGTTGACCATGAATTTCGGCACGATGAACAGCGATATGCCCTTCACCCCTTCCGGCGCAGTGGGCGTGCGCGCCAGCACCAGATGGATGATGTTCTCGGTGTAATCCTGCTCGCCATAGGTGATGAAGATCTTCTGGCCGTAGAGCTTGTAAGTACCGTCAGCCTGCGGGACGGCGCGAGTGCGCACGGCGGCAAGATCGGACCCTGCTTGCGGCTCGGTCAGATTCATCGTGCCGGTCCACACGCCCTCCACCATCTTCGGCATGAACTTCGCCTTTTGCACATCCGAACCGACCAGCTCGATCGCCTCGATCGCGCCCTGGGTCAGCAGCGGGCACAAGGCAAACGCAAGATTGGCGCCGTGCCACATCTCTTCTACCGCGGTCGCCACCAATTGCGGCAAGCCCTGTCCACCAAAATCCGGATTCTTGGTGAGCCCATTCCAGCCGCTGGCGATGAATTGCGCGTAGGCATCCTTAAAACCGGTCGGCGTCTTGACCGTGCCGCCTTCGGTGAGGCGCGCGCCCTCTCGATCGCCGACGGCGTTCAGCGGATCGAGCACCTCGCTGGCAAACTTCGCGGCCTGCTCCAATATCGCTTCGACGGTATCGGGGGTCGCTTCTTCATAGCCCGGAAGCTTGCCGACTTGCTCGAGCCCCGCCAGCTCGTTGAGCACGAAGCGGATGTCGTTGAGCGGTGCGTGGTATGTGCTCATGGCGTGGAGGCGGATTAGAGAATCAGGTCGAGCTCAATTCTGCGGTGAGCGCCGGGACGATTTCGAAGAGATCGCCAACCAGTCCGTAATCGGCGATCTGGAAAATGGGCGCTTCAGGATCCTTGTTGATCGCGACGATGACCTTGCTGTCCTTCATGCCGGCGAGATGCTGGATCGCGCCGGAGATGCCGACCGCGATGTACAGATCGGGCGCGACGATCTTGCCGGTCTGGCCGACCTGATAGTCATTGGGAACGAAGCCGGCATCGACGGCGGCGCGCGAGGCACCGATCGCGGCGTTGAGCTTGTCGGCGAGCGCTTCCAGCATCTTGAAATTTTCGCCCTTCTGCAATCCGCGTCCTCCGGAAATGATGATGCGCGCACTGGTGAGCTCGGGACGGTCGGACTTGGTGAGCTCCTGCCCCAGCAACTCGATGCCCTCGAAGCCGGGTGGAGCCGCGACGTCTTCGATGGCGGCGTGTCCGCCTTCCGGGACTACCGCGTCGAATGCGGTAGTGCGAACGGTGATCACTTTTTTTGCGTCTTTCGACTGCACCGTGGCAAAGGCATTGCCGGCGTAGATCGGGCGGATAAACGTGTCCGGCGATTCGACCGACATGATGTCGGACACTTGAGCCACGTCCAGGGAAGCCGCAACGCGCGGCGCAATGTTCTTCCCGAAGCCGGTGGCCGGGAGCACGATGTGCGAATATGGTCCTGCAATATTGACGATCAGCGCAGCAACATTTTCTGCCAGCTGGCCCGCAAGCTGCGGAGCTTCCGCGGCGCCGCGGGCGTTGTGTCCGGCGACCAGGAGATGGATGTCGCCCCCCAGTTTGCCGCAAGCTGCGACTGCGTGCAGCGTCGCGCTCTTCAGCGTCGAATGATCGTGTTCGGCGACGACGAGAATGCTCATGGTTGAGCCTTGGTCACGAGATCACCTTGGCTTCGCTGCGCAGCTTCGCGACAAGTTCCTTCACGTCCGCAACCTTGCCGCCGCCCTTGCGCTTCGGCGGCTCAACGACTTTGAGCGTCGCAAGACGTGGCGCGACGTCGACGCCAAGCGCATCCGGCTTGACAACGTCGAGCGGCTTTTTTTTGGCCTTCATGATATTGGGCAGCGTCGCGTAACGCGGTTCATTCAGGCGCAGATCGGTGGTGATCACTGCCGGCAAGACCATCGCTACGGTTTCCAGTCCGCCGTCCACTTCGCGTTTGACGGTCGCCTTTCCTCCGGCGATGTCGACTTTGGATGCGAAGGTAGCTTGTGGCCAACCGAGCAAAGCGGCCAGCATCTGGCCCGTCTGGTTGGAGTCGTCGTCGATCGCCTGCTTGCCCAGGATGACCAGCTGAGGCGTCTCCTTGTCGACGATGGCCTTGAGCAGCTTGGCCACGGCGAGGGGCTGCAGCTCTGCATTGGTCTCGATCAGGATCGCCCGATCGGCGCCCAAGGCGAGCGCCGTACGCAGCGTCTCCTGGCACGCAGCGACGCCGCAGGAAATGGCCACCAGCTCGCTCGCGATGCCCTTCTCCTTCAAGCGCACGGCTTCCTCGACCGCGATCTCGTCGAAAGGGTTCATCGACATCTTGACGTTCGCCGTGTCGACGCCTGACCCATCTGGCTTCACACGTACCTTGACGTTGAAGTCGACGACGCGCTTGACCGGTATGAGCACCTTCATGAGATGGCTTTGATTTCAGTGGGGACGTGCGGAGCCGCGAAAGCTCACGCGAACGTGCGTCGAATTATAGCTCGGCGCCCACGGTAGCAGCGCCTTTACATCCCACGCGCGACGGGGGGCGGTGATTGCGTCAGATGATCGGCGATGCCTGCTGCGCCGCCGTTGATCAGGCTACGAGCGTACGACCTCGCAGCTTGGAGTGTCACCGCTCATGGTTCCCTGCCAGGTGAGCACGTTATTGAGTCGCACCGGGTCAGGAACGATGCGATCGGGGTCGGCAACGACGTCGATGCGGCGCACGTCGTTGAACAGGTAGCGTGTGCGCGCGAGGCGCTGATCGACGGTGCCGGTGACAGCCATCGGCACCGGTACGAAGGCTTCGACCTCCTGCTTGGTCCCGTCGGCCCACGTCACCAGAGCGGTGATGCGAAAGGACGCGAGCTCGCCATTGAAGTTCGGTACCGTTGGAACGACATCGGCGCCCATGTTCTGCACGCTCGCGGTCACCACCAGCGCCCCGTCCGTAGTCCGCGCGCAGCCGATGGCCCGAAGATTGAGGTCGGCGCGCGGGTGATATTGCCAGATGCGATAGAAGTACATCGTCTCGTCGGGATAGCTCAAGACGTAAGGCGGCGGATATTGGTTCTCAGAACTTGCCACATTCGCAAAGTTGGTGAAGAAAGGCGATGAAAACTCGGACTGGGTCATCGGCGTGATGACGCAACCCGTCAGGAGTGCGGTTGCTGCTGCAACTGCCACGGCCCATTGCGTGCGCATTTGACTCTCCCCTTGGGACTTCGGCCGCCCCGGGTACGACCATGATCTCCCCGTCCTCGGAGCTATGATGGCGGCATAACAGCCACAGGTCAACTTCGTGTATCGGTCCGACGGGAGCGCCGGCGGGAGCCCCCCGCCTGCGCATCACTCGCAGCGGGGAAGATGCTCGCGCACCAAGGCGTCCAATTCGGCCAGAAATCTTTCATCGACGGCGGCATCCTGCTTGGCGAGTCTCTGGGCTTGCGGCTCCGGCAGAGGCCATCCGCTTTCGTTCCAGGCCCGGGCCGAGACGAGTGCTCCATGCTCGTAATGCATCTCGCTGCGCTCTGCACCATTGGCGTGCCACGAGCGCTCGATGCCATGCAGAACATTGTCGCGGAATGGCGCTTCGAGCCTGTGGCCGAGCTCATGGCCTGAACGCTTTGTATACCACCGCGCGACCGTGCCCATCCGTGAGTCATCATCGTAGGGCACGACGGCGATCCGGGCGCCGCCCGCGGTCCAGAAGACGAAGGTGCCTGTCTTCTTGCCTTGAGCAAACGCTCCGGCAACACGCAGGCGGCCGTCGGGCATGCGCAGCTCGTAGGCGCCGTTGGGAGCCCCTTCCCGGCAGGTCCCGACGGCAACCAAGCGCTCAGCACCACTGGCCGGAATGGTCGTGGCGGCGAGCAGAGATGCGGTCAGTACGCGTCCGGCTAGTTTCCCCGCCGCGCCCACCATGCCGCGATCTCACCGACGATGCCGCGACGGAACGCGAGCACGCACACCACGAAAATGAGCCCGGTGATGACCGTCACCCACTGGCCAAGCGGCGCGAGGTAGTTCTGCAACCCGACAATGACCAGCGCACCGACGACCGGACCGAATATTGTTCCCATTCCTCCAAGGAGCGTCATCAAGACGACTTCGCCGGACATGGTCCAATGCACATCGGTCAGCGATGCGAGCTGAAAAACGATCGCCTTGGTTGCGCCGGCGAGGCCGGACAGTGTGGCGGAAAGCACAAACGCCAGCAGCTTGTAGCGATCGGCATCGTAGCCCAGCGATATCGCTCTGGGCTCGCTTTCGCGGATCGCTTTGAGCACCTGTCCGAATGGCGAATGGACGATGCGATGGATGAGCAGAAAGGCTCCGGTGAAGATGGCCAGGACGACGTAGTAGAGCACCCAGATATTGTTGAGATCGAACAAGCCGAAGAGCTTGCCCCGGGGCACGGCCTGAATGCCATCCTCGCCGTGGGTAAAGGGTGCCTGCAGACAGAAAAAGTAGATCATCTGCGCCAGCGCCAGCGTGATCATGGCGAAGTAGATGCCCTGGCGACGAATGGCAAGCAATCCGGTGACGATGCCGAGCAGGGTCGATGTCGCCGTCCCCACCGCGATGGCAAGCTCGGGCGTGAAGCCCCACACCTTCGCGGCATGCGCGGAGGCATATCCGGCCATTCCGAGAAACATCGCGTGGCCGAACGACAACAGACCCCCGAAGCCGATCAGGAGGTTGAACGCGCAGGCGAACAGCGCCATGCACAGCACGTTCATAAGGAACACCGGATAAATCACTGCCGGAGCAATGGCAAAGATCGCGACCATCGCCACGGTCGCAATGGCGGTTGCCCGGCCTTCGGTTTCCGCAGCCAAGCGGGTGATGCTTGATGTGGTATTCGCCATATCAGCGAGCCCGGCCGAAAAGACCCGCTGGTTTGATGAGAAGCACGATCGCCATGATGATAAAGATCACGGTGTTGGAAGCCTCGGGGTAGAACACTTTGGTCAACCCTTCGATGACACCCAAGCCAAAGCCGGTGATGATCGACCCCAGGATCGATCCCATGCCGCCGATGACCACCACCGCGAAGACCACGATGATGAGATTCGCGCCCATTTGCGGGTTCACGGTGTAGATCGGCGCGCCCAAGACGCCGGCAAATGCGGCCAGACCCACGCCGAAACCGTAGGTGAGGGTCACCATGCGAGGCACGTTGATGCCGAAGGCCTGCACCAGCGGCGCATTCTCGGTCGCCGCGCGCAAATAGGACCCGAGCTTGGTGCGTTCGATGACAAACCACGTCGCGAGACAGATCACCAGTGAAGCGACGATGACCCACGCACGGTACTTTGGCAGGAACATGAAGCCCAGGTTGTACGAGCCTCCCAGCTCGGGAGGGATCTGATAGGGCAGTCCCGAAGACCCGTAATAATTCGTGAACACCCCCTGGATGATCAGCGC
>VBCY01000122.1 GCA_005882995.1 Betaproteobacteria bacterium
GGGACTGTACACGGTGCAACACAAGTATTGGCTCGAGACCATGAAGAAGGCCTACTTCGCTGAACAGGCCAATGGAGGAAACTGATGCTCTCCTACGACGCGATCCAATCCTTCCTGTATGGGGAGGCACGAGCGTTGGACGAAAAGCGGTGGGCCGATTGGCTCTCGTTCTACGCCGATGATGCGACCTTCTTCATGCCCTGTTGGGACGACGATGACAAGCTCACGACCGATCCTCACAACGAGGTGTCGCTGATCTACTACCCCAGCAAGCAAGGGCTCGAGGATCGCGTCTTTCGCATCGAGACGGATCGCTCGAGCGCCTCGACGCCGGATACCCGAGTCAACCACGCCATCAACAATATCGAGATCCTCGCCCAGGACGACAAGGCGTGCGAGGTCTGCTTCAACTGGACGACGCACAGCTTCCGTTATGACATTGTCGACGTCTATTTCGGATCGTCGCGCTACAAGATCGACACCAGCGGGCCGAAGCCTTTGATCAAGGACAAGTACGTCGTCCTGAAGAACGACTACATCCACCACATGCTGGACGTCTATCACATTTAGGGCGAAGGCTCGCCCAGCGGGCCGTCAAGTCATCTTGCGCAAAGGAACCTTTCATGGCGTACAACATTGCCCTGCAGTTCGAAGATGGTGTGACCCGAATGATCCCCTGCGACGCGGGCGAGCTCGTCGCCGACGCCGCGTACCGTGCGAAGATCAACATTCCGCTCGATTGCCGCGACGGCGCCTGCGGCACCTGCAAGTGTCATTGTGAAAGCGGAAAATACACGATGGGCGTGTACATCGAAGACGCGCTGGCTGAAGACGAGGCCGCCAACGGCTACGTCCTCACCTGTCAGATGAAGCCGACGTCGGATTGCGTGATCAAGGTTCCGGCCTCGTCGGCGGCTTGCAAGACCGAGGTCAGCACCTTCGGCGGCAGGTTGAGCACGATCTCGCGCGATTCGGCGACCACCGTCTCGTTTTCGCTGCAATCCGACCAGCCGCTCGCCTTCCTGCCCGGGCAATACGTCAACGTGCAGGTGCCGGGCAGCAAGGAGACCCGCTCGTACTCGTTCAGCTCGCCGCCCAATCGGTCCGAGCTTTCCTTCCTGATCCGCGATGTCCCCGATGGCCTCATGAGCACGTACATGCGCAGCAAGGCGAACACGGACGACTTCATGACGTTCAGCGGACCCTATGGCAGCTTCTACCTCCGTCCAACGATACGGCCGATCCTGATGCTCGCGGGTGGAACGGGCTTGGCACCGTTTCTTTCGATGCTGCAGTGGTTGAAAGACAACCCGACCGACCAGCCGATCAAGCTCGCTTATGGCGTCAATACTAATGAAGATCTGGTCGAGATCGACAAGCTGGCCGAGCTCAAATCGACGATGTCGAACTTCGACTTCTTTACCTGCGTAGTCGATGCCAAGAGCGGACACTGGCGCTGCGGCTACGTGACCGATCACTTGTTGGCCGACGATCTGCGGAACGGCGACGTGGACGTCTACGTGTGCGGCCCGCCGCCCATGGTCGAAGGCGTTCGCAAATGGATGGCGGGGTTGGGTGTTAAGCCAAAGAACTTCCTGTTCGAGAAGTTTTCGTCGACCAATGAATTGGCTGCAGCAGCATGAATCACCGCGGCCGCTTCGAGGGCAAGATCGCCATCGTAACCGGCGCGGCGCAGGGGATCGGCCGCGCGGTGGCGCTTGGCGTAGCTGCCGAGGGCGGCAAAGTGCTGGCGGTTGACCGGTCCGAGCTCGTACATGAGGTGGTCTCTGAAATGGTGAAGACCGGCGGCGCCGCCAGCGGATTCGAAGCCGATCTGGAAACCTTCGCGGGGGCGCAGGCCATGGTGGCGGAAGCGCTCGGGAAGTACAAGCGCATCGACGTGCTCATCAACAACGTCGGCGGCACGATCTGGGCGAAACCTTTCGAGCACTACGAAGAAGCGCAGATCGAGGCCGAAGTGCGACGCTCGTTGTTCCCCACGTTATGGTGTTGCCGCGCGGTGCTACCGACGATGATCGAGCACCGGCGCGGCGTAATCGTCAACGTCTCGTCGGTCGCCACTCGTGGCGTGCATCGCGTGCCCTATTCGGCGGCCAAAGGCGGCGTCAACGCGTTGACCGCATCGCTGGCGATGGAGGCCTGCAAGCACGGGATCCGTATCAACGCAACAGCTCCAGGTGGAACCGAGGCTCCGCCGCGAAAGATTCCGCGCAATCAGGAACAACCGAGCGCGCAGGAAAGCGATTGGTACCAGGGCGTGATCGACCAGACCAAGGAGTCGAGTCTGATGCGCCGCTACGGGACCATCGACGAGCAGGTGGCACCGATCCTTTTCTTCGCCTCGGATGAGTCCTCTTACATCACTGGAATGGTTCTACCGGTAGCCGGTGGTGATCTTGGTTGACAGGGACGGAAACGCTTCCAGGTCGTATTCACACTAAGTCTAGACACAGAGGAGGGCGCTATGCGCCAGGTTGACGTCCATAAGCTGTCCGACGAAGCCACGTTCAACGGTTTCCACGCACTCGTGCTTTTTTGGTGTGCACTGATCATCATCTTCGACGGCTACGATCTCGCGGTGGCAGGCATTGCGCTGCCGTCGATCATGAAGGAAATGGGTGTCGATCCGCAGAGCGCAGGCTTCATGGTCAGCTCGGCGCTGTTCGGCATGATGTTCGGCGCGATCTTCCTTGGCATGATCGCGGACAAGATCGGCCGGCGATGGGCCATCGCGATCTGCATCCTGCTGTTCAGCGTCTTCACCGCGGCGGCCGGGTTCACCCATGACCCGGTGACCTTCAGCGTCCTGCGCTTCTTCGCCGGCTTGGGTATCGGCGGCGTCATGCCGAACGTGGTCGCTCAAATGACCGAATACTCGCCACGCAGGATTCGCACCACATTGACCACACTGATGTTCAGCGGCTATTCGGTCGGTGGCATGCTCGCGGCCCTTCTTGGCAAGGGCTTGATCGAGACCTACGGTTGGTCGTCTGTGTTCATCGCCGCCGGCTTGCCGGTGTTGCTGGTTCCATTCATCTTGAAATCAATTCCCGAATCGATGCCGTTTCTCATCAAGGAGAACCGGCTGGACGAGTTGAAGAAGATCGTGACGCGGATGGAGCCGAGCTACGCAGCGCACGCGCACGATCGCTTCGCGCTGCCGAACGAAGACCGGGCGGACAACGCGCCCATCCGTCACCTGTTCCACGAGGGCCGTGGCTTCAGCACCGTGATGTTCTGGATCGCCTTCTTCATGTGCCTGTTCATGGTCTATGCGCTCAGCTCGTGGTTGACCAAGCTGATGGCGAGCGCCGGTTACAGCCTTGGCTCGGCGCTGACTTTCGTGCTGGTGCTCAACTTCGGCGCAATGATCGGTGCGATCGGCGGCGGCTGGCTCGCGGATCGCTTTCACAACAAATACGTGCTGATCGGCATGTACCTGCTTGCCGCGGTGTCGATCACCTTGCTGGGCTACAAGGTGTCGACCGAAGTGTTGTTCCTGGTGGTCGGTCTGGCTGGCGCGTCCACGATCGGTACCCAGATCGTGACCTACGCCTATGCAGGCCAGTTCTATCCGATGGCAGTGCGCTCCACCGGCATCGGTTGGGCCTCGGGGGTCGGGCGCAGCGGCGCCATCCTCGCGCCGATCGTGATCGGCACTCTGGTGGGCATGGCCCTGCCGCTCCAGCAGAACTTCCTGGCGATCGCCATTCCCGCGGTCATCGCGACCATTGCGGTCTCGCTGATCAACCACAGTCGGGCCGAATCTGCGCATCACGAGGACGTCAGCGCGGAGCTCCCGGATATGCCCGAGCCGGCGATGGGCGCGTTGGCGAGGAAGTGAGTCGCGCATGAGGCTTCGCAGCCGCATCGGCTTCGCCCCGCGGCCCGTGGTGGGCTCAATGCGTCGGTCATGGCGATGACTGGGGTGGCAATGACGCCGTCAAGCGCCAATGCGAAGGGTCCGCGATGTCTTTCCAAATCACGGTCGAGAACAGCGGCGAGACTTTTCGCTGTGCCGCGGAAGTCCATGTGCTCGAGGCGATGGAAAAGGCCGTGTGCAAAGGCATCCCCGTGGGCTGTCGCAACGGCGGGTGCGGCGCCTGCAAAGTACAGGTCCAAGCGGGCCGGTACGCGACGAGAAAGATGAATCGCGCGGTGATCAGCGCGGAAGACGAAGTCAGAGGCATCGTGCTGGCGTGCAAAATCTATCCGCAGAGCGACCTCACGCTCACCGCGATCGGTCCGATGGCGCGAGTCACGGCGCCGTGCGGTAGCGCGCCGTCGGGCTTGGACTCCGGAACGCACGCTTAAGGCGCTGAACCGGACAAGGAGACATCATAAATGGAGCTGACTGGCATTTTGTGGTCTC
The DNA here is from genome assembly GCA_005882995.1 of Betaproteobacteria bacterium. GTDB lineage: Bacteria > Pseudomonadota > Gammaproteobacteria > Burkholderiales > Casimicrobiaceae > PALSA-1003. The sequence goes on from VBCY01000122.1 coordinate 4,394, forward strand.
GGCACCCGGCGTTACGCGTCCTCGAGGTGGGACTCTCCCTCTTGGTGGTCGCCGCGGCGCAGGCTCAATCGACCGCCGTCGCTGAGCGGTACGGCAAGGAAATCGACAATCAGGTCGCGAGTCACTACGCGCACGTTGAAGCGCTGTACAAGGACATCCACGCCCATCCCGAACTGTCTTTCGAAGAAGTCAACACCGCGAAGAAGCTCGCCAGCGAGTTGCGCGATCTCGGGTTCGAGGTAACCGAGGGCGTCGGGAAGACGGGCGTGGTCGGAATACTGCGCAATGGCGAAGGGCCAGTGGTTCTGGTGCGGACCGAACTGGACGCCCTGCCGATGGAGGAAAAGACTGGCTTGCCGTATGCGAGCAAGGTCAAGACGCTCTATCAGGGCAAAGAAACATCTGTCGCGCATAGCTGCGGTCATGATCTTCACATGGCGGCGTGGGTCGGCACAGCGAAGACACTGGTCGGTCTAAAAGCGCAGTGGAAAGGCACGCTGGTGTTTGTGGCGCAGCCCGCTGAAGAGGTCTTGGGCGGGGCCAAGGCGATGTTGCAGGACGGTCTGTTCACGCGCTTCCCCAAGCCGGATGTCGCGTTCGCGCTGCACGACTGGCCAATGGCTTACGGTGAGATTCGCTTCAACAGCGGAGCGTTCACGTCCAATGCCGACTCGGTCGAGATCACTTTCAAAGGCCGTGGCGCCCACGGTTCGGCACCGGACAAATCGATCGACCCGGTGATCGTCGCGGCTCGCTTCATCGTAGACGTGCAGACGGTGGTCAGCCGCGAGAAGGATCCCTTCCAGTTCGGCGTTTTCAGCATAGGTGCGATCAACGGCGGCACGACCGGCAACATCATCCCCGACAGCGTCGACCTGCGCGGCACGATTCGTTCCTACGATCCGGTCGTGCGCAGCAAGGTCGCGGACGGCATCCGGCGTACCGCCAAAGCGGCGGCAGCAATGGCTGGCGCTTCAGAACCTGAAGTGAAGATCGTCTCCGGCGGCGACGCGGTCGTCAATGATCCTTTGCTGGTGGAGCGCACCGAGGCGGTATTGAAGGCGGCCTTTGATCCGAACAAGGTGAAGCGCATGTCGCCGATAACTCCGAGCGAAGACTTCGCTGAATATGGCAGAGCCGGTGTGCCTGTAATGTTCTTCCTGGTCGGTGTCTATGATCCCAAGGACGTGGAGGCATCGCAGCAGCCGGGCGGCAAGCCTCTGCCCATCAACCATTCGCCGTTCTTCGCACCAGTGCCGGAGCCTTCGATCAAGACATCGGTGAAGGCGATGAGCCTCGCTGTGTTGGCTGCCCTTCAGCGCTGAGCGCATGCGTGAGAGATGCTTTGTGGCGCAATCCGATCACGATCGAGAACACAGACGTGACGCGCTGGTGCGATCGGCGCAGCACACTTTCGTCCTGATTCGAGTTCGCCACGGCGCTCTCGATAAATCAACCCAAAAGGAGACATGACATGGCACTGACCGGCGTTTTACGGCCCGGACACGTGGCGATCCGCGTGCTGGAGATGGGGCCGGCACTGAAGCACTATATCGACGTGCTCGGGCTGATCGAAACGGCCCGCGATGAAAAAGGGCGCGTCTTCCTCAAGGCGTGGGACGAGCACGACCACCACAGCGTTGTGCTGCGCGAGACGGACGAGGCAGGCATGGACTACTTAGGCTGGAAAGTCGATTCCCCGGCCACGCTGAAGAAGCTGGCCGGCGACATCGAGAAGTCCAAGCTGTGCAGCGATTTCGAATGGATACCGAAGGGCGAGCATCCGGAGACGGGCGAGCGATTTCGTTTCACGATTCCGACCGGGCATGTCATGGAGCTGTTCGCCGAGAAGAAGCAGGTCGGCAACAATTGCGGCACCGAAGGTCCCAACGTCAACCCCGATCCTTGGCCCGACGGGCTGAAAGGCATTTCGCCGTCGCGGTTCGATCACTGTCTACTGTACGGGGACGATCTCGACGGCAGCGTCAAGTTTTTCCGCGAAGTACTGGGCTTCGGGATCGCAGAGCAAGTGATGGCCGGCCCCAAGAAAGATTTCATGATCGGCGCTTTCCTGTCTTGCTCGAACAAGGCGCACGACGTGGCTTTCATCCGGCAGCCAGTGAAGGGTAAGTTCCACCATGCCTCGTTCGAATTGGGTTCATGGGAGAAAGTGTTGCGCGCCGGCGACATTCTCTCGCGCAATAAGACCTCGATCGACATAGGCCCCACGCGCCACGGCATCACGCGCGGCGAAACGATCTACTTCTTCGATCCATCGGGAAACCGCAACGAGGTGTTCTCCGGCGGCTACATCTACTATCCCGACGAGCCCGCTATCACCTGGACCGAAGAAGAACTGGGCCCGGGGATCTTCTATCACGACCGCAAGTTGAACGAGGCATTCCTGTCGGTCTTCACCTGATGAATATCGCTGCTTCGCAGGATGTTGTGCATTGGGAAGCCGCCGCCGCCGCAGTGACGGCGGCAGTGCGCTGGGCGGAGGAGGCGAATCTCAAGGTCAACGTCGCAGTCGTCGACGCAGGCGGCAACCTCGCCGCCTTTCTGCGCATGCCTGGCGGCTTCCTGCATTCGATAAACATTGCGATCGACAAGGCGTACACGGCCGCCGGCTTCGGGATGCCGACGGGCGCGTGGGCTGACGCGTTGAAGTCGCATTCACAAGCGGTGCGCGATGGTCTGCCAATGCGTCCGCGAATGGTGTGCTTCGGCGGCGGCCTTCCGATGCGTCACGAAGGGAGGCTCATTGGCGGAATCGGCGTGTCCGGTGGCTCCGAAGAGCAGGATGAGGCGTGCGCGCGGGCGGGGCTCACGGCGATCGGGCTTTCCGTATGAAGCGTTGCAGCGCTTGTCTCCATTACCGTGCGCGGAAGCCGCTGCACCCTGAACTCGCGACAAAGGGATCTCAGTGCGGATGTCTTCGATGAGCTCAGAAGCCACGTCAACCTGCGAACCAGGCGGCTGCAATGGTGAGCCTGTACCGCGGCGCGCCGCTGAGCTGACGAGAATCGAACTCGATATTCTGCACATGCTCGGAAGGGGCCTGACCAATCAAGAGATTGCCGACAACCTCGACATGAACATCGGTACAGTTCGCTGGCGGTTGAACCGGCTGTTCCGCAAACTCCATGCTCGAAACCGGATCGAGGCACTTGCGCGCGCCTGGGTTGTGCCCATGCCGGCTGCCGCGAGCATCCCGCCGCCAAGGCGGCGTCTTGCACCCGAAGCATTGGGAAAAACCCAGATTGCGATACTCGATCTGCTCAAGCATGGAATGACCAATCAGGAGATCGCCGACCGGCTCGCGATGACGGTGGGCACGACCAGATGGCACTTGAACCAGATCTTCGGCAAGCTCCAGGTGAGGAACCGGGTAGAGGCGGCGTTGTCCGCGAATGCGAATGACCGGCAGCAGTGACCGATCGGCTGCCCTTATGCGAGCCGGACCGCGCGCCGGCGCTCCCGCAACGCGAGCAACGCTCCGCTCGCGACAATGATCGCCATTCCCAGCGCCGACCAGCGATCGGGGAGCTGCCCGAAAACGAGCCAGCCGTAAAGGGTTGCCCAGAGTATCTGCAAGTATGTGAAGGGCGTCCGCAATGAAGCCGGCGCAAGCCGGTACGCGCCGATCACCAGCCAGTGACCGACGCCGGCGAACACGCCGAGCAGCACGAAAAGTGCGACATCGCGCGATGCAAGCGTGGCGATGTGGGCCCATGGCAACGCCAATGTGAGCCCCACCGTGCCCACGAGCGCGCTATAGAAGAGCGTCGTATGCGCATCCTCATCGGCGGGATAAGACTAGACTGATGGCTCGCGGCTCGCTGCAGCCTTATGCGGCCAGCAACTCCCGCAATACGAACGGCAGGATGCCGCCGTGCCGGTAATAGTCGACCTCGATGGGCGTATCGATGCGCAACAGGAGCGACACTTTCTGCGACGAGCCGTCGCGTCTCCGGATGGTCATCGTAACGTCCATCTGCGGGTTGATACCTGCTTCGAGGCCGCCGATGTCGATCTCCTCGTCGCCCTTGATACCGAGTGAGCTCACGCTGTCGCTGCCCTTGAACTGGCAGGGCAGCACGCCCATGCCGACCAGGTTCGAGCGATGGATGCGCTCGAAGCTGCGGGCGACGACCGCTTTGACGCCGAGGAGCTGCGTGCCCTTGGCCGCCCAGTCGCGCGAGCTGCCGGTACCGTATTCTTCGCCGGCGAAGACCACGGTAGGCGTACCGCGCGCGATGTAGGTCATGGCGGCGTCGTAAATCGGCATCTGCTTGCCTTCCGGCTGCAGGATGGTGACTCCGCCCTCGACGCGCCCGCCATCCGGCTTCGCTGGCAGCATCAGATTCTTGATGCGCACGTTCGCGAAGGTGCCGCGCATCATCACCTCGTGATTGCCACGGCGGCTGCCGTAGCTGTTGAAGTCTGGGACGCCGACGTCGTGCTCGAGCAGATAGATGCCCGCAGGCGAAGTGGGCTTGATCGATCCCGCTGGGCTGATGTGATCCGTAGTCACCGAATCGCCGAAAATGCCGAGGATGCGAGCGCCACGAATCGTGGGGGGCGTCCCGGGCTGCATGGTGAAGTCCTTGAAGAATGGAGGCTCGGCGATATAAGTGGACTTGTCCCATGCATAAACCTGTCCAGTCGATGTCGGGATGGAGTTCCAGAGCGGGTTGTCCTTGGTGAAATCACTGTAGAGCCTGCGGTAGGTTGCGGGATCGGTCGCGTATTGCATCACGGCGCCGATCTCCTCCGACGATGGCCAGATGTCTCTCAGATACACCGGCTTGCCGTCGCTGCCGGTCCCCAGCGGCTCGCTGGCGAGGTCGATGTTGACACGGCCGGCGATCGCATAGGCGACGACCAGCGGCGGCGACGCGAGAAAATTCGCCTTGATCGACGGGTGGATGCGCGCTTCGAAATTGCGATTGCCAGAGAGCACCGCCGCGCAGACCAGATCATTCTGCGTGACGACTTCCTCGATCATCGGGTCGAGCGGGCCGGAGTTGCCGATGCACGTGGTGCAACCGTAGCCCGCCAGATAGAAGTTGAGCTTTTCGAGCTCCGGGAGTAGTCCCGACTTGGTGAGATATTCAGTGACGACGCGAGAGCCGGGCGCAAGCGAGGTCTTGATGTGACGCTCGACCTTGAGGCCCTTGGCGGCTGCCTTTTTCGCAAGCAGTCCCGCACCTAGTAGAACACCGGGATTGGAGGTGTTGGTACACGATGTGATTGCTGCGATCAGCACGTCGCCGTTGCCGATGTCGAGCGGCTTGGCTGCGCTCACCGGCACGCGATCCTGCGTGGGGCGATTGTCGACCATCTCGAGCACGTTGCGCGGCGGCGCATTGTTGGGAAGCTGCAACTTGTTGTCGTGCGTCGCCGGCGCGGCTGTCGTCGTCAACTTGGTGGGATAGCGGCGGTTGAGTCTCTCGGGGCCTTGAGCGAATCCGTTTTCCGATACAGGCTTGGAGAAAAGCGTGTTGAAGCTCTGCTTCATCGCCGGCAGCTCGATGCGATCCTGCGGCCGCTTCGGACCCGCCAGGCTCGTCACCACACTCGCCAGATCGAGAACGAGCGTCTGCGAGTAGTCGATAGCTCCGGCGGCAGGCATGCCGAACAGCCCCTGCGCGCGGAAGTAGGCTTCGAAGGCTTCGACTTCCTGCGAGGTGCGTCCGGTCTTGACCAGGTAATCGACGGTCTTTTCGTCGACCGCAAAGAATCCCATGGTCGCGCCGTACTCGGGCGCCATGTTGCCCAGCGTCGCGCGATCAGGAACCGAAAGCGTCGCCGCGCCTTCTCCGAAAAACTCGACGAATTTGCCGACCACCTTGGCCTTGCGCAGCATCTCGGTCACGGTGAGGACCAGATCCGTCGCAGTGACGCCTTCGGCAAGACGTCCCTTCATGTGCACGCCAACGACGTCCGGGGTGAGGAAGTACACCGGCTGGCCCAACATCCCCGCTTCGGCTTCAATTCCGCCGACGCCCCAGCCGACGACGCCGATGCCATTGATCATCGTAGTGTGCGAATCGGTGCCGACCAGCGTGTCGGGGTAGTAGACCCCATCCCTCTGGTGCACACCGCGCGCCAGATACTCGAGATTCACCTGATGCACGATGCCGATGCCCGGTGGCACAACCTTGAAAGTGTCGAAGGCCTGCATGCCCCACTTCATGAATTTGTAGCGCTCGGCGTTGCGCTGGAATTCGACTTTCATGTTGAGATCGAGCGCGTTCCTGGTGCCGTAATAGTCGACCTGGACCGAATGATCGACCACCAGATCCACTGGGACGAGCGGCTCGATGACCTTTGGATTCTTGCCCATACGGTCGGCAACGCCACGCATGGCGGCGAGATCGCACAACAAGGGCACGCCGGTAAAGTCCTGCAGCACGACACGGGCGACGACAAAGGGAATCTCATCGGTGCGCGTCGCGCTCGGCAACCAGTTGGCGAGCTTGCGAACGTGCTCCTCGGTGACTTTCTTGCCGTCGCAGTTGCGCAGCACACTCTCCAGCACAATGCGCAGCGACACGGGAAGCCGCGATACCTTGGCAATCGCGGCCTTTTCCAGCGCCGGCAGCGAATAATATTCACCGGACACTCCAGAAGCGGTCTTGAATTGCTGCAGAGAGCCGAACAGGTTGTGCTTCATGGTTTGCCTCTCGAGAGTTGCAACGGGATCACCCAAGCTCCGACGAATCCGTTACTTGGTCATGAATGACTTGATGTTGATCTGCTGACCGTTTTCCATGGTCATGTCGCCCGCTTTCTGACCGGCTTTGCACGGACCTGTCCACTTGGCGTCGATGGCCACCTTCGACTCTCGGGTGCCCATCATCGGCGGATCGTAGATCGCCGAAACATCGGTGTGATAAGCAGTGTTGCCCTTGAAAGTCATGATCGATTTGCTGGTAAGCGTCGTGGGGCCCATCTGGCAAACAGCGTTGATGACCATGCGCGTGCCGTCGAAACTGCGATCATTGCGCGAGCAGATGTTCTTCGCCATGCCCATGCCGAAGTCGCGCATCTCCGCCTGGACCGAATCGTCGAGGCACATCGTGGTCAGGTGCTTTGGATCTCCCGGTGCTCCGCCGGCGCGGACCACTTCCCACAGACCCGACTTCAGCACCGGGGGTTCGGCAGCGGCAGCGGCGCCGGCGGCAAAGAGTGCTGCAGAAGTCGCGAGGAGGACGCCGGTGACGGTGTGCGCGATGGATAGTCTTGTCATATGACGAACATGTCGACGAATGCGTGGACGGGCGTCGCTTCGAGCGCGCCGGCATCGAGCGCCAGCTCGAGAATCGCCTGCTGCTGCTTGGTCGGAAAGCGACGCGCCAGATTGACCTTGAACTTCTCCACCAGCAGGGGAATGCCCTCCCGGCGCCGGCGGCGATGCCCGATGGGGTACTCGACCACCACTTCCTTGAGCCTGCTTCCGTCCTTGAACTCGACGGTAATGGCGTTGGGGATCGAGCGCTTGTCCGGGTCGAGATAGTCGCGCGAAAAGTTGCGATCCTCGACGCAAACCATTTTAGCGCGCAGCCAATCGATGCGCGGATCCGCCGCGATGCTGTCCTCGTAATCGGACGCCGTCAGCCGGCCGTAGATCAACGGCACCGCCACCATGTACTGGATGCAGTGGTCTCGATCGGCCGGATTGTCGAGCGGCCCCTGCTTGTCGATGATTCGAATTGCCGATTCGTGAGTGCGGATGGTGATTTTTTCGATGTACTCCAGCTTGTCCTTGAGTTGTGGGTGCAAACTCATTGCACATTCGACCGCCGTCTGCGCATGGAATTCCGCGGGGAAACTGATCTTGAACAGGACGTGCTCCATGACGTAGCTGCCGTAAGGCCGCTGAAAGCGAAACGCCTCACCCTTGAAGAGCACGTCGTAGAAGCCCCAGGTTTTGGCGGTGAGCACCGACGGATAGCCCATCTCGCCCTTTGCCGCCATGAGCGCCAGGCGCACCGCGCGTGCGGTTGCATCGCCGGCAGCCCAGCTTTTGCGTGAACCGGTGTTGGGTGCGTGGCGATAGGTGCGCAAGCTTTGGCCGTCGACCCATGCCAGCGACAGCGCATCGATGATTTCGTCACGTGACAAACCAAGCATGGTCGCGACCACCGCCGTAGAAGCCACTTTCACCAGCACAACGTGATCGAGGCCGACGCGGTTGAAGCTGTTCTCCAGCGCGATCACGCCCTGGATCTCGTGCGCCTTGATCATTGCCGTGAGTACGTCTTTCATCGTCAGCGGCGCTTTACCGCCCGCGACGGCGTTGCGCGAGAGCCAGTCCGCGGTGGCGAGAATGCCGCCGAGATTGTCGGAAGGGTGACCCCATTCCGCCGCGAGCCAGGTGTCGTTGAAGTCGAGCCAGCGGACCATCGCCCCGATGTTGAACGCCGCCTGAACGGGATCGAGCTGGAACTGCGTTCCCGGCACCCTGGCGCCGTCGGGAACGATGGTGCCGGGAACGATCGGCCCGAGCAGCTTGGTGCACGCCGGATACGAGAGCGCCTCGAGCCCGCATCCCAGCGTGTCGATCAGGCAGTAGCGCGCGGTTTCGAAGGCTTCGCGGCTATCGATCCTGTAGCTCGCCGCGTAGTCGGCGATATCGACCAATACGTGGTCGGGCTCGGGTCGCACAGTGGAAGTGGGAAGAGACATGATCCCGTAAAAGTCCTCTATCGAGCCGCCGTCACTTGCGCTTGGCAATCGGCACGAATTTCTGATCCTCGGGACCGATATAGTTGGCGCTGGGACGGATGATCTTGCCGTCGCTGCGCTGTTCGATCACGTGCGCCGACCAGCCGGCGGTGCGCGAGATGATGAAAAGCGGCGTGAACATGGCGGTCGGAACGCCCATCATGTGATAGCTCACGGCCGAATACCAGTCGAGGTTGGCGAACATCTTTTTGGCGTCGGCCATCACCGCCTCGATGCGCTCCGCAATCGCGAACATCTTCATATTGGTGGCTTCCTGCGAGAGCTTGCGCGCAACGTCCTTGATGATGCGATTGCGTGGATCGCTGACGGTGTACACCGGATGACCGAACCCGATGACCACTTCCTTCGCCTCGATTCGCCTGCGGATATCGGCCTCCGCCTCCTCCAGCGTGTCGTAGCGTTTCTGGACTTGAAAAGAGAATTCATTGGCGCCGCCGTGCTTGGGCCCGCGCAGCGCGCCGATGGCGCCCGTGATCGCCGAGTACATGTCGGAGCCGGTGCCGGCGATCACGCGCGCAGCGAACGTGGAGGCGTTGAATTCATGCTCGGCGTAGAGGTTGAGCGACGTGTGCATGGCGCGAATCCACAGCGCCGACGGCGGCTTGCCATGCAACAGGTGAAGAAAATGACCGCCGATCGAATCGTCATCGGTTTCGGTGTCGATCCGCCGCCCGTTGTGGCTCCAGTGATACCAGTAGAGCAGCATCGAGCCCAGTGAAGCCATCAGGCGATCGGCGATGTCGCGGGCGCCGGCTGCCCCGTGATCTTCCCGCTCAGGGAGCGTCGTGCCCAGCGCCGAAACGGCGGTACGCATCACGTCCATGGGATGGGCCGCAGCGGGGAGCTGCTCCAGGATGACTTTCGCTCGCGCCGGAATACCGCGCAGCGCTTTGAGCTCCACCTTGTACGCGGCCAGCTCGGCCGTATTGGGAAGCTTGCCATGCACCAGTAGATGAGCAATCTCCTCGAACTCGCAGGTGTCGGCGATGTCGAGAATGTCGTAGCCCCGGTAGTGCAGATCGTTCCCCGTTCGACCCACGGTGCACAACGCGGTGTTGCCCGCGACCACGCCGGAGAGCGCGACGGATTTCTTGGGCTTCGATGTGACGGCGATTGCTTCAGACATGGCCTCTCCCATATCGCTCATTTTTCCCTCGCGAACAGCGCGTCGAGCTTCTGCTCGTAGGCGTGGTAGCCAAGATAGTCGTAGAGCTCGCTGCGCGTCTGCATAGTATCAATGATGGCGCGCTGCGTGCCTTCCCGGCGCAGCACCTGGTAGACATCGAGCGCTGCCTTGTTCATGGCCCGAAATGCGGAGAGCGGATAGAGTGCGATCGCAACCCCGGCGCTGCGCAGCTCGTCGACGGTGAACAGAGGTGTCGCGCCGAACTCGGTGATATTGGCGAGCACCGGAACCTTCACTGCTTCGACAAAGCGTCGGTACATCGCGAGTTCGGTCATAGCTTCCGGAAAGATCATGTCGGCGCCGGCTTCGACGTAAGCGGCGGCCCTTGCGATCGCGGCCTCGAGTCCTTCGACGGCGAGAGCGTCGGTGCGCGCCATGATTACGAAATCGGGGTCGGCGCGGGCGTCGACCGCGGCCTTCACGCGATCGACCATCTCGCCCGAGGGAACCAGCTCCTTGCCCGGCCGATGGCCGCAGCGCTTGGCGCCTACCTGGTCTTCGATGTGCATGGCGGCGGCCCCGGCTTTGACCAGCGACTTGACCGTTCGCGCAACGTTGAACGCGGAGGCCCCGAAGCCGGTATCGACGTCGACCAGCAGCGGCAACTCGCACACATCGGTGATTCGGCGTACGTCGGTCAGCACGTCGTCGAGCGTCGATATGCCGAGGTCCGGCATGCCCAGCGAACCCGCGGCAACGCCGCCCCCGGAGAGATAAATCGCCCGGTAACCCGATCTCTGCGCGAGAACAGCGTGGTAAGCGCAGATCGTACCCGGCACCTGCAATGGGCTCTCTTCGCCAAGCGCTGTCCGAAATCGTTTGCCGGGCGAGACAGAGCTCATAAGTTGGCGTGCTCAGCGCAACAGTGACGCCACGGCGCTACGCTCTTCTTCCAGCTCTTTGAGCGTCGCGTCCATTTTCTCGCGCGAGAACGCATCGATCTCGAGCCCCTGAACCAGGGTGTATTCGGCTGCCGCGGTGGTCACCGGAAAGCCGTAGATCACATCCTTCGGAATGCCGTAGCTGCCATCCGAGGCAATGCCCATCGTCACCCACTTGCCGTCGCTGCCGAGGATCCAGTCGTGCATGTGCCCGATCGCCGCATTCGCGGCCGATGCGGCCGACGAGAGCCCCCGAGCCGCGATCACCGCTGCGCCACGCTTGCCCACGGTGGGCAGGAACACGGTCCGGTTCCAGTTTTCGTCGTTGATCAGCGTCCTTAGCGGCTGACCGTTGGAGGTCGCGAAGCGGTAATCGGGATACATCGTCGGCGAATGATTGCCCCAGACGATCAGCTTGTCGACGGAACCGACGGGACGTCCCGACTTGGCGCTGAGCTGAGAGAGCGCTCGATTGTGGTCGAGCCTGAGCATGGCGGTGAAGTTCTTCTTCGGCAGGTTCGGCGCTGAGTTCATGGCTATATAGGCATTGGTGTTGGCAGGGTTGCCCACCACCAGGATCTTGACATCGCGCTGTGCCACCTCGTCGAGCGCCTTGCCCTGTTCGATGAAGATTTTTGCGTTCTCGAGCAGCAGGTCCTTGCGCTCCATCCCCGGGCCGCGGGGCTTGGCGCCGACCAGCATCGCAATTTCCGCGTCCTTGAACGCCACCTTCGGGTCAGCGCCGCCGCTCATACCGGCGAGCAGCGGGAAGGCGCAATCCTCGAGCTCCATCATGACCCCGTTGAGGGCAGCCTGCGCCTTGTCGATGGGCAGCTCCAGGAGTTGCAGCAGGACCGGCTGATCGCGGCCGAGCATTTCACCGGCGGCGATCCTGAACAGCAGACTGTAGCCAATCTGACCGGCGGCTCCAGTGACCGCAATGCGTACGGGCGTTTTCATGGGCGACTCCTGGGAGACATTGTTGAGCGGGCAAGGCGCCGTGCGGGTTGTGCAAGACCGGCCCGATCCTCACTGGAATCTTAAGGCGGCTGACGGGGGGTGTCAACAACTCCTATACATGATATATGATATAGGACATCAAAGTGTGACCTCCGAAGCGATGAACGCCATGTCCCGACCGCATTCCGCGCGCGCTGCAGCGCCGTCCTTCCAGCCGCTGTACTTGCAGCTCAAGGGACTTCTCGTCGGCAGCCTGGAAGCAGGGGAATGGCGCCCCGGCGAAGCCATTCCGGCCGAGACCGAGCTCGCCTCGCGCTTCCGGGTGTCGCAGGGAACGGTACGCAAGGCCATCGCAGCGCTTGCTGCCGACAACCTTGTTGTCCGCCGCCAGGGGAAGGGAACCTTCGTGGCGACCCACACCGAGGAAAAGATGTCGATGTTCAGGTTCCTGCGCCTCCGGCGCAATGATGGACGCGACGAGTATCCGGCGAGTCGCGTGATCGACGTGAAGCGTGCCAAGGCGCCCTCGGACATCGCCCGGCGGCTCGAGCTCAAGCCTGGTAGCGCGGTCGTCGTTTTGCGCCGCGTGCTCGAGTATACGGGCGAACCCGTGCTCCTCGACGAAATTGTCCTGCCTGGCGCGCTGTTCCGGGGCCTCACCAAGGCGAAGGTCGACGCCTATCGCGGCTCGATGTACAGCTTTTTCGAAACTCAATTCGGCGTCCGGATGCTCAAAGCGCAGGAGCAGATCACCGCCGTCGCTGCCGACACGGCCAGCGCATCGCTTCTCAAGGTCCGCTCAGGAGAGCCATTGCTTGCGGTCGAGCGCGTCACCTACACCTACGGCGGAAGGCCGGTGGAATGGCGTCGCGGACTGTGCACGACACGCCGACATTTTTATGCGAACGATTTGGGATGAGGCTTTCACTTTGCCTTGCCCCATCACCATGCGGCGCAGCCGATTCAGAAACAGGAAGCGAGGCGGCGGTCGACCTCGCGATGCCGAATGGCTGTATAATTTGCATGGTGTAGCAACGTGCCGCGACCGTAGCGATCGAACGGTCCGGGTCAACGTCCTTTAGCGGTCCTGCCGATATCGTTGTGCTTAGCGAGCGACACTCGTGACCAAGCCGCGTCCCGTGTACTTGAATCTGGTGCAGATCCGGCTGCCGATCCCCGGCATCGTCTCGATCCTGCACAGGCTGAGCGGGGCCGCATTGTTCCTGGTCGGGATTCCCCTGTCGCTTTATGCGTTGCAGGGAAGTCTCTTATCGGCAGCTTCATACGACAAGCTCGCCGCCGCGTTGACACACCCGCTTGGCAAGCTGGTGCTCATAGGCTTGATATGGGCGTATCTGCATCATCTTTGCGCAGGAATCCGCTTTCTGCTGCTTGATCTGCATCAGGGCATCGAGCTCAAGCCGGCGCGTCAGTCGAGTGTGATCGTCATCGTTGCCAGCCTGGCTCTGACGCTGATCGTGGGAGCGCGTCTATGGTGAAGCGCATCGTGGTCGGCGCCCACTACGGTTCGGGGGACTGGCTGGCGCAGCGGATAACCGCGGTGGTGATGGCCGTTTACACGCTGCTCATTCTCGGCATCGCCCTGTACAAAGGCGGCATCGATTACGCGGTGTGGCAGCAGCTGTTCTCGGGGACGGCGTTTCGCGTTGCGACGCTGCTTTTCGCCCTTGCGCTGCTGTGGCACGCCTGGATAGGAATGCGCGACGTCTGGATGGACTACATCAAGCCGGCCGGGATGCGCCTGACGCTCGAAGTGCTCACCGTCGTGGTGCTGCTGGGATACGCGGCCTGGCTCGTGCAGATCCTGTGGGGACAGTCGAAGTGACGCTTCCCGTCCGCAGATTCGACGCGATCGTGGTGGGCGCAGGAGGCGCCGGCATGCGAGCGGCGCTGCAGCTCGCCGAGGGCGGTCTCTCAGTCGGGGTGCTGTCGAAGGTCTTCCCGACCCGCTCGCACACCGTCGCCGCGCAAGGTGGCATCGGAGCAAGCCTGGGCAACATGTCGGAGGATAGCTGGCTGTGGCACATGTACGACACGGTCAAAGGCTCGGACTGGCTCGGCGACCAGAACGCCATCGAATATATGTGCCGGATGGCGCCCAAGGTGGTCTACGAGCTCGAGCACTTCGGGATGCCTTTCGACCGCAATCCCGATGGCACGCTCTACCAGCGCCCGTTCGGCGGGCACTCGGCCAATTTCGGCGAAAAGCCGGTTCAGCGCGCCGTCGCGTCTGCCGATCGCACCGGCCATGCCATGCTGCATACCCTCTACCAGTGCAACGTTCGAGCGCGCACCCAGTTCTTCGTCGAATGGATGGCGCTCGACCTGGTGCGCGACCGCGACGGTGACGTATTGGGCGTCACCGCCCTGGAGCTGGAAACCGGGCAGGTGATGATCCTGCAGGCGAAAGCCACTCTATTCGCGACCGGTGGAGCAGGTCGCATCTTCGCCCACAGCACCAATGCCTTCATCAACACCGGCGACGGCTTGGGGATGGCAGCGCGCGCAGGGATCCCGCTCGAAGACATGGAGTTCTGGCAGTTCCATCCGACGGCCGTGGCCGGCGCCGGCGTGCTGATCACCGAGGGCGTGCGGGGCGAGGGCGGCATTCTGCTCAACTGCAATGGCGAGCGCTTCATGGAGCGCTACGCACCGAATTTGAAGGACCTCGCGTCGCGCGATATCGTGTCGCGCTCCATGGATCAGGAGATTAAGGAGGGCCGCGGCTGCGGCGAGCACAAGGATTACGTGCTGCTCAAGCTGGACCATCTGGGTCCTGACGTGATCAACAAGCGCTTGCCGTCGATCCGTGAGATCGCCATCAAGTTCGCGAACGCCGACCCGGTGAAGGAACCGATCCCCGTAGTGCCGACGATTCATTACCAAATGGGCGGTATTCCGACCAACGTGCACGGGCAAGTCGTCGCGCCCCGCGACGGTGACCCCAACGTCGTCGTCAACGGTTTTTACGCGATCGGCGAATGCGCCTGCGTTTCCGTGCACGGCGCAAACCGCCTTGGGACCAACTCACTGCTCGATCTGCTGGTGTTCGGGCGCGCCGCGGGCGATCACCTGGTCGAGCAGCGCCTGCAGCGCCGCGAGCACAAGGCGTTGCCGCGCGACGCCGGAGAACAAACGCGGGCACGTCTGGCGCGGATCGACGGCGCAACATCGGGCGAACAGGTTGCGGACGTTGCCAACCAGCTGCGCACGACCATGCAGGCCCACTGCGGCGTATTCCGCAATCAGCAACTGCTTAGCGCCGGCGTCGGAAAAGTGATGGAGCTCGAGCAGCGCTCAGCGCGGATTGCGATTAAGGACAAGAGCCTCATTTTCAACACCGCTCGCGCGGAAGCTCTGGAGCTCGACAACCTGATCGAAACCGCCAAGGCCACGATCGTCTCGGCCGAAGCGCGCCGTGAATCCCGCGGCGCCCAGGCGCGCAGCGACTATCCAGAGCGTGACGACGCCGATTGGCTCAAGCACACGCTCTGGTTCCGGGAAGCTAACCGGCTCGCCTACAAGCCGGTGAACATGAAGCCGCTTGCCGTCGAAGCATTTCCGCCGAAGGTACGGACTTATTGATATGAGGATTAGCCGGCAACTTGATCGTCGGAGCAAACGATGAAATTTCGCGTTTACCGCTACGATCCGGAAAAGGATGCGGCTCCGCGCATGCAGGACTACGACGTGGCGCTCGATCCGCACGACCGGATGCTGCTTGACGCGCTGATGCGGCTCAAGGCGCAGGACGACAGCGTCGCGTTCCGGCGTTCCTGCCGTGAAGGCGTCTGCGGCTCCGACGCCATGAACATCAACGGCAAGAATGGCCTCGCCTGCATCACCAATCTGCGCGACGTCAAGGAGCCTGTTGAGCTGCGTCCACTGCCCGGATTGCCGGTCATCCGTGATCTGATCGTGGACATGAGCCAGTTCTTCAAGCAATACCATTCGATCAAGCCGTATCTCGTCAACGATACCCCGCCGCCCGAGCGTGAGCGCCTGCAGTCGCCGGCGGAGCGCGATGAGCTCGATGGCCTCTACGAGTGCATCCTGTGCGCATGCTGTTCGACGGCATGCCCGTCGTTCTGGTGGAATCCCGATAAGTTCGTCGGCCCGGCGGGCCTGCTTCAGGCGTACCGCTTTATCGCCGATTCACGAGACCAGGCGACGAGCGAACGGCTGGATAACCTCGAAGACCCCTATCGGCTGTTCCGATGCCATACGATCATGAACTGCGTCGACGTTTGCCCGAAAGGGCTCAATCCGACGCGGGCCATTGGCAAGATCCGAGAGCTCATCGTCAGACGCGCCGTATAGGGACCTCGGCAGGGATCTCGTCATCGATGGTCGACGATCGAAGCTTGGCTCGCCTGCGCTGGCGTTGCAGGCGCGGATTGCTGGAGAACGATCTCATTCTGACGCGTTTTCTCGACGCTCGCGGCGACGCGATCACCGAGGGTGAAATCGTTGCGCTAGACAGGCTGCTGGACATGGGCGACAACGAGCTGTGGGAGCTGCTGTCCGGCCGACAGGAGCCGACCGATGAGACGGTCGCGCCTTTGATCCAGCGCATGCGAAGGATTTGAGCTACGCAGTATAAAGACGCTGCACGTCGACCTGACTGCCGCCTCGAACGGAGTGAACCATGACCGACAGTACCGCCACCTTAAGTTTCAACGACGGCTCGCCCGCCGTTACCTTGCCCGTGCTGCCCGGAACCATCGGCCCCGAAGTGGTCGATATCCGTCCGCTGTACGCGAAAACGGGGCGCTTTACCTACGATCCCGGCTTTCTCTCGACCGCGGCATGCACCTCGACCATTACCTATATCGACGGCGACAAGGGGGAACTTCTGTATCGCGGTTATCCCATCGAACAGCTCGCGGTGCACTGCGACTTCCTCGAGGTCTGCTATCTGCTGCTCCAGGGCGAGCTGCCGACGGCCGACCAGAAGAAGGAGTTCGTCAACACGGTGACGCAGCACACCATGGTGCACGAGCAGATGAGCGCGTTTTTCCGCGGGTTCCGGCGCGATTCGCATCCGATGGCGATGCTGGTCGGCGTCGTCGGCTCCCTCTCCGCCTTCTACCACGACTCGCTGGACATCACCGATCCCCATCATCGCCACGTTTCGGCGATCCGCCTGATTGCCAAGCTGCCCACCCTGGTAGCGATGTGTCACAAGTACACGATGGGGCAGCCCTTCGTCTATCCGCGCAACGAGCTCTACTACACGGCGAACTTCATGCGCATGATGTTCTCCGTGCCGTGCGAGGAATACAAGGTGAACGACGTGCTGGTGCGCGCGCTCGACCGCATCTTCATCCTGCACGCCGATCATGAGCAGAACGCGTCGACATCGACCGTTCGCCTCGCCGGCTCTTCCGGCGCCTATCCCTTTGCCTGCATTGCCGCCGGAATCGCCTGCCTGTGGGGGCCGGCGCATGGAGGTGCCAACGAGGCGGCGCTCAACATGCTGGAGCAGATCGGCGATGTCTCCAAGATCGGCGAATTCATCAAGCAGGCGAAGGACAAGAACTCCGGGGTCAAGCTCATGGGTTTCGGCCATCGTGTGTACAAGAATTACGACCCGCGGGCCAAGCTCATGCGTGAGGCGTGCCACGCGGTACTCGAGGAACTCGGCCTGCACGACGATCGTCTGTTCAAGCTGGCGATGGCGCTGGAAAAGATCGCGCTCGAAGACGAGTATTTCGTGCAGCGCAAGCTCTATCCCAACGTGGACTTCTATTCGGGGATCGTGCAGCGGGCGGTCGGCATCCCGGTGAGTCTGTTCACGGCGATCTTCGTGCTCGCACGCACCGTGGGATGGATCGCTCAGTGGAACGAGATGATCTCCGATCCGGAGCAGAAGATCGGGCGGCCGCGCCAGCTCTACACGGGAGCCAGGCGCCGCGACGTCAAGCCGCTGGCGCAGCGGTGAATGAATTCTTGTTTCGGCGTCGGCATGCCCCAATCTGACGAGGTGAAGTGATGACGATGATGCAGGAGTTCGAGCAGTCCAGCACGCTCTTCGGCGGCAACGCACCGTTCATTGAGGAGCAGTACGAGCGCTATCTCTCCGATCCGGAGGCCGTGAGGGCCGACTGGCGCGCGTACTTCGACTCTCTGCGCAACGGCGCTCCCGACGTCGCGCACGCGCCGGTCGTGGAGTCGTTCATACAGCTCGCCAAGAGCCGCCGGCTCACCGGCGGCATGGTCGATGCGCAGGCGCTGCACAAACAAGTCCTGGTTTTGCGCCTCATCAGCAAGTTTCGAACGCTCGGCATGTTCCACGCCGATCTCGACCCTTTGCAGCGGCAGGAACGCACGTACATCGCAGACCTCGACATCGCGACCTACGGCTTTACAGGCGCCGACATGGACACCGAGTACGACGTCGGTTCGTTCAAAGGCGCGCCGAATGGCGCCAGCCGCATGCGGCTCAAGGACCTGATCGCAGCCCTCGAGGAGACCTATTGCGGCACCTTCGGCGCCGAGTACATGTACATGTCGGACACGCCGCAAAAGCGCTTCATCCAGGAGCGACTGGAGCCGCTGCGCTCGCGCCCGAACTACACGCCGGAGTTCCGCAAGCACATTCTGGAACGGCTCACGGCTGCTGAAACGCTGGAAAAATATCTCGGCACCAAGTACGTCGGTCAGAAGCGCTTTTCCGGCGAAGGTGGCGACACCATGATCCCGATGCTCGATCATCTCATCCAGAAGGCAGGCGCCGCCGGCGTGCAGGAGATGGTGATCGGTATGGCACACCGAGGCCGGCTCAATGTGCTGGTCAACACCCTTGGCAAGATGCCAGCGAGTCTGTTCGCCGAGTTCGAAGGCAAGCAATCGATCGACCTCTCAGCTGGAGACGTCAAGTACCACCAGGGGTTTTCTTCCGACGTCGTCACGCCCGGCGGTCCGATGCATCTCACGCTGGCCTTCAACCCGTCTCACCTCGAAATCGTCAACCCGGTCGTTGAAGGCTCGGTGCGCGCGCGGCAGGACCGGCGCAATGATCCAACCTGGGACCAGGTGATGCCGGTGCTCATCCACGGCGATGCGGCGATCGCCGGGCAAGGTGTCGTGCAGGAGACTCTCAATCTGTCGCAGACGCGCGGATTCCGCACCGGCGGAACGATTCATATCGTCGTCAATAACCAGATCGGGTTCACGACCTCCGATCCACGCGACACGCGCGGAACGCTTTATTGCACCGACGTAGCCAAGATGGTCGAGGCGCCCATTTTCCACGTCAACGGCGACGATCCCGAAGCTTGTCTGCTCGCGATCGAAGTGGCGACCGAGTTCCGTCAGCAGTTTGACAAGGATGTGTTCATCGACCTGGTCTGCTTCCGGCGGCAGGGCCACAACGAAGCCGACGAACCGATGATTACCCAGCCGCTGATCCTCATCGACGCGGGCGTGGTGACACCCGACGAGGCCGAAACGATGATCGCAACCTACCGCGGTGCGATCGAAAAGGGCAACGCCACCAACACGACCATCCTGTCGAACTACAAGGCGCCGTTCGCCATCGATTGGAGCCGCTTCCTGGGCAAGCACTGGACCGACGCTGCCGAAACGCGGGTCCCGATGAAAAAGCTCAAGGCACTGGCGCAGAAGATCACCGCCGTACCCGCTGAATTCAAGCTTCATCCCCGCGTGGAAAAGGTGATGGCCGACCGCCGCGCGATGGGCGAGGGCGAGGCGCCGCTCGACTGGGGGATGGGCGAGATGCTCGCCTACGCATCGCTCGTCGATCAGGGATTCGGGGTGCGTCTCTCGGGTCAGGACACGGCGCGCGGTACGTTCTCGCACCGGCACGCGGTGCTGCACGACCAGAACCGCGAGAAGTGGGACGCGGGTATCTGGGTGCCGCTGCAGCACATTCGCGAGGGTCAGCCTGCCTTCGACGTCATCGACTCGGTGTTATCGGAAGCCGCGGTAGTCGGGTTCGAATACGGATACGCCACCTCGGAGCCGACCAAGCTGGTTGCATGGGAAGCGCAGTTCGGCGACTTTGCCAACGGAGCGCAGGTGGTTGTAGATCAGTTCATCGCCGCGGGCGAAGTGAAATGGGGCCGGGTCTGCGGCCTGACACTGCTGCTGCCGCACGGTTACGAAGGCCAGGGGCCGGAGCATTCATCGGCGCGTCCGGAACGTTATCTGCAACTCTGCGCCGAGCACAATATCCAGGTCTGCGTGCCAACGACTCCGGCGCAGATCTTCCACTTGCTGCGGCGGCAGATGGTACGGGATTTCCGCAAGCCGCTCATCGTGATGACGCCCAAGAGCCTGCTTCGGCACAAGGAAGCGGTGTCGAAGCTGGAGGATCTCGCGGAAGGGCATTTCCACACGGTGATCGGTGATCCTGACGCACTCCCCGTCAAAGATGTGCGGCGAGTGATCGTGTGCAGCGGCAAGGTCTATTACGACTTGATTGCCCATCGGCGGGACAACAAGCGTACCGACATCGCCGTCATCCGCCTCGAGCAGCTCTACCCGTTTCCGCATGACGATTTCAAACAGCAGATCGCGATCTATCCTGACGCCAAGGAAGTCGTCTGGTGCCAGGAAGAGCCGCAGAACCAGGGCGCCTGGTACCGGCTGCGCGCCTACCTGCGCGGCGACATCCCCGAACAACAGGTTCTCGCGTACGCCGGGCGTCCTATCTCGGCTTCCCCCGCAGTGGGCTATATGGCGAAGCACCTCGCACAACAACACCAGCTGGTCCTGGACGCGTTCGCGACGAGGCTCGGATCAGGCGAGATGGTCACCGCGCACTGATTAGCACCGTCACCGCCCATTGATCAGCACAAAGGCGCGCTCATGCTCATCGAGGTCAAAGTTCCCGTGCTGCCGGAATCGATTACGGAAGCGACGCTCGTCAACTGGCACAAAAAGGCGGGCGAGTCGGTCAGGCGCGATGAAAATCTCATCGATGTCGAGACTGACAAGGTTGTTCTGGAATTGCCGGCTCCGGATTCCGGCGTAATCGCCGAGATTCGCAAGCCCGATGGCGCGACCGTCATGGCTCAGGAGGTGATCGCAGTCATAGACACCGCCGCTAAGGCGACCGCCGCCAAGAGCGCGGTCGTTGCGGGAGCGGCGGCTGCGCCACCATCGCCTTCGGCAACGGCAGTCGCGGCTCAAGACAATGTCTCGGCGCTGCCGTCCGCTCGAAAATTGATGGCCGACCAGGGAGTCGCCGCCGCGCAAGTCACCGGTACCGGCCGTGGCGGAAGGATTACCAAAGGCGACGTGCTGGAAGCCGTGGAAGCTAAAGCGACGACGCCGAAAGCGCCGAAGCTGTCCGCGCCCGAGCCGGTCGCCAAAGCTCCGGCAGTCCCGTTGCCGACGAAAGCTGGCGGACGCCCCGAGCAGCGCGTCCCGATGTCGCGGCTGCGCCAACGCGTCGCCGAGCGTCTGGTGCAATCGCAGTCGGTCGCAGCCATTCTCACCACCTTCAACGAAGTGAACATGGCGCCGGTGATCGAACTGCGCAATCGCTACAAAGAGCGCTTCGAGAAGGAACACGGTGTCAAGCTCGGCTTTATGGGGTTCTTCGTCAAGGCCGCAGTGCACGCCTTGAGGAAGTTTCCGGCGCTGAACGCGTCCATCGATGCCACCGACATCATCTATCACGGCTACTTCGACATCGGCATCGCAGTGGGAAGCCCGCGCGGTCTGGTCGTGCCTATCCTGCGCGACGCGGACCAGTTGACCATCGCCGAAATCGAGCAGCAGATCGCGGACTTCGGCAAGCGCGCGCAGGAAGGCAAGCTCACTGTGGAAGAGCTCACCGGCGGCACATACACCATCTCCAACGGCGGCGTGTTCGGGTCGATGCTCTCCACGCCGATCATCAATCCGCCGCAGTCGGCGATTCTCGGCGTGCACGCCACCAAAGATCGCGCCGTCGTCGAAAACGGCCAAATCGTCGTGCGTCCGATGAACTACCTCGCGCAATCCTACGACCATCGCATCATCGATGGACGAGAGGCGGTGCTATCGCTCGTGGCCATCAAGGAAGCGCTGGAGGATCCGGCGCGCATGCTCCTTGACTTGTAGCATCGCAAAGCTACTGCGCGCCTCGATCGCTTTGTCGTGTCCTCGCTTGCCCCTCGCCGTACTTCATCTGTACTGTCTCGGGGCTCGCTGCGGGCCTTCGCGCGCTCAGGGCGCTCGCTACGCTTTGCTGTGTGCTTCGTACCAATGTCGATAGCGTTTGGCGATGGCAGAGTCATTTGACGTGATCGTCATCGGCGCTGGCCCCGGCGGCTACGTCGCCGCCATACGCGCGGCTCAACTGGGTTTTGCGACTGCATGCATCGACGACTGGACTAACTCCGAAGGCAAGCCCGCCCCGGGCGGCACCTGCACCAACGTCGGCTGCATCCCTTCCAAGGCGTTGCTTCAATCGTCTGATAATTTCGAGCATGCCGGCCACGGCTTCGCCGAGCACGGCATACAGGTGAAGGACATCGCAATCGATGTGGAGCGCATGCTCTCACGCAAGGACAAAGTGGTGCGCCAGAACAACGACGGTATCCTCTACCTGTTCAAGAAAAACAAGATCCGTTTCTTGCACGGCGTCGGAAGCTTTGCCGGTGGAGCGCCGGGCACATGGCAAATCAAGGTATCGGGACCTGGCGCCGCAGAGCTGCAGACGAAAAACGTGATCATCGCGACTGGCTCCAGGCCCCGCGCGCTTAGCGGAGCGCCCTTCGACAACGAGCGTATTCTCGACAACGAAGGGGCTCTGGCGATTCCAGACGTGCCCAAGCGCCTGGGCGTTGTCGGAGCGGGAGTGATCGGACTCGAAATGGGCAGCGTGTGGCGTCGGCTGGGAGCGGACGTGACGATCCTCGAAGCGCTCCCAGTGTTCCTGGGCATCGCCGACGAACAGGTCGCAAGCGAGGCTTGGAAGCAGTTCACCCGGCAGGGACTCAAGATCGAGCTGGGGGTCAACATTACTCGCGTTACCAGAGGCGATGATGTCACCGTCGACTACACGGACGCCGGCGGCAAGGCGCAAAGCGCACATTTCGACAAGCTGATCGTATCCATTGGGCGCGTGCCGTATACAGGAAATCTTGGCGCCGACGTGGTGGGCCTCAAGCTCGATGAACGCGGGTTCGTGTCAGTCGATGGCGATTGCAGGACCAACCTTCCCGGCGTGTGGGCGATCGGAGATGTTGTGCGAGGGCCGATGCTCGCCCACAAGGCCGAAGACGAAGGCGTCGCAGTTGCAGAGCGGATCGCCGGCCAGCATGGCCATGTCGATTTCAACACGGTGCCCTGGGTCATCTACACTTCGCCCGAGATCGCATGGGTCGGGCAAACGGAGCGAGATCTCAAATCCGCCGGAGTTGCGTACCGCTCCGGATCGTTTCCGTTCAGTGCCAACGGCCGGGCGCGCGCACTCGGTGACACGCGCGGTTTTGTGAAGTTTGTCGCCGACGCCAAGACCGACCGCATTCTGGGCATGCACGCCATCGGCCCCATGGTGTCCGAGCTGATCGCCGAAGGCGTGGTGGCGATGGAGTTCGGCGCGGCGAGTGAAGACATCGCGCGTATCTGCCATGCTCATCCGTCGCTCACCGAGGCCGTGAGGGAGGCGGCTCTCGCGGTCGATAAGCGCACGCTCAACATCTAAAGACGCGGCGATGAACGCGCGAGGCCGAGCGGTTTGAACGACACCCGGAACCTCGCAGCGGGAGATGAACGCCGTCTGCGCCGTGGCGCTCTCACCGATTACATCGCGCCCGATCTCGAGCGTCGGCGGGTTGCTCTCGATTCCGCACAGGAGCGCGCGCTCGATCGCCTGCAGCGTCTCTTTGATGAGCTGATCGCCTTTCGGAATGCGCGCCGATCGTTGTTGCGTCGTTGGCTCAAGCATCCCGCGCCGCCTCGCGGGGTCTACTTCTATGGTGGAGTCGGTCGCGGCAAGAGCTTTCTCATGGACGCGTTTTGCGCCGCTGTGCCTCTGCGTCGCAAGACCCGCGTGCATTTTCACGCGTTCATGAAGGCAGTGCACGAGGAGCTTCGCGCACATTCCAGAACCGTCGATCCGCTTGCCGTGGTAGCGAGGCGTATCGCGCATCGCCATCGCCTGATCTGCTTCGACGAGTTCCATGTGTCGGACATCGCCGATGCGATGATCCTGGGCCGCCTGCTCGGTGCGCTCTTCGATCTCGGGACGGTGTTCGTGATGACCTCCAATTACCGTCCCGACGATCTTTATCCCGATGGGCTGCAGCGCCAGAAGGTCTTGCCGACCATCGCGCTCATCGAGCGCTGGCTCGACGTGATCGAAATCGATGCCGGCGTCGATTACCGGCTGCGCGAGCTCGAGCACTGCGCCTGCTACTACCTCGGTCCTACGGGCTCGGCGGACGCCCAGCTCTCGGCCCTGTACGAGCGCATGCGGCCTGGCGGCGACGAGGACCCACGCCTCGCCATCGAATCGCGCTCGCTCAAGGCGAAGCGTCGCGGCGGCAGTGTAGTGTGGTTCGACTTTGCGACCTTGTGCGAGGGACCGCGCTCCCAGCTCGACTATCTTGAGCTTGCCCGCCGCTTCGCGGTCATCATTGTGTCCGACGTGCCCGAGCTCAGCCCCGACAGGGGCGACGCGGCCCGGCGCTTCACCTGGCTCGTCGACGTGCTCTACGATCATCGGGTAAAGTTGCTTCTGTCGGCTGCGGTACCGGCGGAAGAGCTTTACCGCGATGGTCCGAACAGCCAGGATTTTTCGCGCGTCGTCAGTCGCCTGATGGAAATGCGCACCCACGATTACATGGCGCTGCCTCACATGGCGGGAGAGGCCGCCGCGGCGCCGATTTGACCGGAACCTAAAAGGAGGAGGAGAAACCCATGCAGACCGTTGAGCACTTCAAGGCGTATCGGACCTTCCAGGAGGACGGGGTGATCCGCAGTCGCTTCGTTGAGATGGCCGCAAATGAACTGGATCCGGGCGACGTCCTGGTTCGGACCAAGTACTCCACGATCAATT
>VBCY01000578.1 GCA_005882995.1 Betaproteobacteria bacterium
TGTGAGTCGTGAGTGGGCGCTATCGGACCCGTTACGGCCGTTCGACCGCTGTGAAAGCGGACATCGGCGCGGCTTCTCCCCGACTTGGCGTCATTGGCCGCGTTTGACTGCTCCAGACCCGCTCCGACGAAGGACACGACTTGCAGGCCGAACCAGCTGATCCAGCATCGCTTTTGCGAGCTTCAGATCTGCGGTATCGAAGCCATCAGCAAATGCCGCGTACACCGGCGCCAACAATTCGCGCGCCTCGTCGTTGCGGCCCTGCGCCAGCCATAGGCTGGCTAGACTTTGCGCCGCGTACAGCTCCCACAGCTTGGCCTCCTGACCCTTGGCACAGGCAAGCGCGTTCTTGAAGCAACGCTCCGCCTCCGCATGATGCGACGGAGCGGCCGTCAGGAGGATCTCTCCGCGTGAGCGTTGAGCTTCGGCCTCCCACCAACGCTCTCCAGTACGGCTGACTTCTGCCACTGCCTGGTCAGCAAGTTCAACTGCGCGCGCGATCTTTCCCGCTCGCGCATGCGCTTCGGCCAGGCAGGACAGGTTATAAGAACTCTGAAAGTTCGCTCCGGTATTGCGATGCGCCACGAGCGCGTGCTCCATGAGCGTTATCCCTTCCTCCGCCCGACCACGCGCAACGATGTTAACCGCGCGCAGCACGTTGGCACGGGACACATGGTAGGGACTGCGGTGTTCCGTCGCGATGGCCAAGCCTTCCTCTGTCGCGTCGATCGCCCCCTTTACGTCATGTGTGTGAATTCGGAAGCGGGCCAGAGCCAGCAGCGCAGAAACCAGTGTGAATGGATGCGATCTGCTCCGTGCATCCTGCACTGCAGCTGAGATAGTTTCTGCCGCCCGCTTTAGCGAACCCGAGTAGAGGTAGCCCAGAGCCAGCCAGATGAGCGTAAACGAGCGCAAGTGGTAGCCGGCCACGAATGCGACAGAGCCACAGACATCCTCCTCGTAAAGGGAGAGCGCCGTTTCGAGATGGTGGATCGTCTTCCTGAAATTCCCCAGATGCAGATGGGCCGTGCCAGCGAGGTAATGAATCACGTTCGCGGCCGGTCGGTCGAGAGGACGTTTTAGCAGCTGAGCGGTCAGATCAAGGCAGGCGGGCGATTCGGACCGCATCAGGTAGTAGTTGAATAACCCGCATAGCGCGCGAAGGGATTCGATTGGGTGATCGGTCTCGTCAAGAAGCTGGCGGGCCCGCGACAATGTGCTCATCACTTCAGGCGACGCAAAACCCTTCGTCATCACGAGCGCATCGCCCAGTGCAACGTGCAGACGCCCATCGAGCTGCTGCCGTTCTGACTCCGCCGAGACCCTGGGCAGCAGCGTCATGGCTGTTTCGACCTGGGCCAGCGCCTCGACGCCGGCCGAGCGCTCGACGGCCATATGGGCGGCCTTGATCGAGAAATCGATCGCCTTTTCTGCAAGGCCGGCCTCCGCGCAGTGATATGCCAGGACATCCGGGTGATGTTCGGCGATATCGGGAAACTGCTGCTCCAACACCTCGGCAATACGACCGTGGATCGACGGCCGCCGGCTCTTCGGAATCGTCTCGTAGGCCGCATCCTGCACGAGCGCGTGCTTGAAGGCGTAAACAGAGTGCGGGGCATCACCACGGCGGTGCACGAGTTCGGAGGTCACGAGCTGGTCCAATAGCGTCTCGAGCTCGGTGTGCGGCAGCGAAGTGACGGCCTTCAGGACGGCGTAACGGAACTCGCGGCCGAGGGCTGCACTGGTCTGCACCACCACGCGAGCCGGTGCGATGCGATCTAGCCTTGCAATGAGCGAACCTTGCAAAGTCGATGGAACGGCGACCACCGGCAACGGCCCGTCGAGAACATAAGCGCCGCTCTCCTCGCGCAGGATTCCGCTTTCGAGGACAGATTTCGTCATTTCTTCGATGAAGAGAGGGATCCCGTCAGTGCGCGTGATTATTTGTTCCCGAAGGGGAGACGGAAGGTCCTTCCCACCGGCAACTTGTTTGATGAGGGCCGCATTTTCCCGTCGGCCCAGACGGTTTATCGTCAGGGCCGTGACATGCGACTGGCCGAGCCAGGGCGGACTGAAATCAGGGCGATAAGTCATAATCAACAACACCGGCAAATCGCGAATGCGGTCGACGATGATGTCGAAAAGCTCGCGCGTGGTCGGGTCAATCCAGTGCGGGTCTTCAAGAACCATCACTACCGGCTGGAGTGCGGCGAGCCCAACGAGCTGGGCAACGAAGCTCTCCAGCAATAATTCTTTGCGGCGTTGGGCGCTGAGCGACAGTGCTCCATAGCGGTCGGCAGTCGAGACCGAGAGAAGCTCGGCAAAGAGTGCCACATCCTTGCCGAGGTCTTGCGAAGACAAGGCGAGCAGGCGCTCGAGCTTGTCAAGCTTCGCGTTGTCGCCGTCACCCGCCGTAAATCCGGCCGCGTGTTCGAGCTGGGTTATGACCGGATGCAGCGCCGTCTGGATGCGATGGGGCGAACAGAAATAGCGCATGCACGTATGCGGCTCAGCCCTGATCGCGTCCTGGAAGGCGGCGACAAGGTGTGATTTGCCAATTCCAGGCTCTCCGCAGATGAGAATCACGCGAGCCTCTTCGGCCTTCGCCTGATTCCAGCGACGCAACAGGAGCTTCAACTCCTCTTCTCGGCCAATGAGCTGATTGCGTCTCGGGCGCAGCGCCTCGAACCGGCTGGCAAGTGCGCTTTCGCCCAGAACTACCGACGCGGCGATTGGCTCCGCGGTTCCGGTCGATCGGCGCGTTCCGAACTCCCGATAGTCGAACAGGTTTCCAACGAGCTCGCGAGTGCTGACCGAGATTACAACCTCACCCGGGTCGCCTAATCCTTGCAGGCGTGCGGCGACATAAGGCGTTTCACCGACTACGCCGTCTTTTGACGCTGGGTCGGCGCCAATTGAGTTTCCGACCAACACCAAACCAGTCGCCACGCCAACGCGCGCTTGCAACGGCTCGGCAAAGCGTTTGCTGCCGAGTTCTCTGATCGCATTGGTCGCCGCAAGCCCCGTGCGCACGGCCCGCTCCGCATCGTCTTCGTGAGCCTGTGGGTATCCGAAATAGGCGACAACCCCATCGTCGGTGTACTTGGCAAGGTATCCACCATGCTGCTTAACGACCGCTCTGATGCATCCGTAAAACTCGTCGACGATTTCGCACAGCTCTTCCGGATCTAGCCGCGCCGACAACGCTGCCGTCTCGACGACATTGCAGACCATGATCGTCAACTGGCGGCGTTCCGCCGAACCCGGCCGAGTGCTTGCCAACGACTTCGTTTCATCCGGCTTTGCCAGCAAAATGGGTTTGGTGGCGGCTTCGTCACCTGGAAGAACTTGCTCCTGAACGACTCCCACGAAGCGGAATCCCTTACGGGCTATAGTGCGAATCAGTCGTTGCTTGGTGCCGCTGTCGCCGACTGCGTGTCGAACGGCCGTAATTCTGCTGCTCAGCGTCGAGTCCGAAACGATTCGGCGATTCCAAACTTTCGCCAACAAATCGTCCTTGCTGACGACGCGCCCGCGATTGTGGATGAGGAAAATCAGGAGGTCGAAGACCTGCGGTTCGACCGAGATGATATCGGGTCCGCGCCGCAGTTCACGCAGGTCGGAATCGAGCGAATACTCGTCAAATAGGTAGACCAACTCTCAGCCCTCGTATGCGCCCGCCATCCCGGCTGTGACAAAAAAATCAGGCAGTTCTCAGGGAAAAATCAAGATTAGCGCAAAGATTTCGAGCACGCCAGCAGATAGGGTTGCCTTGCTTTTTGCAGAGGACCAATCGCTTAGACTAAGGAGAACACCATGACACGCATCGCCATTTCGAACCGGCATCCCGCCTCTTCGACGGCGCGGGCCGCTGCCGCTTTGTTCGTTGCCGCAATGCTGGGTTGCCTGAGCGCACAAACATACGCCCAAGAGTCCACGAGGTCGTCTCGGCCCAACGAATTGGTCAACGCTCGTGAAGCCACGGCGGATCTCGAGAAGCAATTTTGGGCTTGCGACTATACCGCGACGACTCGAGGCGTAGGGCGTGGAGAGGGCGCCATGTGCAACGAGGTCTACGAGGACCTCAAAAGTAGCAAATTCGGGGGCGACTTCCGGGCCTTTCTGAGTTGGTGGCAACAAAACAAGGCCGCCGAGCACTTGGTGCTCGCAGCAGTCCGCCGCACAGTCGCCGCTCCAAGAGCGGATCAGGTTACCTCACGGTGATGGCGCCAATAACGAGAATACGAAAAGTAGCAAATTCGGGGGCGACTTCCGGGCCTTTCTGAGTTGGTGGCAACAAAACAAGGCCGCCGAGCACCTGGCGCTCGCAGCGGTCCGCCGCACAGTCGCCGCTCCAAGAGCGGATCAGGTTACCTCACGATGATGGCGCCAATAACGAGAATACGCATCGAGCGGTCTCCTTCCTGAAACCCGAGTACCGACGCCAATCATGGCGTCGCCAAGTACGGGGCACCTTTCCATTTTACATAGCGGCGGGCCGGCGCGACGGGCGCTTCACGACCGCAAAGCTGACGACCTCAGTGTTCAACAGCGGCCATTGAAATCTGTTCAGGGGCGGAATCCCTTAGGACTTCGCTTTCTTCGAAGGTTTCGACTTGCCACAACTGTTGAGGGCGACCGCTTGGCGAACGAGCGCCTTGAAGGCGGACTCGTCAACTTCTTCTCCTTCGTGGATGTCGATCGCGCGGCGTACGTTTCCGTCGAGACTCGAGTTGAAGAGAC
>VBCY01000579.1 GCA_005882995.1 Betaproteobacteria bacterium
GGTTCGGCCAGGTGTGGCTGCATTGACAATCGGCGTGGCTGGGAATACAAAGAAGCAGGCATTGAGCAATACGTCTGCAAGTTGCGGCGAATAAGAAGAGACGCTGCGAAACCAGGCATCTTTGGCCAACGGGCGGGATTCCGCCCCCGATGGAAGGAGAAACGACGTGGCAAAAGCAAAGAGCAAGAAGACACGTGGCGGCGGTGAAAGCGTCTATCGGATCACGGAACTGGTGGGCACCAGCCCGGTATCATGGGAGGATGCAGTGCAGCGCGCTGTGGCGACCGCCGCAGGCTCGCTACGCGATCTGCGCATCGCCGACATCGAGAAGCTCGACGTCAAGATCGATGGCGGAAAGGTCGTTGCCTACCGCGCGCGTGTGGCGCTGTCATTCAAGTACGAGTCCTGACGCGCTGATCAGTTAGTAGCGACCTGGGGCACCGGAGTTGCGCGCGGCCGGTGCCGTAGGTGCTGGCGCTGTCGCCGGTTTGCCGCCACCTGGGCGGGCGGTCGAGCCCATCCCGCCGGTCACGGCGATATACGGCTGCATGCCCGAGACGATCTCATCGACGCTTGCAGCGCCGGTCACACTCGAGAAGACCAGTCGTGGGCATTGGCTGGATTCGATGATCATCAGCAGTTCACCGCGCTCGCGCATTTTTTCGCGCGCCGCCGCACCTCGCTCCGAAAGATCCACGGGTGGCATTGTGTCCTGGTAAATCAGGGTTCCGGTCCGATCGAAGACGATGTCGCAAGTCACCGCCTGGGCGAGAGGCGCGAAAAGCGCGATGGTGGCGGCACAGCTAAGGTGCAGAGCTACGTGGCGCATGGCGTCCTCCATGTACAAAGCGGGAACCATGCTATGCCTACGCCCGCTCAGGCGCAACCTTCGGCTAAATGAGCGACTGTTGCCGGATTAACTGCGTACTACACATTGCTGTAAGCTACGAATCTACGGATTACGTAAGATGCCGTTGGCTTCACGCGTCAGCTTGTGTGTTCTCGCCTGCATGCTTTGGAGCGGCAGCGATGCGTTTGCTGCCTCCCCAGAAGCGCAGGAGTACATGGACATTCAGAGCAAGATGGCGCCCGATCGATGCGCGTTGCAAAAGCTGAGCACGCAGGCGGCGGCTGCACAGCGCGACGGCGATCGGGGCAAGCGCCAGGAGCTTTTGGCAAAAATGGAACCGATCGCAAAGCGCATCCAGAGCTTTCAGCCGAGACTGCAGGAGCTCGCCAAGCGCGTGCAACCCGGCTCGCCTGACCATGCGGCCGTGTCGCAGCACATGCAGGAGTTGCGCGCTCGATGCAAGTAGCTCCGCATTGCGCCGCACCGCTGAGAGCGGCCTAGAGTTGGTATGGACACGGATGGCGCCGCGACAGAGAAGAGCGACCTCGCTACCGTTGACACCATACTCCGGTCATAAGCAACGGCTCGCGGCAGACGAGCCTTTTCTTCCAGACTTCAAACTTTTGGGGCGTTGCTGCGGTCCCAAGAGATTCTGGGCGCCAATTGCGCGAGGAAAATCCGATGACGCGAAGAAACGAGGGGATCAAGCGGTGGGCGCGCTGGGCGGCGCGTACGTCTTCGGTCATTCTGCTGGTTGCGACCGGCGTCGGCGCTCAGCAGGTCTATTTCGATGTGCCCCGCGGATCTCAGCCACACGATGTCGCTGCGGCGCCGGGGCAGGGCGCCCCGGTCTATTACACGGCTCAGGCGACAGGAAAACTGGGAATTCTCGATCCCAAAAGCGGAAAGATAGACGAGATCGCCCTGGGCCCTCGCTCGGCGCCACATGGCGTGGTCGTCGGACCGGATAGTGCGGCGTGGATCACTGACGGTGGACAGAATGCCATCGTGCGCTTCGATCCGAAAACGCGCCAAGTGAAAGTCTGGCCGCTTCCTGCTGACACGGGACGTGCAAATCTCAACACGCTCACCTTCGATAAAAAGGGTCGTGTCTGGTTTACCGGGCAAGCCGGTTATTACGGTCGGCTCGAGCCCTCCACCGGCGTAGTGACCGTCTGGAAAGCGCCGAGCGGCAGCGGGCCTTATGGCATTACCACGACCCCGAGCGGCGAAATCTATTACGCTTCGCTCGCCGGCAATTACATTGCGCGTGTCGATACCGAGACCGGGGAAGCTTCGGTGATCGATCCGCCTACCAAGGGACAAGGCGCACGCAGGCTCTGGTCGGATTCGCGCGGCCGCATCTGGGTGAGCTATTGGAATACAGGCCAGGTCGGCATGTATGACCCGTCAAGCAAAACCTGGCGTGAATGGAAATTGCCCGGCAACGCGCACACCTATGCGGTATGGGTCGACGATAAGGACAAAGTGTGGCTTACCGACTGGAGCGTCAATGCGCTTGTTCGTTTCGATCCGGTAACCGAGAAATTCGACACCTTTGCCTCCAATCGCGACCAGGCGAACGTGCGTCAGATGCTCGGAAGATCCGGAGAAGCGTGGGGCGCAGAATCGGGCACTGATCGGTTGGTCATGGTGCCGGCATCGTGATGTCTGACATAATATAATCAGCGAACTAGCGGACAAATGTCGATCAAAATATCACCCTTGGGTCCAACTCTGCTGGCGCTCCTTACTCCGGGCACCCACATCATTGCCCATGTCACGCGCGATTCCAACGCTACGGTCATTGCCGAACGCATCACCATCGGCAAGAACGGCTTGATCCCGCCGGTCTAAGAGGCGGTGGACGCATTGCGCAAGGCGCTCACGCACGCCCGTTTTCTAAGTATCGCTTGGCTGGTAGTCGTATCGCCATCGGCGATGGCCTTCATCTTCGCCGACGGCACACACGCCGATTGCATTGCCAGGGGCGCGACGGTGATGGAGGCCGAGGCTTCGCCGGGCGATGTCGTGTATCAGCTCGGCCGGGTTGCAATCGCCGCGCCAACGGCGTCGGGATATCGAATCGTCTGGAACACTAACAAGCTCAAGACCCTGCCCCCGGAGATGCATGACTTCATTTTTTTCCACGAATGTGCGCATGCGCGACTCCCGACGACTGACGAACTGCGGGCGAACTGCGCCGGACTCAAGGAAATGCGATCGGCGGGCAAGGCGGGATTTGCCGTGGAGGCGAAGCTGGCTGCGTTCTACGGACCCAGAAACTCTTACTGGGAGAATACGCTGACGTGCGCGAACGGCGGCAAGGATGGGGCCGGCGCGTCGCAGTGAGGGTCCCCGTTGAGGCGATTCAGTATCCGAACGGGACCACGGGGACGCCAAAGAGCGTACGGTGGAAAGTCATCAACAGAAGCGCAACTACTGTGCCCGCGACGATGCTTATGATGTCGGCTCGCACAGTCGGGACGAAGGTGGCCGTGGCTCCCCGCTGTACCGCGGAAATCAGGTCGACGACAGCGTAGGCCGCCAAAGCTCCGAAGAGGATGCTGCCTCGCAGGTCTCCATTGGCGAGGAAATGCACAATTGCCCAGATCAGCACTCCGATCAGCATCGGATGCTTCAGTGTCGCGCGGATGTGCGACGGGCTGTGCGACGTGGCCAGCAGGATGAAAGCGATGATCATCGCGTACGGCGCTGCCGCGCGAGCCGCTGGGATCGAGGCGAACAACTGCGCTCCACGCGTCCCGACGTAATATCCGGCCACGATCAGAATGAAACCCACCCCGGACAACAACGAGAAGATACCCTTGTAGCGCTGCTCTCCCCATCGCGTTAGCAATCCTGCACGGGCAGAAGGCAGCGTCGGCAGCAGGTGAAGCGATAGA
>VBCY01000580.1 GCA_005882995.1 Betaproteobacteria bacterium
ACGACAACCGATCGTGTCGCCGCGTCGATCACCGTCAACACCGGAGTACACGGTGACGCGGCACTGCACGCTCCGCCGGTTGCCGCGAGTCCGGTGGCGGTCCAGCGGCTCGCCGCGAGGTAGTAGCGGTTAGTCGCTGCGTCGTAGGTGATCTGATCGCCGCCTCCCGCGTTGAGCGTCGCTAGCACTGCGCCAGTCACCCGGTTGAGGATCAGCACGGTCAGCGGAGCGCCGGTCGTACCTTGCCGGCACGAAACCACCACGTCGGTACCCGGTCCCAAATCCATCCCGGTTGGATCACAGTTGCCGAGAGGGAATACCTTGAATCCATTGGCAGGCGTGGGAGCCGGCAGCGACAGCGTCACCGGATTGGTCGGGGTCCCTTGCATCACGAAGGACGCCGGGATCACGTCGATCTCTCCGTCCGGATTGGCAATCGTGCCGTCGTTGTTGTTCAGGAAGGTCTGCGTCGCGTGGTCGTAGGTGCAGGCTTCGAGGCCACTGGAGTCGGCGAATAGCAGCGTGGCGATGATCTTCTGCGTCGTCGTATCGATGAAGGTCGCGAACGGCGGACTCTCCTCCGGACTGTTGATCATGAATATCTTGTGGTCGGGATCGTAGCAACCTTCGTCGGCGCGGAATCCCGACGTGCCGCCGATCTTGATAGTGTTCACCACCGTGTCGGTCGAAGTATCGATGATCTTGACCGAGTTGACGTCGCCGACATAGATGAAGTTGGTGCCTGGGATGATGTTCAGTCCGTCGGGGCCCGACTTGGGATTGCTCGCGCCTGCGCAGGTTGGCCCCGTGTCGCAGCCGGCGAAGCCGCCGGTGATCATCTTCAGAAAGGTGTTGGTCTTGATGTCGATGACGTCGACCGACTTGTTGTTCCGATCGGTGAAGTAGTAGCGCCCCTTGGCGCTGTCGACGGCACTGATGTCGAAGGAGAAGTTGGTTGTTGGCGTGACATTCGGTACCGGGATGAGCGCTACTACTCTGACGCCGCTCGAGTTGTTACTCGAACTTCCACCGCCACAATTGCCTCCGAGCGTCAGTGCTGCGATCAAGAGCACACCAAGAATATGTAAGGTCCTCATTGCTTCTCCTTGTACTCGTGGATCCTGTTGGATGCGCGCCGGTTTTTACGCGCTCGTATTATTGGAGAGTGGGTCACGCAACTCTATGCCGCTCCAAATACGAGAGCAATCACTTTGCGCGTCTCGCATGACGAGTGTGTAGCGATTACAATGTCGTCAGCGGCGTGAAAGCGGACCGCCAGTTTTTCGCAAGAGTGCCTCGATGAAGGGACCTCGCGAGTCCGCAGAGCAGGGATTAACATTTGCGAATTGAGTATCAGGAGGCACCATGAAACTCACCGCCGGACAACTTCAGCGCTTCGACCGCGAGGGTTACCTATTCTTCCCTGATCACTTTCGACCCGAAGAGATCAAGGTGCTCATCGACGAGGTGCCTTCGCTCTACGCGCAGCGTCGTCCGGAAAACGTCCGCGAAAAGGGCAGCGATGCGGTGCGCACCAATTTCGCTGCGCACCTGTATAGCTATCCTTTCGCGAGGCTCGCGCGGCATCCGCGGATGGTCGAGCCCGTTAGCCAAGTCTTTGGCGAGCCGGTGTACATGCACCAGTTCAAGATCAACGGCAAGATGGCGTTCGACGGCGACGTCTGGCAGTGGCATCAGGACTACGGCACGTGGAAGAACGACGACGACATGCCGGAAGCGCGGGCGATGAACGTCGCCATCTTTCTCGATGAAGTAAACGAGTTCAACGGTCCGCTGATGTTCATTCCAGGGAGTCACAAGCTCGGCGTAATCGATGCCGAACACGATACGTCGACGACCAGCTACCCGCTGTGGACCATCAGTCATGACACCATCTCCAAGCTGGTTGCGCGAGGCGGCATCGTCGCGCCCAAGGGATCCGCGGGCTCGATGATCCTGTTCCACTCTTGCCTGGTGCACGCGTCGAGCTCCAATCTGTCGCCATGGAACCGGATCAGCGTGTACTTAAGCCTGTGCGCGGTGTCCAATCATATCCGCCGCTTCAAGCGTCCCGAGTACATCGCGCACCGCGACTTCACGCCGATCGAGTGTCTGCCGGATGATTGTCTGCTCCGCGATTATCCGGTGGCGTTGCCGTGGAGGAATGGGACGCCGCCGGAAGCGCTGCGCGCCGAGCTGGCTGCCTAGGGCCTGTTCCCCTAAAGACCTCAGAGGAAAACCGCATGAGCCTTTACCAGGGTCTGCGCAAGCTCGCCGATCAGGCCAAGCCGCTCCGTCTCGGCTTGATCGGCGCCGGCAAATTCGGCGCGATGTATCTTGCACAGGTTCCGAAGACGCCGGGCGTGCACCTCGCTGCCATCGCCGATCTTTCGCCGGCGAATGCCCGCGCCAATCTGGCACGTGTTGGCTGGAAGGCCGAGCGCTATGGCGCGACGTCAATCGATGATGCTCTGGCGCACGGCACCACCCATGTCGGCGACGACTGGCAGGCTCTGCTTCGGCATCCGAAGATCGACATCGCGATCGAGTGCACCGGCAATCCGATCGCTGCGGTCGAGCATTGCTTGGAAGCCTTTCGCAATGGCAAGCATGTCGTCAATGTGACGGTCGAAGCCGATGCCTTTTGCGGACCGCTCCTTGCGCGCAGGGCTCGTGAGTCAGGTGTCGTTTACAGCCTTGCCTTCGGGGACCAGCCAGCGCTCATTTGCGATCTGGTCGACTGGGCGCGTGCCGCGGGCTTCAGCGTCGTCGCGGCAGGCCGCGGTCACAAATGGCTACCGCACTTCGCACAATCGACCCCGGAAACGGTGTGGGGTCACTACGGGCTCACACCCGAGCAGGCGAAAATTGGCGCGCTCAACCCGAAGATGTTCAACTCATTTCTTGACGGCTCGAAACCCGCCATCGAGTGCACCGCGGTGTGCAACGCCACCGGACTCGTCGCGCCGTCCGATGGGCTGACGTATCCGCCGGCTTCGATCGATGAGATTCCTTCGATCTGCCGTCCGCAGGATGAAGGCGGCGTTCTCGAACAAAAAGGGCAGGTCGAGGTCATTTCTTCGCTGCGGCGTGACGGAACGCCCATCGACTACGACATCCGCTTTGGCGTTTTCGTCGTGTTCGAAGGCGAAACCGAGTACATCCGCAATTGCTTCAGCGAATACATGGTGCGAACGGATGCGAGCGGCCGCTACGCCTGCCTGTACAAACGGTGGCACTTGATCGGCCTGGAGGTCGGCATTTCCGTTGCATCGGTTGGGCTCCGCGGCGAAGCGACCGGTAGCGCCACTTGCTTCAACGCCGATGTGGTTGCGATGGCCAAGCGCGATTTGAGAGTTGGCGAAGTGCTCGACGGAGAAGGCGGCTACACCGTCTCGGGGAAGCTGTTGCCGGCGCAGAAGTCACTTGCGATGGGCGGTCTGCCTCTCGGGCTTGCGCATGGCGTCAAGTTGGCGCGGCCCATCGCACGGGGTCAATCGCTCACCTGGAGCGACGTCGTGATCGACGACAAGCTTCCTGCGTACGCCATCCGCCGCGAGATGGAGGCGCTTTTCCCGCCATCGGTACGGAGCACCCAGCGCGCCGCGTAAGGACTGGGCGGCACCGCACGGCTCACGCGCTCCCCATTGCTCGATGCATCATGCAGATGGTTTGACTTAACGCAAACCTTCGTCTCCCATTTGCGAGCATGCTTCGCCTCAGAGTTGGATCGTGCCTGGCAGCCGCAGGTGCGGGGCCGGCAAAGACAAACGAAGGGGGTGAGCCACATGTTCCACGCCAAACGCACTTTGACATTCATGATGGGAGCCGTCGCACTATGCGCCGGCGCGGCATTCGCGGACGACGCCGCGATGCAAAAACAGATCGACGAAGTAAGAGGCGCGCTGCCGAAATTCGCGATTCCCATGCGAGAGGTCGGCGATCGGTTTCAGAACATGTACTTCGCTGCCAAGGATGGCAACTGGGCGCTGGCTGCGTACATGTCCAAGTACATGAACGGGGCGATGAACCCGGCGATCGTCACCAAGCCTGCGGAATACAAGGTGTGGAAGAGCTTCTACGACGACACCTTTACGCCGGTCAACAAGGCGATCATGGCCAAGGACTTGAAAGCTTTCGACACTGCCTACCTGGGCGTCGTCAAGGACTGCAACAATTGTCACCAGGGCATGGGCTACGGTTTCATCAAGGTGGTGAAGCTGAAGAGCCCCGCTGACAACGGCATCGACTACACCGTCAAGTCGGAGCCGGGAGACGTTCCGAAATAAGTTTGAGAGCGGTGGTTCCCGCTGTCGATACGTGGCGGCGAATACCGAAGGGCCGGTTCCTCCCCGGCCGCTCTTTTTGAAGATCGCTCGAGTCAGCCCTGCAATTGCGCCACTTGGACCCAGCCGCCACCCTCCTGTGAGGCAAGGCAGGCTTCGATGAACGCCATGGTGTGCGCCCCTTCCTCGATGCGTGGATACGGCAGCTCGGGCGGCGCTTCGCCGAGCGAACGGGCCATGCGCTCCTGAGCCACCTCGGCGTAGACGTTGGCGAATGCTTCGCGCAGTCCCTCCGGATGTCCGCGAGGCGATCGTCCGAGGGCCAGAATCTCTGGCGGCAGAAACGGATCGCCTCGGCCGACGGTGCGCACCGGCTCTCCTTGCAGCGCGAGCCGCAGGTAGCTTGCTTCCCGGTGCGACCAGTCGAGCATGCCCTTTTCCCCGTAGATGCGCAGCCGGATGTCATTCTCACCGCCCGCGGCGGCTTGCGTAGCGATGAAAGTGCCCCGTGCGCCGCCCACGAATTCAAGCAACGCCGAGACGGAGTCGACAACTTTGCGTCCGGGCAGCCATGGACGCACATCGGCGGCGACCCGCGCGATGTTCATGCCGGCGGCTGAGCAGGCGAGATGCTGGGCGTGGCATCCGATTGCGCTCATCACCAGTGCCAGGCCGCTTCGCCTGGGGTCGAGTACCCAGCGCCATCGATCGCTTTGCGGCCCTTCCTCGACGCGTGTTGCCAAACCGCTCTGTATGTATTCGATCTGGACGAAGCGTACGGGACCAAGCGCGCCTTCGCGTACCAGGAGCCTTGCGTAGCGGGTCATCGGGTACGCGGAGTACCCATGAGCAATGGCGAAAATGCGTCCCTGTTTGCGGTTGCGCGCGACAAGATCACAGGCCTGTGCGAAGTCATGGGTCACCGGCTTCTCGCAGACGACATCGAGCCCTGCGTCGAGGGCGGCCACCGCGTCGCGATAATGCATGTCATTGGGCGTCATGATGGCCACTGCGTCGATTCCGTCGGAGCGTTCCCGCTCCTTGGCCAACATCTCGGAGACCTCGCCATAGCTGCGCGCCGGATCGAAACCCATGGCCGCGCCGGCCTCGCGCGAACGGACCGGATCCCTCGACAACACACCTGCCACGACGCGCCACCAGCCATCATGCGTCGCCGCGCCGCGATGCATGGCGCCGATCCACGAATCCGGTCCTCCGCCGATGATGCCGAGCCGCAATGTCCGCCCAAAGCGCTGTCGCAATCCTGCCACGCACACTCCTTGAAAAACCCGATCGCCGGTACTCTACGTCAATTGCTCGTGACGCGAATGCGAAACGATGCAGAAAACTTTGCGCCCGGCTCGACCAGGCGCAAGCCGCGTCCGCTCATCAGCGCGTTGGTCGGTGCCGTCATCGGTTCGAGCGCGATGAACGGCCTGTCTTTGGGCGCGTAGATTTGTGCATAGGTATAGCCTTGAAGAAACTCAAGGCTGATGTGCCGTCCGCCGCCCGACAATGAAAGCGTCACCTGTTCGTCGGGGGCGCAA
The DNA here is from genome assembly GCA_005882995.1 of Betaproteobacteria bacterium. Taxonomy (GTDB): domain Bacteria; phylum Pseudomonadota; class Gammaproteobacteria; order Burkholderiales; family Casimicrobiaceae; genus PALSA-1003. Next base: position 5,834 of record VBCY01000580.1, read on the forward strand.
AAGCCATCGTCGAAATCGAGTCCTTCCAGCGTCGTGTCCAGGGCAGCAAAGCTTTCCTCGCTGCCGGTCGGAATGCCGCGCGCATCAAGCGTGAGGCGGTGCATCGCGGGAAAGTGCACACGCCACTCATCGCGCGGAATGCCCGGCAGACCGAAGTAGGGGTGGAAGCCGAAGCTCACCGGCACGGGACCGGCGCTTCCGGCAATGAGAGTCGTCTTCAGCGTCAGGCTGTCCGCAGCGAGCAGCGCTGACATCTCCAGCCAGTGAGGGAACGGAAATATCGAAAGTAAGTCGCCTCGGTTCCATTCGAGCCGCGCCATGAGCTCCGTCGCAGTGGCGGAAGTCACAGTCCATGCAAGCATCGACCAGGGCACTCCATGAATCGGCAAGCCGTTCGCGTCAAGATGCAGAAGCGGCGAGCTCGAATGCAGATCGACGTCGCGTCCCGCGGCGCTGTAGTGAAAGCCAGCGAGGCGATTCGCCCACGGGTGGAGCAGCGGAATGCCCGCCGTGCTGCCTTGGGCGCGAGCCAGATCGAGGTCGTCGATGCGACGCAGGAGTTCGTCGCCAAGCTGCCGGAGCGAAGCGCCGAGCATTCCGAAGTTCGGCAGAAACAGCGCTTCGAGCTCTCCGCAGACGAGCCGGCACGCGGGAGGGTCTCCTTGTAATGGCGTCTTCACGGACTATCGTCGCTTCGGGGCAAGCCGGGGCCTATTTTTTAATCCGCAGACCTGATCGCATCATAGAAGATTGGATCCCGGCCTTCGCCGGGATGACCCGGCAACGGCAGAGCCCGACTCCCCGGTGTCCACTCATGAACGCGATCGCCGCAACACTTCCTTTGCGGCGCTCACCACCTTGTCCACCGTGAAGCCGAATTGCTGCAGAAGCGCCTTGAGCGGTGCTGAGGCGCCAAAGGTCTGCATGCCGATGACGATGCCATTGGCGCCGACGTAGCGCTCCCAGCCGAAAGTCGATGCCTGTTCGACTGCGACGCGGGCAGTCACCATGGGCGGCAAGACGCTGGCGCGGTATTCCGCCGTCTGATGCTCGAAAATGTCCCATGACGCCATCGACACCACGCGCGAAGAGATGCCTTCCGCGGCGAGCCGTT
>VBCY01000584.1 GCA_005882995.1 Betaproteobacteria bacterium
GGCGCGAATGATGATCCTTGACGTTGACCTTGAAATGATCGTTGAGACCGTTGATGCGTGCGGTCAACAACGCGATCTGCACTTCGGGGGAACCTGTGTCGCCTGTGGCGCGCTGATGCGCTGCGATGACTTTGGCTTTGTCCTGCACCGTGACGGGCATGCTTTATCTCACTCCGAGCTTTCGCGAAAGACCGCGATTCTACCCCGGAAAATGCTTAGGATTCAAGCGATTCGACCGGCTGCCGAATGGCATCGCGGCGCTCGGTCGAATCGCCGGATCGGGCGACGAGACGTCGCGGGTGGACTATCCCCTCTATAGCGTGCGCGACGCCGGCAAAAACCTCCGACGCATAAGCACGATACGATCCGTCGACAATTCCGGCGCGGGGGATCGCCTGCCCTCGGAGGATGCGCGCCGCCTCCTCCGATGATAGATCGAGCCTCGGCAGCGCGCCGACGAGCGCGTCTGCCGGCAGCAACTGGGCGTCACGCTCGGCCTCCGACAGCGCGGCGAGTCTGTCGAAGGTAGCCGCGGCCGCGAGATCGAAACCGCCGGTCGCAGTTCGTCTTAACGAAGCGAGGTGTGCGCCACATCCGAGAGCTTCACCGATGTCCTCGGCAAGGACTCGGATGTAGGTCCCCTTGCTGCAGGAAATCCGCACTCGCACATCGGGCAATGAACAGAGCTCGACGATGATCTCGCTCACGACGATGTTGCGTTCGGCGCGTGGAATCTCGATGCCGGCGCGTGCGTACTCATAATAATTGCGACCACGGTACTTGAGCGCAGCGTGACGCGGGGGACGCTGGGCAATGTTGCCCCTGAATCGTGGCAGCACCGCTTCGACATCGGCGGGCGAGACCTCGACCGGCAGCTTGCGAAGAATCTCGCCCTCTGCATCGCCCGTGCTCGTGGTGACGCCCAGGCGCATCACCGCGATATAGCGCTTGTCCGCGTCCAGGAGCGTTTGAGCAAACTTGGTCGCCTCGCCAAAACATATGGGCAGCAAGCCGCTCGCAGCAGGATCGAGCGTCCCGGTATGCCCGGCTTTGTCGGCACGATAGAGTCGTTTCGCCCGCTGCAAAGCCGTGTTGGATGTAAGCCCGACTGATTTGTCGAGCAGCAATACGCCGTCGACGCGACGCGTCGGCGCTTTCGATGGATTGTCCACAAAGGCCTGCAATGGCAATCGACTCTAGGACGAATGTTTGCGGTCGTCTTCGATGGCGTCGTCGATGAGCTTGGAGAGCTTCAGTCCAGACTCTATCGAACTATCGTATGCGAATTGCAGGCGCGGTACCGAGTAGAGCTTCAGACGGTGGGCGAGCTCAGTGCGAAGGTAGCCGGCCGCGTGTTGCAAGACCTCGACCGCAGCTTCCGCCTTTTCTGCGCCCGCGAAATGCGTGAAGAGAACTCTGGCATTGTTAAGGTCCGGCGAAACGTCGACCGCTGTAATGGTGACCATCCCGACGCGAGGATCCTTGAGGTGCAAGCGCAACAGCTCGGCCAGCTCGCGCTGAATCTGATCCGCGACGCGCTGAGCGCGAGGAGATTGCTTTTTCATGTCTCGGTCCCGCCGACATCAGAGCGTCCGCGTCACTTCAACGATCTCGTAGATCTCGACTTGATCGCCCTTCTCGATATCGTTGAAATTCTTGAGCGAAAGCCCGCACTCGAAACCGGCCTTGACTTCGCGCACGTCGTCCTTGAAGCGCTTGAGCGAATCGAGCTCGCCATCGAAGATGACGACGTTGTCGCGCAGCAGCCGCACCTTGGCGCCGCGCCGCACCAGGCCGTCTGTAACGTAGCAACCAGCGACCGTCCCCACCTTGGAGATCCGGTAGACCTCGCGCACTTCGACCATGCCGAGCTGGTTCTCCTTGCGCTCGGGAGTAAGCATTCCGGAGAGCGCCGCCTTCACTTCATCCACTGCTTCGTAGATGATGTTGTAGTAGCGGATATCGACACCGGAATGTTCCGCGAGCTTGCGCGCTGCAGCCTCGGCACGCGTGTTGAAGCCGATGATCACCGCTTTGGATGCGAGGGCGAGATTCACATCGGACTCGGTAATGCCGCCGACCGCGGCGTGCACGATGTTGACTTTCACTTCGTCGGTCGAGAGCTTGGATAGCGCGTTGGCCAGCGCCTCGTAGCTACCCTGAACGTCGGCCTTGATGATGAGCGCAAGCGTCTTGATCTCGGTCTCGCCCATTTCTCCGAACATGTTTTCGAGCTTCGCTGCTTGCTGCTTGGCGAGCTTCACGTCGCGGAACTTGCCCTGGCGGAACAAGGCGATTTCGCGGGCCTTGCGCTCATCACCGAGCGCGAGCAACCCTTCGCCCGCGAGCGGAATGTCCGACAGGCCCTGGATCTCCGCTGGAATCGCTGGTCCTACTGCCGCCACCGACTTGCCCGCTTCATCGGTCATGGCCCGGACACGCCCGAATACCGCACCGGCCAGCACAACGTCGCCACGCTTCAGCGTCCCGGACTGCACCAGGATGGTGGCGACAGGGCCCTTACCCTTGTCCAGGCGCGACTCGATGACGATCCCCTTCGCCGGCGCATCGCGCGGAGCTTTGAGTTCCAGAACTTCCGCCTGCAACAGGACCGCTTCGAGCAGTTCATCGATGCCCTTGCCCGTCTTCGCCGACACTTCCACGAACTGAGCCTCGCCCCCGTATTCCTCCGGCAGCACGCCTTCACTGACGAGTCCCTGCTTGACGCGCTCCGGGTTGGCTTCCGGCTTGTCGATCTTGTTGATCGCCACGACGATCGGCACGTTGCCCGCCTTGGCATGCGCGATCGCCTCCTTGGTCTGCGGCATCACGCCATCGTCGGCGGCGACGACCAGCACCACGATGTCGGTCACTTTGGCACCGCGCGCCCGCATCGCGGTAAATGCTTCATGGCCGGGCGTGTCGAGGAAGGTGATCACGCCCTTCGGAGTTTCCACGTGGTACGCGCCGATGTGCTGCGTGATGCCACCCGCCTCACCGCTCGCTACTCGCGTGCGACGAATGGTGTCGAGCAGCGAGGTCTTGCCATGGTCGACGTGCCCCATGACCGTCACAACAGGGGGCCGCGGCAGCAGTTCTGCGGAAAGGTGCTCCTCGCTCTCGGCGAGCAAGGAATCCGGGTCGTCGAGCTTGGCCGCGATCGCCTTGTGACCCATTTCCTGCACCACGATCATCGCCGTTTCCTGATCGAGCACCTGATTGATGGTGACCATCGTTCCGAGCTTCATCATGGTCTTGATGATTTCCGCGGCCTTAACAGACATCTTTCTGGCGAGGTCGGCAACAGTGATGGTCTCGGGTACCGATACTTCGCGGATGACCGGCTCCAGCGGCGCAATGCTCGCCGTTTCGCCGTCACCTTCGCCCTCTTCGTGGCGATGCCTGCCCGTCTTGGGCTGCTTCCATCCGGTGACGGCGGCGCCGCCACTCACATCGCCGCGAAGCTTGAGTGCGCGACGACGTGCAGCTTCCTCCTGGAAAGCCGTTGCCGATGGCTTGCGCGAAGGTTTCTCTCCCTTCTTGGCACCCGGCTTGGCTGCCGGTCGGTGCAGCGTCCCCTCGGTCTTGGCTTTGACGTCCGGTTTTGCTTCGGCTGCCGCTTGTGCCGCTGCCGGTTGCTTGGCGACGGCCGCGGCTGTGGCAGCCTCGGCTGCCTTCTCCGCCTCTTCGGCTTCTTTCTCCTTCTTGGTCTTGCGCTTCTTCGCCTGTTCCTGCTTTTGTTGCACTTCCTCCTGCTGCTTTGCGATCAGCGCGGCAGCCTTGCGTTCCTCCTCCTCGCGCGCAGCGACCTCCGCCGCAGTGATCACGGGTTGCGGCGGCGCCGTTTCCTCTGACGCAGGTGCGGCTTCGGCGCCATCGCGCTTGACGAACACACGCCTCTTGCGCACTTCGACCTGGATGGTTCGGGCGCGGCCGGTGCTGTCCGCGGCCTTGATCTCGGTGGTCTGCTTGCGTGTTAGCGTGATCTTCTTTTTTTGCTCCACGGCGCCGTGCTGCTTGCGCAGGTAATCGAGCAGACGAGTCTTATCCTGCTCGGAAAGCCTGTCGCCTTCTTTCTTGCCTATAACGCCCGCCCGCGCGAGCTGCTCGAGCAGTATGCCCTGCGGCATTTTCAATTCGGTCGCAAATTTCTCGATCGTCATCTGAGCCATGGTCTTTCTCCGGGCTTCTTGCCTCAGTGCCCTTGGTTGGCGCTTTCCGCGCTCTCGATATTTTCGTCTTCGAACCAGTGTGCGCGCGCCTTCATGATCAGGTCCTGGGCACGATCGCTCGCCAAGCCAGTGAGCTCGGTCAGCTCGTCGACTGCGAGGTCGGCCAGCGCATCGCGCGTGGTGACGCCTTTTTCGGCGAGCAGTCCGGCCGTTTCGGTATCCATGCCGTCGAGACTCAGCAGATCCTCTGCGACGTTCTCGACCGACTCCTCGCGCACGATCGCTTCCGTGAGCAATGCATTGCGCGCGCGGCTGCGCAATTCGTTCACGGTATCCTCATCGAAAGCGTCGATCTCCAGCATCTCGTTCAAGGGAACGTAGGCGATCTCCTCGAGTGTTGAGAATCCCTCCTGGATCAGGATGTCGGCGACTTCCTGGTCGACGTCGACCTTCTCCATGAACAGCGCCCGGATCTTCTCGCTCTCCTGCTGGTGCTTCTGCTGCGATTCCTCCACGCCCATCAGGTTGATTTCCCATCCTGTGAGCTCGGACGCGAGGCGCACGTTCTGCCCGCTGCGGCCGATGGCCATGGCGAGGTTTTCCTCGTCGACAACCACATCCATCGCGTGTTTCTCCTCGTCGACGACGATGCTCGATATTTCGGCAGGCGCCAATGCGTTCACGACGAACTTTGCGGGATCGTCCGAGTAGAGCACGATGTCGACGCGCTCGCCGGCGAGCTCATTGGTGACAGCGGTAACCCGCGAGCCGCGCATTCCGATGCAGGTTCCCTGCGGATCGAGTCGCGGATCGTTGGACTTCACCGCGATCTTGGCGCGAATTCCGGGGTCCCGTGCCGCCGCCCGGATTTCTATGAGACCTTCCTCGATCTCGGGCACTTCCAGCTCGAAGAGTCGCACCAGCAACTCCGGCACGATGCGCGACAGCACCAACTGCGGGCCGCGCGCCTGGGGCTCGATCTTCACGACATAGGCTCGCACCCGGTCGCCGACGCGCAGGTTTTCCTTGGGGATCAACTGGTCGCGGGGAATCACGCCCTCGATGCGACCCGACTCCACAATTGCGCTGCCTCGCTCGATGCGCTTGACCGTTCCGGTCAACAGATTGTCCTTACGTTCCAGAAAGTCGTTCAAGATCTGCTCGCGCTCGGCATCGCGGATCTTTTGCAGGATCACCTGCTTCGCTGCCTGCGCACCGATGCGCCCGAATTCGACCGCTTCGAGCGGCTCCTCGACCACGTCGCCCAGTTTGAGTTCCGGATCGCGCTCCGCGGCGTCGGTAATCGCGATCTGGTGCGCCGGTTCCTCGTGTTCCTCATCGGGAACGACGGTCCAGCGACGGAAGGATTCGTAATCGCCAGTGTCGCGATCGATCTCGACACGCGCGTCGATGTCCTGTGCGAAGCGTTTTTTGGTCGCCGAAGCGAGCGCCGATTCGAGCGCCGTGAAAACGATCTCCTTCGGCACGTTCTTTTCACGTGCCAACGCATCCACGAGCAGCAGCAATTCGCGATTCATCTTGCGTTTCTCCACTCAATCTTCGGCACCAGTCGCGCCTTTTCTATGTTGGCAAGCGCAATCGTTCGACGGCCTGCCTCGGTATCGAGAAGCACCGATTCGCCTTCCACACCGCGTAAAACACCCTTCAGCCGGCGCGGGCCGTTTGAGCGGTCGGTCGAGTCCGGGTGACGAGACCTCGAGCCGGTCGTAGGCGATTTGTTCGACAGCGAGCAAATGCGTCAAATGATTCGACACGCGCGCGCAATCCTCGACGTCCACCCCATTGGGCTTGTCGATGAACACCCGCAAAAGACCGCTTCGAGGCGACGAGTCCCAGTCAACCAGCTCATAGCCCATCGGCGGCAGCGTCCGCTCCAGAATTTCACCTAAATTCAATATCATCAATCCGCAAATCGGAAAAAAAAATGGGCTCGGACAGCCCATTTCTTACCTTCCTGCGGACGAATTATAGCAGAGTTGACGAGCTCCTTGAAGGTGCCAGAGGCGCTTGCCGCGATGTCGCCGGCGATGTCAACGCGAACGGAACCCCGGCGCCGCGGCGGCATCACAACCAAGTACTTGGCATCGAACTAACGATGAGCCCAGTGAAAGCGCCACTGCCGATCTGCACGATCGCTATTGTCGCGTTAATGATGGCGGCATGCTCGGGTCCTCGCCCCACGCCTCCCCCTGCAACGGGACCAGAGGCTGCGCCTCCGCCGGTTGTGCGCACTCCGTTGCCTGAACCGCAGGCCGCGGCGCCTTCGCCAACATTGGCGCCCCCGCCTTCATTGCCTTCGGGTGCCATTTATGTGTGCGTCGTCGAGAAAAAGGGCGAACGGCAGCAGACCGCGATCGAATTTCCATCCCCCAAAGTACGCGATCTGTGCCGCGTGCATCCCGAAATGGGGCCCTGCCAATACGAGAGGCAATCGTGTCGGCGCAGTGGTGGGAGAGTCTTCGCAGCTAACGGCGCGGAAATCACCGCCCAGACAGAGGCCGAATATGACAAAAAGGTTCTGAGAGTGAGATTCAAGTCGAATTGAGAGCAAAAAACGGCGAGCAGGCTGCATATTGTTCTTTACAACCTGATCGCCCCCTGAGGAACCGCACAGTTTTTTAGCACTCGCGTGGCGCTCACAGCGCCGCCGCTCATGGCATCGGGTTGACCATTTGTCTCCCGAGATACCATTTCTTGCTTTTCTATCGCATTAACACCGGAATTCGTTCGGTGAGCCGAGACTACGTCAACAGCATTGCCTCCTTACGTCAGTCTGCGACGCTCTTT
>VBCY01000125.1 GCA_005882995.1 Betaproteobacteria bacterium
AGCCGACTCGTCGAGTTCCTCGAGCGTGGCCACCACTGGCAGGCGGCCGACGAATTCCGGAATGAGGCCGAATTTGATCAGATCTTCAGGTTCGGTCTCGCGCAGCAAGATGCTGATGTCCTTGCGGTCGTCCGGACTCGAAACCTCGGCGCCGAAACCGATGCCTGTCTTGGCGGTGCGCTGGCGGATGATCTTTTCCAGCCCGTCGAAAGCGCCGCCGCACACGAAAAGGATGTTGGTCGTGTCGACCTGCACGAACTCCTGATTGGGATGCTTGCGGCCACCCTGAGGCGGCACCGAAGCAATGGTGCCCTCGATCAACTTGAGGAGCGCCTGTTGCACGCCCTCGCCGGAAACGTCGCGAGTGATCGACGGGTTATCGCTCTTGCGCGAGATCTTGTCGATCTCGTCGATATAGACGATGCCGCGTTGCGCCTTATCGATGTCGTAGTCGCATTTCTGCAGCAGCTTCTGGATGATGTTTTCGACGTCTTCGCCGACGTAGCCAGCTTCGGTCAGCGTGGTCGCGTCGGCGATGACAAATGGAACATCAAGAAGCCGCGCCAGCGTCTGCGCGAGAAGTGTCTTGCCGGACCCCGTAGGACCGATGAGCAGGATGTTGCTCTTAGCCAGCTCGACATCGTCTTCCTTGACGGTCGTGTCGAGCCGCTTGTAGTGGTTGTAGACTGCAACGGACAGGATCTTTTTGGCGAGATCCTGACCGATCACGTATTGATCGAGGATCTGCCGGATCTCGTGCGGCGTGGGAAGTTTGTTCTTATCCGAGCGCGCCGCGTCGGCGGAGGCGCCCTCCTCCCGGATGATGTCATTGCAGAGCTCGATGCACTCGTCACAAATGAACACCGAGGGACCGGCGATAAGCTTGCGGACCTCGTGCTGGCTCTTGCCGCAAAAGGAGCAGTAAAGAAGCTTGTCGCCGGACGTCTTGTCTGCCATGAGCCGCCTCGCATCCCGCCCACCGCACCGCCTGGGTGTCAACCAAGAGCCAAGCGGCCCGGGGGGTCTACCACACTCTACAGGGCTTGAGCCCGGCTCTGCAACACTTTGTCAATCAAACCGTACGTCAAGGCCTCGTCGGCTGTGAGGAAATTGTCACGATCGGTATCTTTTTCGATCTGCTCGATAGGCTTTCCGGTGTGCTGTGCAAACAGTCGATTGAAGCGCTCGCGCAGGCTCAAGATGAACTTGGCGTGGATGGCGATATCGGACGCCTGACCTTGGAAGCCGCCCATCGGCTGATGAATGAGCACGGTGGGATTCGGGAGGCAAAAGCGCTTGCCTTTGGCCCCGGCAGCAAGCAGGAATGCACCCATGCTCGCCGCCATCCCCACACATAGGGTTGAGACATCACACTTGATGAATTGCATCGTGTCGTAAATCGCCATTCCTGCCGAAATCGATCCGCCTGGGGAATTGATGTAAAAATTGACGTCCTTGTCGGGGTTCTCCGATTCCAGGAACAGCATCTGTGCCACCACCAGATTCGCTGTGGCATCATCGACTGGTCCTACCAGGAACACCACCCGCTCCTTGAGCAGCCGCGAATAGATATCGTACGCACGCTCGCCGCGCCCGCTCTGCTCGATCACCATCGGGATCAATCCGAGGCCTTTGGGTTCTTGCCACCTGTCTTTACTCATGATTCGCCTGTCCACGATTGCTTGAGACTTCAATTGTCGGCGGCGGTTCAAACCGCAGCCGGCTCCATCAGCGCCGAAAAGCTGGTTGGCGCATCCTGTACCTGGGCGTGTCCTAACATCCATTCGACGACGTTGTGTTCCACGGCGACCAGCTCGAATTCGTTCAGCCGTTCCGGTTTTTCATAGTGCCAGCGGATCACCGCGTCCGGCTGTTCGTAGCTCTGCGCAGTCTCGGCCACCAGCGAGCGCACCTGTTCCGGTCTCGCTTGCAATTGGTGCGTTCGAACGATCTCGTTGAGGATCAGCCCCAACGCAACCCGCTCCTCGGCCTGAGCCCTGAACGTATCCGGAGAAAGCGGCGCCTCCGGCTTGACGCCGCGGCTCTTGAGCTCTGCAGACGTCCGATTGACGAGCGTTTGCGCCTCAATCTCGACCAGCGACCGCGGCACGGTGAGCTGCGCTCGCGCGCGCAGGCCGCGCAGCACTTGCTCCTTCAAGACCCCTTCGATCTTGCGCTTCAGCTCAATCTGGAGATTGCTTTTGATCTCGGCTCGCAATTCTTCCACGCTGCCGCTCGCGATGCCGAAGTTCCTGGCAAACTCCTCATCGACCGCAGGAAGTTTCGGTTCACTGACCGAGTGCAGGCTAAGCTCGAATTGCGCGCCCTTGCCGGCAACTTCCTTGCCGTGGTAGTCCGCAGGAAAGCTGAGCATGAAGCTCTTGGATTGTCCGGCGGACATTCCGGTCAGCGCCGCATCGAATTCAGGCAACATCCGTCCTTCACCGAGCACTATAGCGAAATTCTTCGCCTGCCCGCCGGGAAAAACGACGCCGTCGATCCGTCCCTCGAAGTCGACCAGGACGCGGTCGCCGCGCTGCGCGGGTCGGCTGACAACCTCGTAGGTGACTCGCTGGTTGCGCAGAATGTCGATGGTGTGATCGATATCCGCAGGGGTGACCTCGGCGACAGGGCGCGTGATCTTCACACCCGAAAGATCACCGAGCTTGACCTCTGGATAAACCTCGAAAATCGCCGAGAACTCGAACTGATCGCTCGCCGCCGCTTGCTTCGGTTCGATCCGGGGGTGCCCCGCGACGCGTAGATTCTGGGCACGAATCGCATCATTCAAGCTGGTTTGCACCGTATCGGTAATCACGTCGGAGCGGACCTGAGGACCGTACTGCTGGGCGATCATCTTGAGCGGCACCTTCCCAGGACGAAAGCCGGCGAGCCTGACCGTCTTGGCGAGCCGCGCCAGACGCTTTTGCACTTCGCCCTCGATCTGCTCGATCGGCACGGCGACGTGCAAGCGTCGTTCGAGCTGCCCGAGTGTCTCCAGCGTCATTTGCATGCCCGATGATTCCTTGCTAGATTCTGGTGCGAAAGGAGAGACTCGAACTCTCACGCCTTTCGGCTCCGGCTCCTAAGGCCGGTGCGTCTACCAATTCCGCCACTTTCGCAGTCCGCATCGCGAAACCAGAAAGTATAGCGGAGATCGCGCAGCCGCGCCACGGAAACAACCGCTTGGCTGCGTCTGAAAAGGCCTTCTTGGTGGCGGTCAATCACTACGAAAACTTTCCTGTCGCGTCGTGGCTGGCGCCGGCGCCGTTGCGCAGCGCCATCGTCGCGATTTACGCCTTTGCACGCGGTGCCGATGACATTGCCGACGAAGGAGACGCCGCAGCATCGGCGCGGCTTGAGCAGCTCGACTTCTACGAGAGGATGCTCGACGCCATCGAACGGGGCGAAGATCCCCGAGAGCCGCCGTTCGCCGCGCTCTGCGTCGCGATTCGTGAGCACGCGTTACCGTTCACACCCTTTCGGCAACTTCTTTCCGCGTTCCGACAGGATGTGGTCAAGAGCCGCTACGCGAGCTTCGTCGAATTGAGCGAGTACTGCAGCCGTTCGGCGAATCCGATCGGGCGGCTGCTGCTGCACCTCTACGGCATCGACTCCGGCGACGAACGCGCTCGCTCCGATGCGATCTGCACCGGGCTGCAGCTCGCCAACTTCTGGCAGGACATCGCGATCGACCGGGACAAGGGCCGCCTCTATCTTCCCGCCGAAGATCTGCAGCGTTTTGGCGTAAGCGAACAGCAGATCGACGGGGGAACGTGCGACGAACGCTGGCAGCGGCTGCTCGCGTTCGAGGTGGGACGCACTCGAGCGCTGCTCGAAGCGGGCCGGCCGCTCACCCGGGCGTTGCCACTGCGGCTCAGCCTCGAACTCAAAGCCGTGATCGAAGGGGGCTTGCGCATTCTGCGCGCCATAGACTTGGCGCAAGGTGACGTGTTCCGGCGGCGTCCAAAACTTTCGCGCCGTGATTGGGCTGCGATCTCCTTGGCTGCTGTGCTGCGCTAAAAGCGTGGACCCCGACGCCTATTGCGAAGAGAAGGTCGGGCGCAGCCGCTCGAACTTCGCGGGGAGCTTTCGAATACTGCCGGAAGCGCGCCGCCGGGCAATTACCGCGGTCTACGCCTTTTGTCGCGAGGTCGACGACATCGTCGACGAAGTCGCCGATCCGAGCGTTGCGCGCATGAAGCTCGCGTGGTGGCGCACCGAGATCGCGGCGGCGTACCGTGGCTCTCCCCAGCACCCGGTGGCCCAAGCGCTGCAGAAGGTGGTCGCCGAATATCGGTTGCCGCAAGAGCATTTCGCTGAAGTCATCGACGGCATGGAGATGGATCTGCAACAGAGCCGCTATCTCGACTTTGCGACGCTCGAGCGCTATTGCCACCGCGTCGCGGGCGTCGTTGGCCTCATATCGGCGGAAATCTTCGGTTACGAGGACCCGGCGACGCGCAGTTACGCCGAGGGCCTCGGTATCGCGTTCCAACTGACCAACATCATTCGCGACGTTGGCGAAGATGCAAGCCGTGGACGCATTTATATTCCGGACGACGAACTGCGGCGCTTCGGGGTCGCCGCTCATGGCTTTCCAGGTCGAACGAGCCCGACAGCGCTACGCACTGGCGCTCGCCGAGTTGCCGGCGAAAGATCGAAGAGCGCAGCGGCCCGGGCTGATCATGGCCGCCATCTATCGCGCCCTGCTCGACGCGATCGAAAGCGAGGGCTATCGAGTACTCGACAAACGGGTCGCGCTCACGCCGCTGTTCAAGGCGTGGATCGCCTGGAAGACCTCGTGGTCGTATTAGGTTCCCGCGCCAAAGGCCGGAAGTGAAAGAGCGCATCGCGGTCATTGGCGGCGGTTACGCAGGCTTCGCGGCCGCGGTGACGCTGGCCGCCGCCGGCCGCTCGGTGACCGTGTTCGAAGCGGCGAGAACGCTTGGAGGACGTGCCCGAAGAGTCGAGGCTTATGGCACGACGATGGACAACGGTGCTCACATATTGCTCGGCGCGTACCGGCAGACGCTCGCCCTGTTACGAATCGTGCACGGCGCGGGCGCCGAAGACGACCTCCTGGACCGACGGCGGCTTGCGCTGGAGCAGCCTGGTGTGTTCCGCCTGCGCACGATGGCCTTGCCGTCGCCGTGGCATATCGCGGCCGCGTTATTCACCATGCGTGGGGTGCCTCGAGCTGAGCGCCTGGCAGCGATCGCATTCGTGCGAGGTCTGGGAAGACGCCGTTTTCGGTGCCCGCAGGACATGACCGTCGCAGCACTGCTCAGCGAATCGCCACCGCGCGTGACGGCGCTGCTGTGGGAGCCGTTATGCCTTGCGGCGCTGAATACGCCGATCGAGACCGCCTCGGCGCAGGTTTTCCTCAACGTGCTTCGGCTTACGTTCGCAAAGCATGCGCGGGACTCGGATCTGCTGTTTCCGCGGGTCGATCTATCCACGCTTTTTCCGGACGCGGCCGCTGCGTATGTCGCCGACCGCGGTGGCGATATCCGTCGCGGCTGCGCGGTACGTCGCGTCGTCGCCCTCAGCGATGGAATTGCAATAACGTCCGGCTACCTCGAAGAGACCTTTGCCAATGCGGTGATCGCTGCAGGGCCGCATCAGGCAAAGAGGCTCGTGCAGGAGGCCGATCCGCAAACCCACGCCGCGCTTGACACGGTGAGCTTTGAGCCCATCGTCACGGTGTACCTGAAGTATCCGCTGGCACTCCCTTTCGACCGGCCGATGTACAAGCTGGACGGATGGCCCGGACAGTGGGTTTTCGATCGTGGCGTGCTCGATGGCCCGGACGGACTGGCGGCAGTCGTCATCAGCACCAGCGTGCCCGGCGCAAGAGTCTCGCATGAAGCGCTGGCGCAAGCGATCGACGCTCAATTGCGCCGCCACTGGCCGGATTTGTCAGCACCCGAATGGAGCCAGGTCATTGCGGAACGTCGCGCAACCTACGCCTGCGTCGCCGGTCTGAAGCGCCCGGCGCCAGGCATGATTGCACCGGGGCTATATCTCGCCGGTGATTACACTGACCCTGAACTTCCGGCGACGCTGGAGGCGGCGACGCGCAGCGGCGTCGCTGCCGCACAGGCGCTGCTCGGGCATCGCTGACCCATTGCACCCGTGTCGTCGGTCGAGCGCCGCGCGTAACCGAGCTCCTGGCGCTGCATCGTCGCCGGGGTCGCGGGTTCGCCCGCTACCGCACGCGCCGCGCCTGCTCCCGCAATACGAACTTCTGGATCTTGCCCGTCGAAGTCTTGGGTAACGACCCGAAAACCACGCTGGTCGGAGCTTTGAAATGCGCCAGGTGATCACGGCACCATCCGATGATGCTCTCCTCGCTCACCTCGTGAGCGCCAGGCTTGAGCGTTACGAAGGCGCACGGGGTCTCGCCCCACTTCGGGTCGGGTCTGGCCACCACTGCGGCTTCCATCACGCCGGGATGCCGATACAGGCATTCTTCGATTTCCAGCGAGCTGATGTTCTCCCCGCCGGAGATGATGATGTCCTTGGAGCGATCCTTGATCTCGATGTAGTTGTCGGGGTGCCACACTGCAAGATCGCCGGTGTGGTACCAGCCCTCCCGGAATGCGTTCACGGTTGCCGCTGAATTGTCGAGGTAGCCCTTCATGATCGTGTTCCCGCGGAGCATCACCTCCCCAATCGTGCTGGCATCGCGGGGTACCGGTTGATGGGTCTCAGGATCGGCCACCGTGATCTCCGAGAGCGTCGGCATCGGCACGCCTTGCCGCGCCATGCGCCGCGCCCGATCGTCCGGCAAAAGTTCCCCCCATGCTTCCTGCCAGGCGCATAGCGTTGCCGGCCCGTACGACTCGGTGAGACCGTACAGATGCGTGACTCGAAAACCCATGCTCTGCATTGCCTCGATGATGGCCGAAGGCGGCGCTGCACCGCCGGTTGCCACGTCCACCGTGTGATCGAATGCTCGCCTGACATCATCGGGCGCGTGCACCAGCATGTTGAGCACGATCGGCGCGCCGCACAGATGCGTGACGCCGTACGCGGCGATTGCGTCGAAGACCGCCTTCGGCTCGATGCGACTCAGGCAGACATGAGTTGCTCCGACCGCGGTGACAGCCCATGTGTAGCACCAGCCGTTGCAATGAAACATCGGCAGCGTCCACAGGTAGACGCTCTCAGGCTTCAGTGCGAATGCGAGCGCGTTGCCGAGCGCATTGAGGTAGGCGCCGCGGTGATGGTAGACAACACCTTTGGGATCGCCGGTTGTGCCCGAGGTGTAGAGCAACGATAGCGCTTCCCATTCGTCGCCGATGCCGGGCCATCGATAGTCAGGATCGCCTCCGGCGAGCAATTCTTCGTAAGTGATCGCGCCCAGCCGCCCGCTTGCCGGCGCCAACACATCATCGATGTCGATGACGGTAATCGCGCCACCGATAGCGTCCAGCGCAGCTCTTACAGCCACCGAAAACTCGGGGTCGCTCAAAAGGACCTTCGCTCGACCGTGACGGAGGCAAAAAGCAATGGTCGCCGCATCCTGTCGCACGTTGAGCGCGTTGATGACGGCGCCGAGCGCCGGCACAGCGTAGTGCGCCTCGAGCAGTGCCGGGATGTTGGGCGCCATGATCGCCACCGTGTCGCCGCGTTGCACGCCGCATCCGGCGAGCGCCGAAGCGAGCCGCCGGCAACGTGTCTCGAACTCACGGTAGGTGTATGCCCGGTCGCCATGGCGCACTGCAACGCGATCGGGATAGATCAATGCACTGCGCTCGAGAAACGCAACCGGCGAGAGCGCCACATAATTGGCGCGATTGCGTTCGAGACCAGTGGCGAGGCGAGGCGCAGCGTCGCTCATCGATTCATCATGACATCATGCCGGACGCGCATTGCCGACCCCGAGCGCACGTTGCATCAAAACCACGTCGAGCCAGCGCTGGAACTTCCAGCCCACGCTCGCAATGATGCCAACAGGTGCGAAACCTGCGGCGGCATGCAGATGGATCGAGGCGATGTTGGCGGAGTCGCCAATGACGGCGATCATTTGTCTCGCTCCCGCGCGCTCGGAAGCCAGGATCAGTCTTTCGAGCAGCGCGGCGCCGATGCCCCGACGCGCCGAATCGGCGCAGACATAAACCGAGTCCTCGACCGTGTAGCGATACGCGGGACGTGGCCGATACGGGGCGACATAGGCGTAGCCGAGGACGCGCTCGCCCTCGATGGCGACAAGGTAGGGCAAGCCGCCGTCCACCACATCGCGCCAGCGGCGCACCATCTCGGCAGTATCCGGCGCCTCGATTTCGAAGCTTGCCGTGCCCGTTTGCACATGGTGTGCATAGATCGTCGCGATCGCTTGGAGATCCGACCGCTCCGCTATTCGCACCGCAAAGCCGTACTGATTCATCTCGCGGTCCGGCTCCGGCCCACGCCACGTTTGTCGCGAAGCAGCCGTTGCTTTTCGCGATTCCAGTCGCGGAGCTTTTCCGCTTCGCGCTTGTCGTATTGCTTCTTGCCCTTCGCGAGCCCG
>VBCY01000583.1 GCA_005882995.1 Betaproteobacteria bacterium
AGGCCTCGCGGCCCGCAGCAACGACTTAGTACGGCGCACGGAGCCGGCGCGCGAAGAACATCGGATGCGCCTTCAGCGGTGGTGCTTATTCTCGTCGGCGAGTGGGAAGAGTAAGTGCGAGAGCTTAGTGCTTCGTACTTGCCCTGATCAGCTTCAGGCGGTCTGCCTAGACGTCTCAGTTCGGCCCCCCTTGCGGTCATTCGCTGTAAGGTGTCAGAGCGCAACCAATCACTAGATCACTTCGTCGGCACGCAACAGCAGCGACTGCGGGACTGTGATACCGATAGCCTTAGCTGTTTTCAGGTTGATCAGGAGCTTGAACTTCGTGGGCTGTTGGACGGGAAGATCGGCGGGTTTAGCACCTCGCAGAATCTTGTCAACGAACGAAGCAAGCTTGCGGTCCAGGTCCATTTCGTCTGGTGCATACGACAGTAATCCACCCTCTTCTAACATCCCTCATTCTGGACCAATATAGGGAGCGAGCGCTTTTGTGCGGCACTCACAATTAAGGGAAAGTTGGCGTAGAAAAGCGGTTCAGGACCAACGTGCAGCACCTGCGCCCCCTGTCGTTGTGCTTCCTCGATCGAGTCTTCCAGCTCGGTAGCTTTGCCGACCCCGACGAAGATGGGTTGCATCCCCAGAGCGCGATAGGCCTGTTCGTACTCGTTGCGCATCGCGCGATAGAGCGGGTTGGCCGGAAGGATCAGCTCGCCTACTTTTCGGGCGGCTGGAAGCAGTTCATGCAGTAACTGAACCTGCTTTTGGATAAGGTCAGGGACAATCGTGGAGGTGCCAGTGACGTTGGCGCCGGGCCGAGCGAGACTCGCAACAAGACCGGTACCAACCGGGTCTCCCGACCGGGAGACGAGGATTGGGACACTGCTCGTTGCCTTCTTAGCCGCGAGGGTGGCGACAGTGCCTTCGGCTACGATAAGTTCAACTTTGAGCCGAACAAGCTCTTCAGCGTTAGCCTTAAGCTGATGGGCGTTGCCAGGATCGCTGTATCGCCGCTCCACGATCAGGTTCTGGCCCTCGACCCATCCAAGCGCACGCAGATGTGCACCCTTCTCATGAATCTCTTCCGCAGTTTGCGGTGGTTCAAGCCATAGCCAGCCTATGCGCCGCGCTTGGTTGGATTGCTGTGCCCACACGTCAAGCGAGACGACAATGAGGGCGGCGGCTGTCGCGCCGATGAAGGTTCGTCGCTCCATCATTCAATCACCCACAGCGCGTCGACCGAAGCATTGTCACGCAGAGTCTCCTTGCGAGCAACCTAGCTTATAGCGGTCCGCGAGTGTTTGTTTTGCGTCGAACTCAGTCATTGCAGAAGGATGAGTTCACTTCCGAGTGGGCTTTGCCGCCCCGTTCGTGGTTAAGTGGCGACGCGATGGCCATCGAATTCTGCCGCTCGTATAGATTCGCAGCCCTTAATTCGAAGCACTGAGCCGCCGAGCCTCGAACTGAGTACGAAGTACGTAGCCCAGAGCCCTGACTACCAGCTCCACGGAGGGCGTACCTAGGGGTAGGGCTTCGTACCCTGTACTGACTACTGGCTGCGCTTTGTAAGGGGGTGCCCAAAATCAAGGGGGAGTGCCTCGTACCCCCTTTTTGTAACCCGTGCCTCGTGCGTCCTGGTGAGACGAAATCACGAGCGCTCAGCACTAAGAATGAGGCGCGTCCCGGGGTACCCTTGCCGGCATGAGGTGCCAGGTAGCAGACCCCGATTATTAGGACAGAGATGGCGGCAACGTATCGCGCGGTGATGTTGACGAAGGCGGGCGGGCCCAACGTCCTGCAGCGCGTCGAGCTTCCCATTGAACAGCCCGGACCGGGAGAATTGCGCGTCCGCGTGACCGCTGCCGGGGTGGGCTCAACCGACCTGATCATGCTCACCGGCAAATATCTCTACGCGCCAAAGATACCGTTCGTACCCGGCTACGAGATCGCGGGCGTCGTTGATGCCGTCGGCGTCGGTGTCACTGGGTTCAAAGTCGGTCAGCGGGTTGCGGCGCTTACCGTGCACGGCGGCTACGGCGAGCTGCTCCTGCGTGAGGCAAAGCATTTCCTGCCGATCCCCGACGAAATCTCTGATGTGGAAGCGGCGGCAGTGATACTGAACTACGTCACTGCCTGGCAAATGATCCATCGAGTGGCGAAAGTGCGCCCCGGCCAGACCGCGCTGGTTACCGGCGCAGCGGGCGGTGTCGGCACGGCATTACTGCAACTACTGCGGCTTGCCGGAGTGAAGACCTACGGAGCAGCGTCGGCGAAAAAGCACGACACGGTGCGGAAGCTCGGAGCAACGCCGATCGATTATCGGGCGGGCCCGATTGATCGCCTCATGCGTGCGCTCGAGCAGAATGGCGTCGATCATGTCTTCGACGCGATCGGTGGCGCCAACATCGGTCCGTGCATCCGAGCGGCGCGTCGTGGTGGGACGGTTGTTGGCTATGGTTTCATGGGCGCTGCCGGGAAGCTCGCCACACTGGCCATGTTCATCAACCTCTTCGTCGGGGCGCGTCTGCGCGGACGCCGCGGAGCTTTCTACGGCATCACCATGTTGTACCGCAAAGACCCGAAGCCACTGCGCGAGGATCTGCCGAAAATCTTCGGGCTTGTCGCGGAGAAGAAGATCGACCCGCTGGTCATGCAAACCTTCCCGCTGCTCGACGCAAGGCGAGCTATCGAGCTTTTAGCAACAGGCTCCGTCGCGGGCAAGATTGTCCTCACGAATGCCTAATTCGGCGTGGTGCCGTGCAGCGCTTTCGATCACTCTTTGGCGGCCGTGACGCAGGGCAAGCGACTACCCTGGTCGGATTGAGCCTGTAGTGTGACCGGCCGAGTCCGGCCTATACCGTTGAAAAACGCGACGTTGAAATGCTGTTGTGCACCCCGGCATCTTTCAATGTTGGGTTATGTTTGGCAGTCTGAGGTTTCGGCCTGAGTTTCGCCTATCGATTTGCCTTCACGCGGGCATCAAATCGCCTTTTGTTGCTATTGGCGTAAGCCATTTCGCCATTCGCCGCAGGTTTTGCGCAGTTGCCGCTAATAGAAACTCATCGCTCGCA
>VBCY01000587.1 GCA_005882995.1 Betaproteobacteria bacterium
CGGCCCGGACTTCGGGCGCGCCGAATGGCATCGGACGGCGGGCACTGCCCGCGACCAACCCGGTGCCGTGGCTGATGAATGCCTTGCTGACGTCCACAACTGCGCGGACTGCTTCGGTCAGCAGATTCGTCGTCTTGCGCAGCGCGCCGGGACCGGCTTCCTTCGGCACGTCTCGACGCTGCCACGTCGACACGCCTTCCCACGGCGCCCGAATCGTCCGGCTTTTCGGCGAATCTGGCAACGTCTCCCCCATCAGCCGGAACATACCGATGCCGTCCCATTGCGAATGATGGACCGTGATCAGGAATGCAAAGCGTCCGCCTTCCAGGCCATCGAACCAGTGAAAGCGCCAGAGCGGCGCCGACAATGGAAGTGGCGGGTTCACCGCTTTCGCAGCGGCGGCGAACAGTTGGCGCTGCGTCCCAGGCGAGGGTAGCCGCTCCCGGAACACGTGGTTTGAAAGTGCGACCTCGACCTTCTCCCATTGCGGCATCGCGTTAATCGCGAACTTGGGCCGCAGATTGAACGGCGCCCCGACCGGGCGCTTGCTCATGGCCGTGAAGATCCGATCGGCGAAGTTGGGCTTGGCGCCGGCCGGCGGCGAGAAGACATAGAGGAAGCCGCCGTGCACCGGAATGGCTTCGGACTCGAGGAGGAACCAGGAGAGGTCGAGCAATGACATCTTCATAGCAAGGGACCTTCGCGCAAGTGGGTAGCGAACGGTACGCCGGCACGCAACCCGGGACGCCACCCCAAACGGGAGGGAGCGAGGTCTGCGGCGCCGCCCCATCGCACGGCGACACCCTCCCGCCAGGAGGGGTGGCATCGATTCCCGTGATCCTTATTCTCTGCCTACGAAAACACCGCGCGGTTCGTGCCTTCCGCGGTTTCATTCAAGGAGCATTGCCGATGTTCATGCTGGACCGCATTGCCGAGCCGGTGCTGGGACCGACGGGGCTCGATAGCGCTTTTTCTCCCGACGAGATAGCGATTCGCGACGGCGCACATCGCTTCGCCGAAGAGGTGATGCGTCCGATCGGGCGGAAGCTCGATGCCATGTCGGCGGAGGATGTTGGTGCCGCGAACTCCCCGCTATGGCAATACCTCGCCGCATTTCGCGACTCGGGGCTGATCGACTTCGAGACGCTCGACGGCATGACTCCCGAGCAACTGGGGCGCATCTTCCCGATGATCTTCGAGGAGCTGGGATGGGGCGACTCGGGTCTTGCGATCCTCGCGCTCGCGTCGAGCTTCCCCGCGCTCATGGCGCATGGAACGGGCAACGCCGAGCTCAAGGAGCGCTTCATCGGCATGCCCGGGTGCTGGATCGCCACGCAGCCCGATCGTGGCAGCGACGTCGCCAACTTCGACGCGAGCGAGGCACACCCGGGATGCCAGCAAAGCCGCGGCAACCTGTCCGCGCGGCTGGTCGGCGACGAGTACGTCATCCACGGGCAATCGTCGGCGTGGATCTCCGGCGCCCCGATCGCGCAGACCGCGCTGGCCTACATCCCGTGCGACTACGGCAACGGCATCAACACCGACGGCGCCGGCCTCCATCACGTTGCCCTGCTCGTGCCGCTCGACGTTCCGGGCGTCAGCAAGGGCAAGCCAGTGGAGAAGCTCGGCCAGCGTCCGCTGCCGCAGGGTGAGCTGTTCTTCAACGAAGTCCGGGTGCCGGCGCGTTACGCGATCGCCACGCGCGACAAGGTCTTTCCGAGCTTCATGGGCGCGCTGACGTTCGGCAACATGGAGATGGCGGCGACGTTCACCGGCGTGGCGCGCGCCGCCTTCGAGCACGCGCTCGCGTACGCGCACGAGCGCAAGCAGGGCGGAACGGCAATCATCAACCACCAGTCGGTGCGACTTCGCATCTTCGACATGTGGCGCAAGCTCGAAGCCGGGCGCGCGCTCGCCCGCCGCGTCTTTGCCTACAACTACGGCTCGCACGCCCCGCACGTGCTGGCCTCGGTCACCAGCAAGACGTTCTGCACGCAAATGGCGCTCGAAGTGACCAACGAGGCGATCCAGCTCTTTGGCGGCAACGGTCTCACCAAGGAATATCCCGTCGAGAAGCTGATGCGCGATGCGCGCGCCGCGCTGATCGAGGACGGCGAGAACAACATCCTGGCCCTCATGGGCGGCACATGGCTCAGCCGCTGGTACCAGAGCCAGCATTGATCGCAGACAAACCCACAAATTCCAAGGAACTCATCTGCGAAGCGCTGCGCAATTACGAGATCCCGTTCGTTGCAGCCGGCCGTGACAAGAAGCGTGTCGAAGAGGCGATGCGTTTTGTCCCGGGCATCGAGACGGCAGACTACGAAGTCGTCGGCGTGGCGCACGATGCCGGCGCGCTCGCCGAGCTCTTCACCGGAACGCAGGTAGTGTGCAACACCGTGGGTCCGTTCCACCACTTCGGTGAGACCGTGGTCGAGGCCGCCGCGAAGGCCGGCGTCCACTATCTCGATACGACCGGCGAGATCCTCTTCATGGACCGCGCGCGCGAGAAGTTCAGCGCTGCCTACGCCGCCAAGGGCAAGGTGCTCGCGCCCAGCACCGCGTACATGTATACGCCGCTCGAAATTGCCGCCCACATCGTCTTGGAGACCCCCGGGATCGACACGCTGGAGGCGATCTGCAGCGCCACCGGAACGCCGACCTACGGCTCGACGCAGTCGATCTTCACGATGTTCGAAGCGGCCGAGACCGCGTTCTATTTGGACAACCGCAAGCGCGTCATTTGGCCCAAGGCCCGCGGCTACGAAGTCAACGTCCCCGGTCTGCCGATCACGCAACTCGCGCTCCCCTGGGGCGGCGGGACGCTTCCGCTCTACTTCGAGCGCGACGCGCGCGTTCGCAGCTGCCGCCAACTCACCACGTTCACCAACCGAGCGCTGTTTGAACAGCTCATCGGCATGCAGCAGATGTACGAGAAGGACATCAAGCCGCTCGCCGCGCAGGAGCGGGCTGTCCGCATCAAGGCGATCGGCGAGTCGATCCAGCCCGGCATGCCGCCGCGCGAGAATCCGCTGGTGCACCGCTGCGTCGAGCATGTCGAGGGCCGCGGCGGCAATCGGTCGGCCTCGTGCACGATCCGCAGCTTCATGCCTTACCTGCTGACGGGCGTCGTGCAGGCGGCGACCGCGAATTTCCTTATCGGTGGCCGGCAACTGGCCGCCGGCTTCGTGTCCGCATGCCAGGCCGTCGGCCATCTTGAGATCCTCGGCCAGCTGCAGAACTTCGGACTCGTCGAAGTAACGAAGGCCTGACAAGGGAGACCGCCATGCGCATCATCGATTATTTCGACAACGGGGCGAAGTACTACCCGACGCAGACCGCGTTCGTCGACCTTGACCAGGGTAACGCGGAAACCTCCTACGCCGAGGCGCACGCCGCTACGCACCGGATTGCCGCAGCGATCCGCGGCAAGGGATACGCCAAAGGCGCGCATATCGGCATCCTGGCTCCCAACAGCACCATCGCCTTTCTCGCCCTGCTCGGGTTGTTCCGCGCCGAGGGCGTGTGGCTTCCGATCAATCCGCGCAATCCGGTGCCGGTGAATGCCGACCTGCTCTCGCGCTTCGACGGCGAGTTGCTTCTTTTCCATAGCGCGTACGCCGCCGAGGCCGAGCAGGTCATGGCCGCCGCGCCGAACCTTCGCGAGGCGGTCTGCATCGACGCCGAGGGCACAGGACGGCCGTCACTCGCGCAATGGTCGAAGGGCTGTGCAGAGACGCACGACATCGGACCGGAAGGCGCGGACGATCTCTTCGCGATCTTCCCCACCGGCGGCACGACCGGGAAGTCGAAGGGCGTGATGATCACCCATCGCAACATCGAGACGCTGTTCTCGAACTTCTACGCGCACTTCCATTACTACGACAACACGCGTCATCTGGTCGTCGCGCCGATGACGCACACTGCCGGCATCGTCGGCGCGATGCACTTCGCACGCGGCGGCACCAACGTCATCATGGGCAAGGCCAGTCCCCAGGGCGTCGCGGACGCGATCGAGCAGCATCGCATCACGCATTTGTTCCTCCCGCCCACGGTGCTCTACATGACGCTGGCGCTGCCTGATATTCGCAAACGGGATTTCAGCTCGCTGCAACATTTCCTGGTCGGCGCTGCGCCAACTTCGCTGGAGAAGCTCAAGGAGGCGATCTCTGTGTTCGGCCCGGTGATGACCGAAGCCTTCGGCCAGTCGGAGGCGCCGGCGGCGATCACGGCCAAGGCGCCCTGGGACTATCGCGACGCAAGTGGAAACATCATCGAATCGCGCCTGCAAGGTATCGGCCGCGCGTGCGTCCACAACCAGGTCGCGATCCTGGACGACGACGGCAAGGAAGTCGTGATCGGAGAGGCGGGCGAGATCTGCGTTCGCGGCGCGCTGGTGACCCCTGGCTACTACAAGGATTCTGCGGCGACCGCGGAGGCCCGCCGTTTTGGATGGCATCACACCGGAGACGTCGGCGTGATGGATCGCGACGGCTTCATCACCATCGTCGATCGCAAGAAGGACATGATCATCACCGGCGGGTTCAACGTGTATCCGAACGAGCTCGAGCAGGTGTTGATGACGCACCCCGCCGTGCAGGATTGCGCGGTGATCGGCGTCCCCGACGAAAAGTGGGGCGAGGCAATCAAGGCCGTCGTCCAGCTCAAGCCCGGGAAGAGTGCGAACGCCGAGGAGCTGACGTTGCTGGTCAAGACGCAGTTGGGCGGCGTCAAAGCACCCAAGAGCGTCGATTTCATGGAGAGCCTGCCACGCAGCCCCGTCGGCAAAGTGCTGAAGGCAGAGCTGCGGAAGCCCTACTGGGAAAACCGCAGCCGATCGGTGGCCTGAAGTTTAGGAGGGAACATCATCGTGCAAGGTGTCCGCGCATGAACAAGAGAGCAGTGATAGCCGGAGTCGGGATGGTGCCGTTCGCAAAGCCGGGACACAGTGATCCTTACGATGTCATGGGATCCCGCGCGGCGCGCGCCGCGCTGGACGATGCCGGGATTGGATATGGTCGCGTCCAGCAAGCGTATGCGGGTTACGTCTACGGCGATTCGTGCAGCGGGCAGACAGCCCTCTATCACGTCGGAATGACCGGCGTGCCGGTCATCAACGTGAACAACAACTGCGCGAGCGGCTCCACTGCTTTCGCCCTGGCTGTGCAGGCGGTAGAGCACGGCGTAGTCGATTGCGCACTCGCAGTCGGCTTCGAGGAAATGGCGCCGGGATCGATCGACGTCGTCTTTCCTCAGAAGTCCAATCCGATGGGGCGCCACCTGAAGGCCGTCGCGGAGTTAGTTAGCGTGGAGAATGAATCGAACTTGCCTCCCGCCGTGTTCATGTTCGGCTGGCAGGTAGAGCTCTTGCGCACGCACTACGGCGTTTCCGAGAAGGCGCTCGCTCGCGTGGCGATCAAGGCGCGCCGGCACGCCGCGCAGAACCCGTACGCGGTTTTCCGTGATCCTCTGACCGAGGAGCAGATACTCGCTGGCGAACCGATCTATCGCGGCTTGCGTAAGCTCTTTGCGTGCGCTCCGACTTGCGGTGCGGCGGCGGTTGTCGTGTGCACCGAGGCCTTTGCCCGCCAGCACGGCATACGGGACAATATCCGCCTGGTGGGCAAGGGCGCCTGCAGTGATCGCGCCGAATTTTTCACTGGCGATCCGCTCGATGTCATGTTCCGGGCGCTCACCCGCGAATCCGCGCATCAGGCATATGAAGATGCGGGCGTCGGGCCCGATGACATCGATGTGATCGAGCTCCATGACTGTTTCACCAGCAACGAGGTGATTACCTATAGCGCGCTGGGCCTCTGCAAGGACGAGGACATGGAGCGTTTTGTCTTCGATGACGAGAACACGTACGGCGGCAAGGTCGTGGTCTGCCCGTCGGGCGGGTTGCTGGCGAAGGGGCATCCACTGGGCGCGACCGGGCTTGCGCAGATCACCGAGCTCGTGTGGCAGCTCCGTGGCAGTGCGGGCCAGCGGCAGGTCAAGGACGCGCGCACGGCGCTTCAGCACAACGGCGGCCTCGGCAGCGCCGGATATGTCCACATCTTTCAGCGCCAATAAGGCGCGACAAACAGGAGACTGCAATGAACATCAAGAAAGTGCTGATCGTTGGATCGGGAACGCTGGGCCGGCAGATTGGGTTTCAGTGCGCGATGCATGGCTTCGAGACCGTCATGTATGACGTGCACCAGAAATCGCTCGACGCCTGCCGGGCGACCCAGCAGCAAATCGCGGAGCTGTTCAGGAATCAGCGCGGCAAGAGCAAGGCTGAAACCGAAGCCGCGCTCGCGCGCATTTCCTACACAACTGATCTCGCGGAAGCGGGGCGCGACGCCGATCTCCTCAATGAGTCGGTGCCGGAAAACCCGG
>VBCY01000588.1 GCA_005882995.1 Betaproteobacteria bacterium
CGTGGCTCGCAAGACTTTGCGCGGGCTTTCTTGTAAGAGCAGCCAACTCGTCGCCGCGTTCCCATTCTGCGCCTCGCGTTCCATGTCGCGCGCAGATCAGAGGGATTGCTCGATGAGTCGCGGCGAGCGGCTCGAACGCGTCATTGATACCGCTCGCGCGGCGGGCGGAGCCGTTCTCGAAGTTTACGGTACCCAATTCGACATCTGGAGCAAGGCGGACGGCTCGCCCATGACTGAAGCGGACGAAAAGTCGGAGGCTATCATTCGGTCCGGGCTGGAGAGTCTTTCGCCCGACGTTCCAATCGTTTCGGAGGAAGCTGCGTCCGCCGGCAGCGTTCCGCAAGTCGCGGGCCAATTCTGGCTCGTCGATCCGCTGGACGGCACGAAAGAGTTCATCGCGCGCAACGTCGAGTTCACCGTCAACATCGCGTTGATCGAGCACTGCCGACCCGTCCTTGGCGTCGTCTTTGCCCCCGCACTCGATCGCTTGTACGCCGGTGCCGAAGGCGTCGGCGCGTTCGTGGAGCGCGATGGCGTGCGCAGCCCGATTCGTTGTCGTGAATGTCCGGAAGGGGGACTCACCGTTGTTGCGAGCCGATCGCACAGTGATGCGGCTGCTCTGCGTACGTTCCTCGCAAATCGCAAAGTGGCGCTGCTCAGCAACGCGGGCTCGTCGCTCAAGCTATGTCTGGTCGCGTGCGGAGAGGCGGATCTCTATCCTCGTCTCGGACGAACGATGGAGTGGGACATCGCGGCGGGTCATGCCGTCGTGAACGCCGCGGGCGGACGAGTTACATCGCTCGAAGATACGGATATCGAGTACGGCAAACCCGGCTTCGAAAATCCGCATTTCGTCGTCTCAGGCGCCGGGCCGACACCCGATAAGTGACGTCCATTGCTCACGACGGATGGGCGACGCGGCGCCCATGCCGCCAGACGGGCTCGCAACCTACCTTGTTCCGGAGATGGGGTGAATCGCTGTCGCGTCTCGAACGTTGCTTCGTGCGTCGCCCGCCGGTGCGCATTCCGGACCCGCGGCCGCGGTATCGGTTACGTGACGATCCAACAATGGAGCGAGATCGTCGGAGAGCGCGACATAGCACGCGGTGATCGAGACGACCCGGTGCCGCGGCAGCGACGCTGTGCCTCGAACGACAACAATAGCGACCCACGTCGCGACAACGATCGCAAGCCACATTCCGTACCGCTTCCACATCGATCGCGCTCCACCGCGCAGTCTTGACGATCGTCTGTTGCAACAGGTCGTCATTGCACATCAACTGTGTGCCAGCGGTGGCTCGCATCTAAACGGCTGATCTTCTTCGCAACGGCAACCGTATTGGGGCCGAGATCGCTCTCGTAGAGCACGCCATCCGGGCCGACGGCAAATGTCATCACACCCGTCACACTATATTCTGCGGGATAGGCGACATAGATGAATCCGTTTTTCGTCGCGCCGGATTTTTGCTTCGTCGTGCCAGTCGCGGCAGACCTCGAATCGATGGTCACTCGACGAAAATAATACCCGTGAAACGGCACGAGGCGATTGTCATTGCCCACCTTGACCCTGAGCGCGCCGTCCGACTGCCCTGACGAACCGCGCACTGCGTTGTGCCGTCCGGTCGCGAGCGTGCGGCAAGTTTCGATTACGGCAAGCTCATCTTCACCGATCCGCCGAAGCATTACTTCCTGCATGCCGGCGTCTGCATCGAAATGCCACTTACCGTTCTCGGAGACGAGCGGAAATGGGAACGGCCAATTCTCCGCGCCGATATGCAGAATCTCGGCACCATCGGGCGCTCGCGCGAACCGATGCATTTCCTGATATTTGCGGACGAATCGTTCGCGTTCGGCTTGGTCTGCGAATCGGATCCTCCGACGAAACAGCTTCCTTTTCACTCCCCAGAATTCTGGTGAGTGCGTTCTGATCGTTGGTTCGAGCGGCGAGGTACAGCGAACGCGCCGCCTGCTCGGCCGAAGGAAACGTTTCGGGCGTCGCCGGCTGTGCGGCATTCACGTCGACGTGCATCAACACGACGAAGCTCGCGACCGCAATCACCGTGGCCAGCCGGCGCGGCGATGATGCAAGAGATCGGACGCTCACATTGCGCATCATGTTCTTCTCCAAATGTGCGTTTGGTTTGTCGATAAACGGTTGCATCACCGATGCCCTCCGCCGCCGTGGAAGCCGCCGCCTCCGCCGTCGTGGAAGCCGCCGCCTCCGCCGCCGTGGAAGCCGCCGCCTCCGCCGCCACGGAAGCCACCGGCGAATGTGGGAGGCGCGAACCCCGCGTGCGTGGGCGCTTCGAAACTCGACCGCCCGCGCGCCGAATAGGAACTTACAATCCCACCGTGATCGAAGCCGGTGAAAGCGCCGGGTCGAAACGCGGGCGCAGCGTGGAATTGCCGGTGGCCGATGAAGGACGTCGCCGGCGCAGCACCGCGAAATTCGCCCGAATGAGCAAGCGGCGTGTGCGTTACTTGCGTGGGAGCGTGTTCACCGAAGACCGGTCGCCTTGCGAGCATGTCATGCCGATGCGCGAAGGTCGGACTATGCGAGAAGTAGGGAGCATGGTCATGCAGCGCCGCATGGTGATGCCAGTCGAAACCCCAGTGGTGCCATCCCCACGCGAAGCCCCCGAAAAGAGCCAGATCCAAACCCGCATCAAAAAAGAGGTCGGGACCGTCGTAGAACACACCGGACACATCGAACCACCAATCGGGATACGCGGCGAGCGGTGCGCCGTATACGAGCCAAGGATCGTAAGCCGGCACGTAGACGACGTCAGGATCTGTCGGCTCAATGTCGATCGTCTGGTCTTGCGTCGTGACGGTCTGCTGGCTGGTTGTCTCGAGTGTTCCCGCCGCCTTCGCGCGCTGGCGCAGAATCTGAACGGCATTCGTGACGTCGTCCGGTTCATTCACATAGGCATCGCCAAGCGCCGACGTCCACGAGAGATTCTCGTTCATGCTGTCGAGAACCGCCGGAAACTGCGTCAGAGCCTTTACGCTTGGATCCCAGGATTGCGGATTCACCGCGTCTGCCAAGGCGTTTCCCTTCAACTGCGAATGCTGCTGCAGCCATCGCGTAATGTTCCAAAACTCGGCGGGGCTTGCGCCATCCACGCAGTTGTGTTGCCCCGGTTGACGTTGTACGGACGAGCAGCGAACATGAGCGTGAGATGGTTGCCTCGACGACTCTTCTGCAATTCCTGCTGATGGTGGTCGCTGGTTGGATGCACCGGCAACAGGCGGCAGTGATCGAGTACCTCATCGCTGAAAATCGCCTGCTCCGCGAGCAACTGGGCGGACGGCGGATCATGTTCACCGATGCTGAGCGGCAGAATCTAGCTGAGAAAGCGAAGGTTGTAGGGCGAAAGGCGCTACGCGAGCTCGGCACGATCGTCACGCCCGAAACTCTACTGCATTGGCACCGCGAGCTGGCCGCGCGCAAGTGGACCTTCATTGAGCGTCGCAGACCAGGCCGGCCGCGAACCAAAGACGAGCTTGCGGCTCTCGTGGTGCGGATGGCAAGCGAAAACCCAAGCTGGGGATATACGCGCATTCAGGGAGCGGTGGCTAATCTCGGTCACCACCTGGGCCGCGGGACGATTCGACGGATGCTCAAAGACCACGGCATCGAGCCCGCGCCATTACGCGGAACGGGAATGTCCTGGTCGGTTTTCTTGAAAGCGCATTGGAAGACTCTTGCAGCGTCCGACTTCTTCACGGTGGAGGTCTGGAGTTGGTCAGGGCTGGTCACCTATTACGTGCTCTTTGTCATGGAACTGGCGACTCGGCGGGTCGCCATCGCCGGCATCACGACGCAACCGAACACGTCGTGTATGTTGCAGGTGGCAAGACAGCTCACGGACGGGGTCGATGGGATCCTCTACGGTAAGGGATACATTATCCTGGACCGGGACACGAAGTACTGCCAAGCGTTCCGAGACTTCATGAGGCGAGAAGGCACCGAAGTGATTCGTCTGCCGCCGCGGTCGCCTAATCTCAATGCCTACGCGGAGAGATGGGTTCGCGGCGTCCGCGACGAATGCCTATCGAGGCTGATTCCGATCGGGCAGGGGATGCTGCGTCGTGCGTTGCGTGAGTATGTCGCGCATCATCATCTCGAGCGCAATCATCAGGGGCTGAGCAATGCGCTGATCACGCCTTGTGCGATCGTCGAGGGCCATGATCGAACCATCGGTCGCCGCTCGTCGCTAAGGCAAGCCGGCTGTGCAGCGTTGGTTGCCGTATGCGTGTGACGGAGAAGGGGCGCTTAAGCGGATCGCTAGCCGCCGCATTGATGGGCAATACCGCGTACCCATAGCCCTCGCACACTAGGTCGAGGATCGCGCCGACTGCATCGACTTCGAGTGCGATGGAGAGCTTGGAGCCTTCCTCGGCCGCGCGCGCTTCGACGATCTGCCGCAGCGCGTGCATGCGTCCGGGAATGACGAGCGGATAGCGCGCAATATCCTTCAGGCGGATCTGCTTTGGCGCCGGGCCACTTGCATCCTGGGCCGAGCCAATCAAGAACAGCTCCTCCTCGAACAGCGCGCGCTTGTCGACGAGTGCGGTGAGCGAAGTGTCGTAAAGCACAGCCGCATCGATGCGGCCCATCATCAGCCACTCTGTCAAATAGGTGGAAAGCCCCTCGGCCACAGAGATCGTCGCATCTGGAAACCGCTGCCTGAACTGCCGGATCAACTCCTGCGTGGCGACCTTCGCGAAGCTCGGCGCAAGCCCGATGCTGAAGTGTCCGCTTACCACCCCCCGCAATTGCCGAAGATCGTGCCGGGCACGCTCGGCCTGCAGCAGCATACCCTTGGCATGGCCCAGCATGACCTGCCCGGCATCGGTTGCCGCGACGCCGCGCCCGTGCCGCACGAGCAGGGCCTGCCTCAATTCCACCTCGAGCTGTCGCACGAGGCGGCTTAAGGTCGGCTGATTGGTGTCGAGGATCGTGGCCGCTCGTGTGAAGCTGCCCAGCTCCACCACGTGCACGAAGGCTTCGAGCTGCTTCAATTCCATCTTCGCGTCCTATTCAGATTTTGCATAGCAGGTAGTCCGATATTCCTATTGTAAAGGATGTCACAATTCCCCACAATCCGTGCTCATTCATTCCTCAATCGACCAGCCAGAACATGAAATCCTGTCTTCCGCCAGATCCAAACCCGGTCAAACCGTCGCATGCGCTCCCCGCGCTCGCGTGCGACGCCCACTGCCACGTGTTCGGTCCCGCCGAGCGCTTTCCCTACGCCGCCGATCGCAGCTACACGCCGCCCGATGCGCCGTTCGAATCGCTCGCCGCGCTGCACGACCATCTGGGCCTCGCTCGCGGGGTGATTGTGCAGGCGAGCTGCCACGGCACCGACAACACTGCGATGCTCGATGCGATCGCGCGGGGCAACGGCCGCTATCGCGGCGTTGCCATCGTCGACGCGACGGTCACGGACGACCACCTGAAGGCGCTCGACGAAGCCGGTGTGCGTGGCGTGCGCTTCAATTTTGTCGCGCATCTTGGCGGCGCGCCCGACCTGGAGGTGTTCCATCGCGTGCTGCGGCGGATCGAGGCGCTCGGCTGGCACGTCGTGCTGCACCTCGATGCGCAGGACATCGTCAAATACGCCGATCTCATCGGGCAGATTCGCGTGCCGTTCGTGATCGATCACATGGGGCGCGTGCGCGCCGAAGCGGGCCTGGATCAAGAGCCGTTCCGGCAACTGCTCGAACTGATGCGCAATCCGCTCGCATGGGTGAAGGTGTGTGGTTCTGAACGGGTCTCGGCGGGCAGAAGGCCCTTCGACGACGCGCTTCCCTTTGCGCGCGCACTCATGCACGCCGCGCCGGATCGTGTGCTGTGGGGCACGGACTGGCCGCATCCGAACATCTCGAAGGACATGCCCAACGACGGCGAACTCGTCGATCTGCTGTTCCGTATTTGCGACGATCCTGCTCTGCTCCACAAGATCCTGGTCGAGAACCCCG
>VBCY01000586.1 GCA_005882995.1 Betaproteobacteria bacterium
CTCGGCTGAGAAATCGGCCATGTCGGTTCGAGTCCGACCCTGGGCACCATGTTTGCGAGCCCGGTTTCCGTGCTCGCCTGAGGGAGGGACGATGAAGACCTTGCTCTGCCTTGCTTTTGCTTCTCTGCTTGCGGGGTGCCTCCCTGTCGGCATTCGCGGCCAGAACCTGCCGCTCGCATCCCAGCCCGCGACGCAAGTCGCGCTGCCAGGCCCAGCGATTCTCCGCTGAACCTCTCCAGGCGCGTTGCTATCAACGCTTTAGTCCAGGCACAGATTGCTGCGCCATGCGCGTGAAATCTCCCATCACGCGCTGCATCGATTCGAAGGCCGATCCTCCCGAAGACATCACCCCCTGCATCGCCTTGATCAGATTCTGCGCCTGAGTGAGATCGGGCATCATCGCCATTGCGGCCTTGGCTTCCTTGGCACCCGGCACTTCGGACATCTGTTCTTCGATCAATGCAAACAATCGCTTTTGCATCTCGACGATCATTTCGAACATCTCGCCCCAGTAGCGCAGCGACTTCTCAACGGCTTCCTGGGTAACGCTCTGGCCTGCAGCCATCAGCTGATGCGGATCGCTTGCCTCCGCGGCGTGACGCAGCGCTTTTTTTTGCATCGACCGGGCCTCTTCCTCGCCCTCGAATTGCAGCTTGCGCAACTTGGCGGTGTTCTCAATCGCCGCATTAATGACGTCGAGCGCAATCTTGGCGTTGGCTTTGTAGAGCTCGAAGGCCTGTTCGGGCGTCATCGCCTTCGCCATCTTGGGGAGATCGCTCAAGCGAGCCTGGGTCGAGGCGCTGAACGCTGCGGCTTTAGGGGCTGCCTTGGCGCGAGGCTTGCGTGTGCGGGCGCGCGACCGAGAAGTCTTGGATGATGTTTTGGTGGCCATCTTGCACGCTCCTATGAGAATGGCCGGAAGAGGCGACGCCGGCCGTCGTCGTTGAGTCTTTACGTTTGATGCTATTCCACGCTTTCAGTGCCCCATCGTCAACACCGCAGCGCCGGCAATCCGCCCTTTGCGAAGATCTGCGATGGCGTGGTTGGCGTCGGCCAGCGGATACGCCCGCGCATGTACCGATAGCGGCAGGTTTTCGGCCAAAGCGAGGAATTCGAGCGCATCGCGGCGCGTGAGGTTGGCGATCGATCGCACGCATCGCTCTTGCCAGAGAAGGCGGTACGGGAAAGCAGGGATGTCGCTCATATGGATGCCGGCGCAAATGACCGCGCCCCCCGGCTTCAGGACCGTTAGCGCCGCTGGAACGAGCGATCCCACGGGTGCAAAAATCAGAGCGGCGTCGAGCGGTTCCGGGGGCGCCTCGTCGCTTCCCCCCGCCCATATCGCACCGAGCGTTCGCGCGAACGCCTGCCCGTCAGCATCTCCGGGGCGCGTGAACGCGATCACTCGCCGACCCTGGGCGATCGCCACTTGCGTGATCAAATGCGCGGCCGCGCCAAACCCATAGATGCCGAGGACTCTCGCATCGGCGGCGTGACGAAAGGCTCGATAGCCGATGAGGCCGGCGCACAATAGCGGCGCTGCATGGACATCGGAGTAGCCCGCCGGCAAACGAAAACAATAGTCGGCATTGGCGACCGTAAACTCGGCGTAGCCGCCGTCTCGCTGGTACCCGGTAAATCGGGCGTTCACGCAAAGGTTCTCGCGACCTTCGGTGCACCAGGAACAGTGGCCGCAGCTCTCTCCCAGCCATGGCACCCCGACCCGCTCACCGAGTGGCGGACCACTGACGCCCGGTCCGTATCCCGCCACCTCGGCGACGATCTCGTGGCCAGGAATGACAGGGAGCTTGGGTTCGGGCAATTCGCCATCGATCAGATGCAAATCGGTGCGGCAAATGCCGCAGGCGCGAACCCTGAGCAAGAGCTCGCCTGGGCCGGGCTGTGGTCGATCCAGTGACGCGAGCCGCAGCGGACGCTGCGGCGCATCGAGGACCATGGCACGCATTGAATCTCTCAACGTCAGCTGGCTTCTGACGCCCGTCAATCCTGCAGGCGCTCGATTGCGTCGCCGATCCTGTCGACGCTGACGATTTCGATCCCGTCGATTCCCTGCTTTGGCTTGTTCGCCGCAGGAATGAGTGCGCGTGTGAAGCCCAGCTTGGCAGCTTCCCGCAAGCGGTCCAGCCCACGTTGCACAGGTCGAATTTCGCCAGCGAGGCCAACCTCGCCAAACACTATAGATTTCGACAACAAGACCTTGTTTCTTAGAGATGAATTAACGGCCATCAGCACCGCCAAGTCGGCTGCCGGTTCGCTAATTCGCACCCCTCCCACGGCGTTCACATAGACGTCATGGTTGGCCGTTTGGACGCCGCCATGACGGTGCAGGACCGCAAGCAGCAACGCGAGACGCTGCGCGTCGAGTCCGACTGCTAGTCGTCGGGGACTTGGAGACTGCATTGCGTCGACCAATGCCTGCACTTCGACAAGCAGCGGACGGGAACCTTCAACGGTCGCTAAGACGCAGCTTCCGGCCACCGCTTGAGTATGCTTCGACAGAAACAACGCCGACGGGTTTGCCACACCTTTAAGACCGCGCTCAGTCATGGCGAAAACACCGAGTTCGTTGGCAGCTCCAAAGCGGTTCTTCACCGCTCGCACCAGGCGAAAGCTGGAGTGGGTGTCGCCTTCGAAGTACAGCACCGTGTCGACGATATGCTCCAGAACGCGCGGACCGGCGATGGCGCCTTCCTTGGTGACATGCCCCACGAGAATGACGGTGATTGCAGCCTGCTTCGCCAAACGCGTGAGCTGCGCCGCGCACTCACGCACCTGCGAGACACTGCCCGGAGCAGACTCCAGGGCCTCGGTGTAGACCGTTTGTATCGAGTCTATGACCACCACTTCAGGCCGCTGGGTGCGAATCGCGCCGATGATCGCCTCGAGCTGCACCTCCGCGAGGAGCTCCACCTCCGCGTTCACCAGACCGAGCCGTTGCGCGCGAAGTGCGATCTGCTCGGCCGATTCTTCACCGGTGACGTAGAGTGCGCGCCGGGTCGCTCCCATGGCAGCCGTCGCCTGCAACAGCAGCGTCGACTTGCCGATGCCGGGATCGCCGCCGAGCAGAATCACGCCGCCGGCGACCAGTCCTCCGCCGAGGACGCGATCAAACTCCTCGATGCCGGTGGTCGCGCGCTGGCTTAGCGCTGGATGGACGCTCGCGAGCGGTCGTACGATATTGCCGGTCCCCGCGACGGCTTGAAAACGCGACGCGCGGGGCGCGACTATCGCTTCGACCAGCGTGTTCCAGGCGCCACAGTGGGGACACTGTCCCTGCCACTTGCTGCTTCGACCGCCGCATTCGGTGCAGCTGTATGCGGTCTTGGCCTTCGCCATGAATCGTCAGTCGAGCTCGTTGGGAGATACGACGGCGGTACCAAGCTTGCCGACGACAATGCCAGCGGCTTGATTGGCGATGTGCACCGCGCTATCCAGCTCGGCTCGTGCGCCGAGCAGCGTGCCCAGTGTGGCAATCACGGTGTCGCCCGCGCCTGAGACGTCGAAGACCTCCCGAGCCTGCGCCGGAATGTGTCTTGCCCCGTCATCAGTGTAGAGCGACATGCCTTCTTCGGAACGCGTGATCAGGAGCGCCTTGATCGCGAGCTGCGCCCGCAACGCCTGCGCCTTGCTCGCGAGCTCCGCCTCGCTGCGCCAGGGTCCCGCGACTTCGCGGAACTCGGCGCGGTTCGGTGTGAGCATGGTGGCACCGCGGTAGCGGGCGTAATCGTCTCCTTTCGGATCGACCAGCACAGGTGTGCCGCGGCCGTTCGCGAGCTCGATCATCCGCGCGATATGGGCAAGGCCCCCCTTTCCGTAATCGGATAGCACGACGACGTCGAAGTGCTGCAGCACGTTTTCATAATCGGCGAGCTTGGTGCCAAGCACTTCATGCGACGGCTGCGTTTCAAAGTCGACGCGCAGGAGCTGCTGCTGGCGACCGATCACTCGAAGCTTCACCGTCGTCGGCACCGCAGCATCTCGATGCAGCGAGCTTCGCACCCTTTCAGCCGAAAGCAGTCGCTCGAGCGCTCGCCCCGCCTCGTCATCGCCGACCACGCTGATGAGCATCACCTGCGCGCCGAGCGCTGCTGCGTTGCGAGCGACATTGGCTGCGCCGCCGGGACGCTCTTCGCTGCGCGCAATCTTCACCACCGGGACCGGCGCCTCGGGCGAGATCCGCTCGACTTCGCCGAACCAGTAGCGGTCCAGCATCACGTCCCCGACGATCAGCACGCGTGCCCGGCTCACCGCTTCTCTGAAATGGGAAAACTTGTGCAGCGCCATTGCCATCAACGTCTGCCGATGCCGAAATATTCCAGTCCGGCATCGCGCACCTGAGCCGGATCAAACAAATTGCGCCCGTCGAAGAGCAAGGGCTGTCGCATCACTCGCTTGAGTTCCGCGAAGTCGGGACTGCGAAATTCCTTCCATTCCGTCACCACGACCAGCGCGTCGGCCTGAGCCACCGCCTCGAGTGGCGAAGACGCGTAAGAAATCGCGGGCTGGTTCCCGAAGGCACGCCTCGCTTCCTCCAGAGCCACGGGATCATAGACCACGACGCGTGCCCCTCTTTCGATGAGAGCGTTGATGATCGCGTGCGACGGCGCCTCGCGCATGTCGTCGGTGTTGGGCTTGAACGCAAGTCCCCACACCGCGAATATGCATCCGCCGAGAGCATCTCCGAGGCGCGCGCTGATCTTCTCCACCAAGCGCAGTTTCTGTGCTTGGTTGACGGCCTCTACCGCAGCCAGGATCTGCAGCGGTCGCCCGTGCTTTCGCGCAGTGAACTGAAGCGCCTTGACGTCCTTGGGAAAACACGATCCGCCGTAACCTGCCCCAGGATAGAGAAACTGATAGCCGATACGTGGATCGGAGCCGATGCCCTGGCGCACATGTTCGACATCGGCGCCCAACTCGTCGGCAAGGTTCGCCATCTCGTTCATAAAAGAAATGCGCGTCGCGAGCATCGCGTTGGCCGCGTACTTGGTCAATTCCGCAGAGCGCACATCCATTATCAGGAGCCGCTCGCGATTGCGCTGGAATGGCGCGTACACCGCCCTCAGGAGCGAAATCGCACGTTCATCGTCGGCGCCGATCACCACGCGATCCGGCTTCATGAAGTCGTCGACGGCGGCCCCTTCCTTGAGGAACTCCGGATTCGACGCGACAGCGAAGGCAAGGCTCAGGCCACGCTGCGCCAGCGCTTCAGCGACGGTCTCACGGACCCGATCCGCCGTTCCCACCGGGACCGTGGATTTATCGACGATCACCTTGTAGCTCGTCATGCGCTCGCCGATATTTCGCGCGGCGGCGAGGACATGGCGCATGTCCGCGGACCCATCCTCGTCGGGCGGCGTGCCGACTGCGATGAATTGCAAAACCCCGTGCGCGACCGCAGCGTCGGGATCGGTCGTGAATTTGAGCCGCCCCGCTTTGACGTTGCGCGCGATCATGTCCGGCAAGTCGGGCTCGTGAATGGGCACGCCGCCGTCCTGCAGGATGGCAATCTTGCGCGCATCAACGTCGAGCCCCAGCACGTCGTTGCCGACCTCCGCCAGGCAGGCGCCGGTCACCAGACCGACGTATCCGGTGCCAATCATGGTGATCTTCATGTCGACGCCCGGATTGCCAGGTCGATATCGCGCAGTTGCGTGAGCGGATCCGACGCCTGCGTGATCGGCCTTCCGATCACACGATAATCGGCTCCGTTGTCGATCGCAGCCTTCGGCGTGATGACGCGTGCCTGATCGTCGACTCCTGCTCCGGCGAGCCGAATCCCGGGCGTCACGAGCTTGAATCCAGGACCGAGCGAGCGACGGAGCGCTGGCGCTTGGACTGCGGAACACACGACTCCGTCGAGCCCACAGCCGGCGGCGAGCTTCGCCAGCCGCAACGCTTCGGCTTCCGTCGAGTCGGCGATTCCGATCTCCTTCAAATCGTCTGCGTTGAGGCTCGTGAGCACCGTGACCGCGATAAGCAATGGCGCAGAAATGCCGCTTTGCGCGGCAGTGCGCCTCACCGCTTCGGCGGCAGCGAGCATCATGGCCCGTCCTCCGCTCGCGTGAACGTTCATCATCCATACGCCGAGTTGCGTCGCGGCTGAA
>VBCY01000581.1 GCA_005882995.1 Betaproteobacteria bacterium
CCTCCGTCGCGACCACGCGGGACTTATTCGGAGGTTCCTTAGAATAAGACGATCACTTCCCGCAGCTTGCCGCTGCCAGGGTCGACGATTGGGGCATCGGGGGAAAGCACCACGTCCACGTTGGGCAACATCGCCTCCGCCAGGTAGGCACGCAGCGCCCGTGAGACTGCTGTCCACGCGGCATCTCTTTGGGGCCCATGCTCGAGCCGGAGCTGCAAGCGGTCCGGCCCATCCTGGACAATCTGGAAGCGATGCACCTGCCCCGCTTCCTCCACGATGGTCGTCAGGGCCATCGGCGGCAAATGCACCACTCGCCCATCGGCAGCCCGCA
The DNA here is from genome assembly GCA_005882995.1 of Betaproteobacteria bacterium. Classification (GTDB taxonomy): domain Bacteria; phylum Pseudomonadota; class Gammaproteobacteria; order Burkholderiales; family Casimicrobiaceae; genus PALSA-1003. Next base: position 332 of record VBCY01000581.1, read on the forward strand.
ATCCGATGACATCATCGCATCTGCCCTGGAACTGTATTGCAGGCAAGGGATTTCCACATCGGCAAGGCTCCGGCTGGACAACGATGCTGTCGCCCAGATCGTAGCGAAGCAGCGGCTGCGCTCGGTTTGCGAGGTTGGTCAGCAGCACCGTGTGCGACGCTTCGCCGGCGCGCACCGGCGCGTAATCACGATCGACCGCTTCCAGCAGCACCCAGTCGGCGTTGACGTGCAGCGAGCCTTCGCGGCACCCATAGGCGATGCTTAAGGCTTCGGAAGCGCCGTATTCGTTCGCCACCGGGCACGCGAATGCGTTTTCGATGGCGCTGCGCATGGCTGGGGTGAGCCGTTCGCCGCCGCTCCACAACGCCACCGGATTGATGCGCAAACGCTTGGCAACCTGTTCTTCGGCGAGCAGATACAGCAGCGTCGCGTAGCTCGCGACAAACGCCGGCTGGTAGGCGTTGAGCTCCGCCACCAGTCGCGGCACAGGTTCCAGAACCGAAAAGCTGCGAGCCGAACGCCAAGGATGGGCGCGGCAAGCACGGCGCCAGGAGGCGATGCTGGCGAAGTGATCGCCAGTCGCGGCGATCAGCGCGGCGCGGCCGCCTTCCGACAGCATGCGCCAAACCGCCTGCGCGTCCCAGCCTCTGTTGTCGACTTGCGCGGTGACAAGCGCGTCGTAAGTCGCCACTGCCTCGACATCCTGCACGTAGATACCCGGAGTGCCGGTGCTGCCGGAGCTTTTCCACACCAGGTAGCGATCGAGATACAGCTCGCCCACGTGCTCGTTGTCGCCGAGAAAACGAACGACGTCATCCAACCGCACTCGTGGATCGGTGACCCAGGCGTCGAAATTTGCCATGAGCGTGGACTTGGTGACGACCGGCAGATCGGCAGGCGCAAGCCCGGAGGTGGGCAGGCTGCGATAGTTGTCGCGGTAGAAGGGCGAATGTATCCGGGCATAGTTCACCAGCGTGTCGAAGCGCCTCCGTCGCGCGGCGTTCACCGCTGCGATTCCAGCCCGTCGCGTCCAGTAGATTTCCGAAGCGCGCGTGACCAGGGTCCAGAACGCGGCCGAAGAGTCGATCGCCGCCCATGGGCCCGTCCCTGCGTCGAGCCCTCCTCCTCGCGGTGCTTCGGTGGCGCCCGGATGCCTGTGCATGCGATGCATTCCTGCTAACTAGAGCGGCGGTTGCCGTGACGCTTGAGCTGCATCGAGTCGACTCGACGCATCGAACGGAGAATGACGCATGATGCCGCCGTCGCGGTCAAGTGCGCAACCCGTCCCCGCTTGGCGCTCGAGAATGAGCCCGGGACGAAATTAACGGTCATCTCAGTTGGCGTCGGACTCGATTCCGAGATACGCCCGGTGAATGTGCTGCTGTGCGAGCAATTCTTGCGGCGAGCCCTGGGCAACGATTCTCCCCTCATCGAGCACATAAGCGCGCGACGAAAGGTCGAGCGCCGCGGTCACGTTCTGTTCGACCAGCAAAACGGCAGTTCCTTCTGCATTGATGCGACGGATGGAGACGAACAGCTCGATCACGATGGCCGGCGCGAGGCCGAGTGAAGGCTCGTCGAGCAACAGCAGGCGCGGTCGCGCCATCAGCGCCCGCGCGATCGCCACCATCTGCTGCTGTCCCCCCGACAGCGCACCGGCGAGACGTTGCATATTGTCAGCGATCGCTGGAAACATGGTGCACGCACGCTCCAGGGAATCCCGCCGGCGCGCTTTGGCAGCGGGCTCGAGGCTTCCGAGCTCCAGATTCTCACGTACGGTCATGCTGCCGAACAGACGTCTTCCTTCGGGGACGATGGCGATGCCTTCGCTCACGAAACGATGCGCCGGCAAGCTCGCGAGATCGCGACCGGAAATCGAGAGCTTGCCGGCCGTGATGCGGTTCAAACCTGCAATCGTGTTGATGAGGGTGCTCTTGCCTGCGCCATTGGGACCGACCAGACACACCAGCTCGCCCGCATCGACAGTGAGCGACACGTCGTAGAGCGCCGGTGCAGCGCCGTAATGGACGCGGATGCGTTCAACCTGCAACATTGGCGGCGGTTCCGAGGTACGCGGCCTTAACAGCCGCCTGGGCCATGACGTCGTCGGGCATGCCTTCGGCGATGAGTGAGCCCTGATCGAGAACGGCGATGCGGTCGGCGAGCGCGATGACGGCACGCATGAGGTGCTCGACCAGCACGATGGTGGTGCCCTGGTCGCGGATGCGACGGATCAACCCGACGGCACTGTCGATCTCGGTTGGCGTGAGCCCCGAGAGCACCTCGTCGAGCAGCAAGAGCTGCGGTCGCGAGGCAAGCGCTCTAGAGAACTCGAGAAACTTTCGCTGGTGCAGATTGAGTTCCGCCGGAAGCGCGTTCGCCTTGCTTGCAAGGCCTGTGAAGTCGAGCCAGCGGCGCGCCTCGATCAGCGCATCGCGGCGCGATAGAGCGGGTGCACCGAACATCGCCGTGAGAACGACGTTGTCGAGCACGCTGCTGTGCGCGAAGGGACGAGGAATCTGATAGGTGCGCGCCAATCCGATCCGGGCAACGCGGTGGGGAGGCCACCGTTCGATCGATTGACCGTCGAAGACGATACTCCCGGCGTCCGCGCTGTAATATCCGCTCACGACGTTGATCAGCGTCGACTTCCCGGAGCCATTGGGTCCGAGCAGACCCAGAATCTCTCCGCGATAGACGTCGAGAGTCACGCGGTCGAGAGCCTTGATGCCGGCGAAGGCTTTGCTCACCTCCCGCAACGACAGCACCCTGGCACCGGTGGTGGATGACTGGATCGCGGGCCGCGGAAAGTCCTGATCGCCTGGCCCTGCGGGCACTACTGCCTGCGGGACCTCGCCTTGTTGGCGCTTCGACCGGGTTCTGCCTGGGCGCAAAGTTCCCAGGATGCCTTCGGGCATGAAGAGAATGACCGCAATCAGGATCACGCCTACGGCTGCCTTTCCGGCGAGGACATGGTCGCCCGTGGTCGACGCGTAGCTGATGATGGTGATGACCGCCGCGCCGACCGCCGGTCCCGCCCAGTGCCGCGTGCCTCCGAGCACGCTCATCAGCACCACCGTGAGAGGCACGGTAATGGAGAAGGTCTCCGCAACCGTGACGTACGAAACGAACAGCGCGTGGATGCCTCCGGCGGCGCCGGCGAGCGCACAACCGATTGCGAAAGCGACCTGCTTGCAGCGAAACGTCGGCACGCCGAGCACTTCAGCGACGTCCTCGTCGTCGTGAATGGCGAAGAGACCGGTGCCGAGTCGCGATCGCGCAATCCACCACGCGATGGCGAGCGTCGCCACAGCCAGCCCGAGCTCGAGAAGATAGAACGTCGACGCAGGCGTCCGACCGATGGCTGGCAAGGACACCGCGCTCAAATAGACTCCCGGCCCACCGTCGATGGACGTATTGAGGATCACAGTCGCGAGCACAAAGGTCACTGCCAGAGTGAGCAGCGCGAAAAGCTCTCCACGCACTTGTTTCACTCTGAAAACCACCGTGCCTAATGCCAAGCCGAGACCGGCCGCGGCGGCCGCGGCCATGGGAAGTGTCGCCAGAAAGGGCCAACGATAATGTGCAGCCAGCGTCGCGGTCGCGTACACACCCAAGCCGAAGAAGGCGCCTTGACCGAAGGAGAAGTACCCTGAATAGCCCGACAGGATGTTCCACGACGTCGCGAGCACGATCCAGTGGAACACCAGATAGAGAAACGTCTCGTAGAAGGCTGGCAGCCCGAAAAACGGCACCGCAGCCAACGCTATCGCGACGGCGGCGAATAATCCGACGACGTGCAAGCTTCTATGCTCTGCCGGGACGGACAAGCAGCACCACGATCAGCAGCGAAAATGAGACCAGAGGCGCCCACGACGGAGCGGTCAGCGCCATGGTGATGGCTTCGCTCACACCAATGACGATTCCTGCGAACAGCGGCCCGAGCGCGCTGCCCAGTCCGCCGATCATCACCGCGGCGAAGACGACGCCGATCCACGCATAGAGCTGCGACGGCGTGAGCGTGTAGGTCAGCGCAAGGCATACGCCCGCCGCGCCGGCCAGCGCGGCGCACACACCCGAGAGCAACGCGGCCAGCGTACGCTGATTGACGCCAAAGGCCGCGGCGATCGGCGCGTCTTCGGCGGCGGCGCGGATCGCCTTGCCGAGATCGGTGTAGCGAAGCGTCGCCCACACGGCGACACACAACGAGACCGAGAGCAAAAAAGTCATCAACTCGGGCAGCGGAACGAACAGGGGGCCCGCACGAAAGGTGATATCCGCGTAGCGCGATGCGAGACGCCGGTAGTCGGCGGTCCAGTACCACTGAATCACGCTCTCGATGATCACCGTCAATCCGAAGGTCACCAGCAGCGAGTTGAGCGGTGTCACAGCGAAGCGCGACAGCAGCCCGTGGATCGCCGCGCCGAGCACGAAAAACAGCGGTGCAATGACCAGCAGCGTAACGAGAGGATCCACGCCGCCCACTGTCGCCAGCTGATAACTCAAATACGCGCCCAGAAACGCCAGCGCGAAGTGCGACAGGTTGATCTGCCGCAGGAGTCCCCATGACAAGCTCAAGCCCAGACCGAGCAGGCCGTAGAGAGCGCCCACGAAAATGCCGGAGAGAATCGCCTGCGCCAGCAGCGTGGGGCTGGGCAGGTTCATGCAGCGAAGTCTACTGGACCATCAGCTTGGCGCCCGGCGCCGCTGCTTCCGGTGGCCATACGACCACCCAACGTCCGTTCTGCACCTGCTTCACGCGCATCAGATCGTCGCCATAATTGCTCGGGCCGTTGAAGCGCAGTTTTCCCTGGATGGTATCGACGGTGTGGGTCTTGAGCCATTGCGCGAGAACCTTGTCGTCGAGGCTCCTGGTTGCCGTCACCGCCGCTTCGAGTATCTGCCACGCGGTATACGAAGCAGCGGCTTGCGTCTCCACCGCTGTATCGGCAAGTCCAGCCTTGGCGGCACGCTCGTTGAAGGTCTTCACGAACTCGGCCGCACCGGGATTATTGAGAAACGGAGCGTGCTCTTCGAAGATGGTGGCCGCAAGCGCGTTCTTCGCCTCGGGCGCCTTCACCATCGGTCCCGGCGCCGGATACATGTAGAACTGCTCGGCCGGCATGTAATCGATCTTTTTCATCGCTTCGAGCAACTGGTTGCCTTCGAGCCCGATGGCGCCGACCCAGACGAAATCCGGATTGGCGTCCTTGATTCGCGCCGCGATCGGGCCAAATTCCCGGTTGCCGAATTCCCAATCGAGAAAAAGCACTTCCTTCAGTCCCCGCTTCTTGGCTACCTCGCGCGCACCCATCGCCACGAACTGAACCGATGGAAACTTGCTTGTCACCACAGCGATGGTCTTGGGCGGCTTCGGTGATGCAGCCAGTGCGTCGAGCACCGTATTGGGGAACGTGGTCGCGGGATCGGGGCCCAGCGACCATGCTGGAAACTGCATGTCGTAAGTCGCGAGACTGGGGATGCCGAAGGTATGATGAATGAGCATCTTGTTGTAGCGCTGCGCCACCGCCATCGCGGCCAGGATGTTTCCCGTCGCGTAAGGGCCGAGCAACAGGTCGACCTTGTCTACGGTGATGAGCTGCTCGTAGAGGGTACGCGCCAGATCCTGCTTCGACTGATCATCCTTGACGATCCATTCGACCGGTCGACCGAGCAAGCCGTTGCGCGCATTGAGCTGCTCGACGTAGATGTCTCCAACCAGCTTATGCACTTGTCCCGTGGCAGCGAGCGGTCCTGTCAAAGCGAGCGTGCTGCCGATTCGCACCGGCGGTCCCGACGGAGCGGCGCTCGCTTGCTGCGCGAGCGCCATGATGCCAACGAGCAGCGCGACGACGGCGTATCGAGTCAAACGCATTGCGATGTTCCCCCTGGCGTTAGCGATGGCCGGCTCTCATTGGCCACCGTGCCTCGGCTTGCGTCTTCGCGCTACGCCGAGATTTCCTGATTCACGATGAAATAGTCGGGTGGCGGCGGGCCCCAGACATAGAACGAGTCTTCCGGCGGATAGTCGCCTGGCTTCCAATCCACATCAGCGGGGATGAAGTCGATGTCGTACGAATACTCTGCGAAGCTTCCCCACGGGTCCTGCACGTAAGCGAAATAATTCGACCCGATCACGTGACGGCCCACGCCCCAGCCCCGCACGTAGCCGGAGGCGATCATGTGGTCCATGCCGATGCCCACTTCGTCAATGCTCGCCACGTCCCAGCTCGAATGGTGGTATCCAGGACCGTCGGACTTGGCGAAGGCGAGCATGTGATGGTCGCTTGCGTGCGCTCCATGCATGAACGCAATCAGCTCACCCGATTGATCGGAGAGCCTCAAGCCCAGTGCATCGGAATAGAACTTCACGGAGCGCGGGACGTTGGAGCTGAACAAGAGCACATGCGAGAGCCGCCGCGGATGCACTCGGCTCGCGGCCGAGCGCGGCGGCGCCGCTCCGCGCCCCTCGGGGTGCGGTGCTAACGGCGCCCGCGACGGCGGTCCGTCCGGCGAGACCTTCGGGGCGACGACGATCTGCACGAAATTGCCGTCGGGGTCTCGTACCCACGCTCCGCCCCGATCGGACAATGGATGCGGTGCGACCCGCTCGATGCGCAGCCGATCGAGTTGGCGCAGCAACGTGTCATAGTCCTGCTCGTAGGCTCCGAAGCTCAAGTATTGCAGCTTCTTTCGACCCGGCGCTTCGACGATTGAACCCCAGCAATGGGGATGTCCGAAGCTGTAGAGATCGATGCGGCCATTGCCCGGACGAACATCGAGCCCGAACTCGGTGTAGAAGCGCTTCGCATCGTCGAGCTTTGGGACGGTGAAAACAAATTGATTCAGCGAATGGACCGCGGTCGCGCCATTGCGGCGCGACGTCCCTTTGTCTGACGCGTTCATCTCTTTTCCTCCGATGCTCTTTGCTGCCTGCCTATTGAGAATTACGCAACTAAAGTGACGTTTGACCCTCACCCGCGCTGTCGCGCACCCCTCTCCCGGCGGGAGAGGGGTTAGGGGTGAGGAAACGCTCAATAGTATGCTAGCAGCGCACACGCGCCGCAACCAAGGCATGTTTC
>VBCY01000582.1 GCA_005882995.1 Betaproteobacteria bacterium
CGATCGATTACCGTTTGGCGCCCGAACACCCCTTCCCTGCGGCGCTCGATGATGCTGTGACGGCAACAATCTGGGCAGGGACTCACGCCGTCGACCTCGGCGGCACGCCAGGTCCCATCGTCGTGTGCGGCGAAAGTGCAGGAGGGAACCTGGCCGCGGTCAGCTGTCTACAGTTGCGATCGAACCCGCGCGTTTCGATCCGCTATCAGGTATTGCTGCAGCCGGTGGTCGACTTCACTCTGTCGTTTCCGTCCTCCGCCATGCCGGATACCGAATGTCTCGTGCCTCGCGATGACTTGGCGTGGTATTACCGTACCTATCGCGGCGACCAGTGCGACCCGAGCGATCCGCGGGTCTCGCCAATCTACGCAGAGGATCTCTCCGGCCTGCCGCCGGCGCTGATCATCACCGCCGAATACGACACCTTGCGCGACGAAGCGCAAGCGTATGCCGAGCGGCTGAAGTCTGCGGGCGTAGCGACCCACTACATCTGCGCGAACGGGATGGTGCACGGTTTTCTGCAGATGCGCGGCATCGTTCCCGATGCACAGAGCGCGATTGAGGAAATCGCGAGAGCGTTGAATTGACGGAGCGCAGCCACCCCGACTGTCGCGGCCTTAGTCCTCCAGCGCCAGCCGACAGGCTTTGTCTTGGCTCATCTTCGTGCCTTCGGCAAGCAGGCGCTCCAGTTCGCCGGCGGCGAGTTTCTCGGTCAGCAGCGCCAGCAGCCGGGTCCGGGCGCGCGCTTCATTCGACTGGCGCGGCGTCATCCCCTGTGTCGAGTGCACTGCGTTGGCATAGCCCTCCAAGCGGGCGGCGTCCGCGTGCCTGCCCATCAATTCCACTAGCAACGCGTAGTGGTCGAACCACATCCAGACAGTACCGTCTTCTTGTTGTAGCGAGATCGCCTCGCGCGCGATTGCGCGCGCCTCGTCGATATCACCGCGTTCGGTTAGCGCTCCCGCGAGGTTGCCCAGCGGCACCGCGAGGCTTGTCGTCGAGAGGGCCTGTGACCGACGCGCAAGAGCGATTGCCTCGCGAAAGCTCGCGATCGCACCGTCAAGATTACCCAGCGCCCAGTTCATGTCGGCGATGTTGGACAACATAAAGAGCACCTTGCGATCGGCGCCGGCGGAGCGATAAAACGTCAGCGCGGCCTCGTAATGGGGACGCGCATCGGCCGGTCGGCCTTTTATGGCCTGAAGAAATCCGAAGTTCTCGGACCAGATGCCCAAAAGCATGCTAATTGGAGTGCGATCGAGGAGCGGGCGCGCTTCGAGCAAGGCGGCTTCTGCGGCCTCCGTCCGTCCCGCTCTTGCAAGATGTCCGCCAAGCCTGGCCAAGGCGCCGCCAAGTGCGGTGGCGTCACCGTGCGTGCGATAGAGCGCGATCGCGCGCTCATAGGCCAGCAACGATCGCGAAACCTCTGCGTTGCCAAACAACATGCCAAGCCGCTGCCAGCAACGCGCTTCGAGCAAGGGCGGCGTCGTGGGACCGAGCTTGGCCACGGCCGCTTCGAGCCGCTGCCGCCCTTCCGTGACGAGTGACAGCATCACCCACATTTTCCCTGACGAGCCGGCGAGCGCAATGCCCGTTTCAGCGTCGCCGTCTGGCCCCAGCGCCCAGTCGAGCGCAGCACGTAGATTGTCGCGCTCCGGAACATACGCCGCGCACCAGTCGACATCTGACAGCGCATTGCGATCTTCATATGCGACCTCGAAGAGCTCGCGGAAGATGGCCGCGTGCCGAGCCGCGATTGTCGCGGTCTCCCCGGCCTCGGCTAGCTTCTCCAGCGCATAGGCGCGCGTGGTCTCCAGCAGGCGATAACGCGTGCCGCTTTCGTCGCTGTCGGCAACCACGAGTGAGCTAGCGACGAGATGCGCGAGCAGATCGATAGCCTCGAACTCGTCGATCCCGTCCTTGGAGGCCACTGCAGCCCCGGCATTCAGTGTGAACCCGCCAGCGAAGATCGCCAGCCGGTTGAGCACCGCGCGCTCGTGGGCGGCAAGCAATCCGTAGCTCCAGTCGAGCGTGGCGCGCAGCGTCTGTTGGCGCGGTAGTGCCGTGCGGTTTCCGCCCATGAGCAGCCTAAAGCGATCTTTCAGACGCGCATTGATCTCCTCGATCGATAACGAGTGAACGCGGGCCGCCGCCAGTTCGAGTGCAAGTGGGATACCGTCCAAGTGGGCGCAAAGTGCCGTCATGGCCTGCGCCTGCCGCTCCGTCACGACGAAGCCTGGTTGCTGCAATCGGGCCCGCTCGATAAACAGCTGAGCGGCCTCCGCGCGCAACAGGCTTTCCAGGCCCCCCTCCTCATCGGGAAGCGACAACGGCGGCACCGGGAAGCTTTGCTCGCCGCCGACGTGCAGCGGCTCGCGGCTGCTGGCAAGGATGCGGATATCCGCGGCGGTCGCCAGCAAGGCACTCACGAGCTCCGCGCATGCCTTGATCAGGTGTTCGCAATTATCCAGCACCAAAAGCAAGCGACGTGACTTGAGATGGCTGCAAAGCGCGTGCGTGAGCTGGGTGCCGGTGCTCTCCTGGACGCCCAGTACCTGCGCGACCGAACTCGGCACCAGCAAAGGGTCGGTGATCGAGCCGAACTCCACCAACCATACGCCGTCCGGATAGGTATCAAGGGTGTCCGCGGCCACCTGCAGCGAGAGCCGAGTCTTGCCAATTCCGCCGATGCCCACCAGCGTCAGGAGCCGGCTTCGCATCAGCAGGTGCTTGACTTCGGAGAGCTCGCGCTTGCGTCCGATGAACGACGAAAGCTGCTGCGGCAGGTTGTTGGGCGTTGCTTCGAGCGAGCGCAGCGCCGGAAATTCCTGTCGCAGTTGCGGATGCACAAGCTGGTAGACATGCTCGGGCGTCGCCAAGTCCTTGAGCCGCACGAAGCCCAGATCACGTAGAGCGACGCCGGCGGGCAACCTGTCGCCGGCCAGAACAGCCACGGCCTGCGAAAGCAACACCTGACCGCCATGCGCAGCGTTCATGATGCGCGCGGCACGGTGGACCACACTGCCGAAGAAGTCGTTGTCGCGGCGCTCGTCAACACCAACGTGCAATCCGCAGCGCACCCGAAGAGCGACGCCATTGGTCGCATCGGGATCGGCCAGCTCCTGCTGCAGTTGCAGTGTGGCGGCGAGTGCGTCGACCGGGTCCTCGAAGACGGCATGGACGCCGTCGCCGGTCATCTTTACCACTACGCCGTGGTGGTCCTGCACGGCCGCCCTGGCGATCGCATCATGGCGCGCGAGCGCAAGCCGCATCCTCTCGGTCTCCAGCTCCCAAAGCCGGGTGCTGCCCTCGATGTCGGTGAAGAGAAATGTGGTGACGGCGGAAAGGCTTTGCACGCCCGAGGCCTCCTGCAGCTTGGCGCCTTGGGGCTAAGTCTAACGTCACGTCTGGGACTTTGCTAACCTAACACCGCGCATCCCGCGGCTTGAGGTTAGGCGCCGTCCTTTTTGGCAGCGCGAGGAAGCGCGCGCGGATAGTGAGATTGCCACGCTTGCCGCCAAGCTGCTGCGCGCTGGCGGCGCCAAGGTCTTTCAGGATGTCGTTGACATTGAATACGGCGCGCCTTGAGACATGCTCATCAAGGCAATTGGGCAGTGGGAGCGCGTGGTTGCAATGGAAGCGCCGGTTGGTGGTTCGTCGGGAGATACTACGCGTCGAATTTCCTAGGCTTTGTGCAGCTCGCATCGGAGGT
>VBCY01000585.1:0-1551 GCA_005882995.1 Betaproteobacteria bacterium
CGATGCCCGGTCCGCTGATGGCGAACGAGATGAACGCGATCGCCCAGCAGCTCTCCAAGGCCGGGACCGTGGATCTGCTCGACGGCGGCCCCAACGCCAATCCGAAGCCGTCGCTCGCCAATGGCGTGCCCACCATCTATACCGTGCAGGGACCCGCCGAGCTGATCGTCTTCAACGGTCAGCCCGATTTCGTTCCAATCGTCGGTACCCAACTCTTGTGGGCGTCGAACACGACCAACGATGTGCTGATCGACACGACCAACAACAATTACTACCTGCTGCTGGCGGGACGGTGGTTCAGGTCAGCCGGACTCAGCGGCCCGTGGACGTTTGTGGCGAGCAATGCGCTGCCTTCTGGCTTTACGCAGATTCCCAAGAGTTCGCTCGCCGCAGCGGTGCTGCCCTCGGTGGCGGGCACGCCGGAAGCGCAGGAAGCGGTGATCGCCAACACGGTCCCGCAGACGGCGACGGTGCCGTTCAAGAACGGGCCGACATTCACGCCAAGCTTCGACGGCCCGCCGCAATACTCGCAGATTCCGAATACGCCGCTCACGTACGTGGCGAATTCATCCGTCCCGGTCATACAAGTAAGTCCGACGAGCTACTACGCTGTCAGCTCCGGCGTCTGGTTCACCGCCGCGCGATTAACCGGGCCGTGGGGCATCGCAACGTCGGTGCCTGCGGTCATGTACACGATCCCGCCTTCATCGCCGCTGCACTACGTGACGTACGTAAAGATCTATGAAGCGACACCGACGGTCGTTTACGAAGGTTACACACCAGGCTATCTCGGTGTCGTGGTCGAGCCTTCCGGCACCATCGTCTACGGCACCGGCTACGTCTATACGCCGTGGATCGGCACGGTCTGGTATCCGGCGCCCGTCACGTACACGGTCGCCGCCGCGCCGGTGTACAACCCGTACGTAGGGTTTACCTTCGGTTTCGCGGTGGGTCTCGCGACGGCCGCCTGGTACACGCCCTACTACGGTTATTACGGCGCGTATTACCATCCTGCGTATTGGGGCGGTTATCCGTGCTGCGCATCGGCGAGCGCGAACGTCTACGGGCACTGGGGCAACACAGTTTATGCCGGCACCCGGAGCTGGTACGCCGGTGGCGGCGTTGCCGGAACGACGGCGAGCGGGAGTTACTACAACTCGCGCACCGGCACTTCAGGTTCGTACAACGCCGGACGGCAGTTCAACGCGAATACGGGCAACGCGACGCGCGGTTATGACCGGACGATCAACGGCGCGGCCGGTGGCTCCGGCAACGTCGCGCGCGCGAGCAACTACAACGTCTACACGGGGCAGCGCTCCGCCGCCAACGCCGCTTCCGGAACGACCGCAGGCGGCAGCAGCTACAACCGCGCCGGCGCGACGACCGCCGGCCCCGAAGGCAATGCGCACGTCGGTGGCGGCTCGACCTACAACGCCAACACCGGCAAGACCAACAGCTGGGCGACGGCCAGCGCCGGCAACAATCACTATGCCGACGTCAACGGCAACGTCTACAAGAACACCGGCGACGGCTGGCAGCTACACTCATCGA
>VBCY01000585.1:1566-2930 GCA_005882995.1 Betaproteobacteria bacterium
CAGCGAAGGCGATAGCCGCTGGGGCGGTGGAGGCGGCTCCGGTGGTGGAGGTTGGGACCGCTCCGGCGGTGGCGGCTTCGGTGGTTTTGGTGGCGGCGGAGGTTTTTCGGATCGCTTTGGCGGCGGTGGATTCGGAGGCGGTGGATTCGGAGGCGGAGGCTTCCGCGGCGGTGGCGGCCGGCGTTGATTCGGGCCGACGCGACTTCGACTGCGTCGCCGTTCAGTGCCTGTGTTTGTGCGCGAGCTCGTCCTCGATAGGCGAGCGCAGCCGCACTTCCGCATTGACGGGGATCTGCTGCTCGGCTCCATCGGCATCCCTGATAGTCAAGGTCAGCGTTACGCGATCGCCGAGCTTGAGCGTTCGCGCAAGTCGTTGGAGCGAGATGCGATAGCTTCCGGGCTTTAGCGCCACGAGCGTGCCCGGCTTAAGCGCCACGCTTTCTGTGGGTTTCACTGCTTTGCCTGGCTGGAGAATGAACACGGCCTGGGCCGCATCGGTCGCAACCGCTATTAGCATCACGCCTTCGGTGCTGGTCAAGTCCATGTAGACCTCGGTTGAGCCGCCGCGCGCTGCAGGCCTGGCCCAAGGTTGGTTCACGATGAAGATCGCCTGCGCATGCGTGGCGGCGAGGATGATGCCGACGCCGCAGGCAAGCAGAGCGCGGCGTTTTACCGTCGAGCGCCGATGCATCATCAAGCTGCGCGACAAATGCACGGTAGACGAGGCGAAGCGACGAGCTCTTCCGATGTCCGCGTAGGTGGAATATCGTTCGTGGAGCCGCTGTTTATGACAGGACGGCCGACATTGAGGAACGGCGTTCCTCGTTGGCGTCGCGGGTTCCTATCTGCAGGAGGTTCGCATGAGCTCATCGTTGCGCTGGATCCTGGTGCCGGTGCTGACGCTGTTCGCAAGTGTAGCGTCCGCGGAGTTTCACACCTACCAGATCGAGCAGATATTCTCCGATGCGAGCGGCAACATCCAGTTCATCGTGATGCACGAGTCGATGGGGATGTCCAGCGAGAACTTCTGGATGGGAAACAAGCTCACCAGCACGAGTCGTCTGGGAGTTACTAAGACGTTCACGTTCTCCAGCAATCTGCCTGGCGTCATGTGCGGTTACTACACTTGTCAAGGGAGCACCGCCTTTACCCGCGTTCTTATCGGAACGCAGGGATTCCGCGATCTCGGGATCGTGAATCCTGACTACATCATCCCCAACGGTTTCATTGCGATCGACGGAGGCACCATCAATTACGCGTTTGTCGATCAGGTCACTTACTCCGCCTTGCCCACCGATGGCGTGTCTGCGATCGATCGCGGCGGCACGAGCATTCATAACCTCGCCACCAATTTCGCCGGCAAT
>VBCY01000589.1 GCA_005882995.1 Betaproteobacteria bacterium
AGAATTGTCACATTCTATAACCGCTCATTACGCGAACTATACTTGTAGACGCCAGATAGAGAACTCACTGTTGGCCCGGATAGAGATGTCACTCTCTACGATTTCAGTTGGGGAGCATTGGGCCGACGACGGTGATTGCGATGAGCCGGACGGAGATCGACCGGATGGGCGTGTTGCACGATCTGGCGAGAAATGTGTGCTTAAGCATGGGAAATATACCCACCCTTGCCCTCCGAAGGCAAAGGTCACACGTTCGAATCGTGTCGGGTGCGCCAGCCCTTCAGAGCAGGCGGGATCCCCGTGCCGGGCACGGTCCGGGTAAGCGCAGTCAAAGGCACCCGCCCGAAGCCTTGTGAGCATTGACGACGTCGGCAAGGCGATTGCTTTTCTCGTAGATTGCCTATGAGCCAGGCGTAGCGGGCGAGAAAATGGAGCCTGCTGACATAGCGGAACGCGCTAAGCAGGCGAGCGTCCATCTTAGTTGTAGGTGAGATGGTGCAATAGGGTAGCGAATGCCTACTCCAAACAACTCAAGTTCCGTCTTACGCTCAGTGGCATACTCTATGTCGCCCTCTTCGAAACTCACCTTGTCACGACCGCGTAACGCCGTTCGGACGCCCTCGCCTTCGTAAAACATGAGCGTCAACAAGTCGCCAATCTTCAATCGTGACTCATTGTTCTTGACTGATGTAACTCGATAGCGTCCCGGCTCCTTCACCACTGCGAACGCATTGCCAGCCTTAGCTGCTACGTGCCTATTGAAACTGGCGATCTTTTTGGATTGTGACGAAAGCGACTCGTACAGGTCGAATGGCTTGTTCGTCGTTTTGCTGTGCGTACAGCCGCAGCCCTCCCCTTCACAGCCCATGAGTATTAACGCGCCCGCTTCCAGTCCTTGCGCTCGCGCCGCCGATGACGGACTGAGCAGTGATGACAGGATAGCCACAGACCCAGCCAGAAGCAGTTTGCGCATATCTCGCCCATCTCCCTGATCGTCATTTGTCACGGCAGCGTATGGCAGCGTACATGAGGCTGTCTCGCGATACCTCTGAGCCAATGGCTCCTAAACTATTCCGTTCGACGGTGCAGAGTCCATTCGTGGACTGGGGGCAGCATTCCCGCGATGAACAGACTTCGGATGGCTGGCTGTAAGGTTCGGAGGCACCGTCGTGTCGTCCTGGCGTATGGCCGATAACAGCCGTGCCGATCAATCGGGCGTCATCGACGCGGGGCGCGCCTTGTGTGAGAACTTTTCGAGCGCTGTAACCTTTCCAAGCCTCAGGCCGAACTTCCACACGTGACCGTCAGTTTAAGGCGCCACGGACTTGATGCTGATGGCAAGCTAGTCACGATACGTCACTGCGCTTAGCCTGTCATCCAGGTCGGTCTGGCACCACGAGAGATTTTGCGGCGGGTATGAGCATCTATCGCTACCTTGCATTTGCTGTCGCGGCGGTGAGTGCCGCAGCCATGCTCTATGTCGGGCTATACCAGAGCCGGCTTGTCGGCCGCCTGATTTGTCCTGTTTTCGGTCAGGGCTGCGAAGGGGTCGCCGACGCTCCGTTCGCACGACCGTTCGGTATCCCTGACGGCTATATCGGCGCCGTCCTTTACATCGTCATCCTCGCCTTGTTGCTCGCGCCGCCTAACCGTTGGGTCTGGATTGTGTTGCTGGTGCTTTCAGGCGCAGCGACGCTCGCCAATGTCCTCGGTGTACGCGATATGATGAATTTTGGTGGTTACTGCTTCTATTGCCTGACAACGGCGTTCTTGTCGCCGGTGCTGCTGTGGTCGGCGTGGAAACTAGGGTGATGGCCGAATGAATCAGGGTATTTCTGGCATGGATGCCAAGCAGGCCATTGGCCTCGGTCGCGACGCCGGCGTAAGCGATATCGCCGACCGCCATCGTGTCGATTCAGACTATGTATTCCATGAGTTGACACGAAGCATCTGCCCCGCCTGCCGGCGGGTGATCGATGCCAAAATTCTTCTGCGCGACAACAAAGTCTACATGAGCAAGCGTTGCCCGCGGTGCGGGCCGTTCATGTCGCTCGTATACGGCGATGCCGAGGCCTACATCTCGTTCGCGCGGTACAACAAGCCCGGCACGGTACCGTTGGTCCATGGCACGACAGTCGATCGTGGCTGCCCGCACGACTGTGGGCTTTGCCCGGACCACGAGCAGCATGCCTGCCTCGGCATCATCGAGGTCAACAGCGCCTGCGACATGGATTGCCCCCTTTGCTTTGCCGATGCGGCGCCCGGCTTTAGCCTGACCCTCGAGGAAGTCGAGCAGATGCTCGACGATTACGTGCGGACCGAAGGTCGGCCCGAGGTGGTGCAGTTTTCCGGCGGCGAGCCGACCATGCACCCACATATCATCGATTTCATCCGAGCCGCATACGCCCGAAAAATCCGCTTCGTGATGATCAACACCAACGGCAAGCGCATCGCCCGCGACGATCGATTCCTTGAGCAACTCAACGAGGTGCGGCCCGCGTTGTACTTCCAGTTCGACGGCTTCGAGCGGGACACCTATCGGCTCATACGCGGCGAGCCGGATATTCTTGAGGAGAAGCTGCGGGCACTCGATCGACTCGCGGAGATCGGGCTCAACGTCACGATCGTTCCCGCCATCGAGCGGGGTGTCAATGAACACGAAATCGGCAGAATTGTAGAATTCGCGATCGGGCATCCGGCAATCAGGGGCATTACCTTCCAGCCTGCATTCCACGCCGGTCGCCATATGCAGCACGATCCGATGCGCCGCATGACTATTCCCGACATCGTGCGGCTGATCGAGGCGCAAACCGGCGGCAAATTCGTCACCAGCGACTTCGTGCCGGTGCCGTGTTGCTTTCCGACCTGCAACGCGGTGACGTACGCCTTTGTCGAAGACGGCCGCGTCACTCCATTGCCTCGCATCATCAACGTCGACGACTACCTCGACTACATTACCAATCGCATTGTGCCGGACTTCAGCCACGAAATCAGGACGGCATTGGAAGGCTTATGGTCATCGTCCTCGGTAGCAGGATCGGAAACCTCGCTGCGGCAGATCGCAATATCGTGCCAGGCGTGCGAGCTTCCGGATGAACTGGCAGTCGATGACATCGCCAAGAGCATGATCATGATCATGCTGCAGGATTTCATGGATTCCTGGACCTTCAATCAAAAGAACGTAATGAAATGCTGCAAGGAATTTCTGCTGCCGGGCGGCAAGCAGATTCCGTTTTGCGCCTACAACTCGGTCGGCTATCGCGAGCAGGCGCGGCGGCAGCTCAATGCCATGGAGCCCGAGCGACGGCGCGCTAGACGAGAAGGCCGTGCCTATGAGCCCAAGCCGGTGCTATTCGATTTTGGTGATCAGACGTTGGCCCGATGAACGAGTTAGAAAACCAGCGCACAATCAAGCCAGGCGGGCTTTCGCCCACCGCCATTAAGCGGTGCTGCGCGGCTGTCTATGATAGCGACGCTGCGAAGCTGCTGCTGGGCGATTCGCTTCATCCGGGCGGCACTGAACTGACCGAGCGGCTTGGCCGGATGTTGAACTTGGGGCCGCGAACGCGTGTCCTGGACGTTGCCGCCGGCCGAGGAACGAGCGCATTAACGCTTGCGGCGCGATTTGGGTGCGAGGTGATCGGCCTCGACTATAGCCGGCTAAACATAGAGGCGGCAAAGCGCGATGCCAGCGAGCGAGGCTTGAGCAAGAGGGTCACCCTTTATTGCGGGGATGCCGAGCGGCTGCCGTTTGCCGATGGCTCGTTCGACGCGATCGTTTGCGAGTGCGCGCTGTGCACTTTCCCGAACAAGCAGTCTGCCGCGGCGGAATTTGCGCGCGTGCTTCGCTTGGGCGGCCGGGTCGGGTTGAGCGATCTGACCCGGCAGGGAACCTTGCCGCCCGAACTTCAGAGCCTTATGGCCCGGATCGCGTGTATTGCCGATGCGCAGCCC
>VBCY01000590.1 GCA_005882995.1 Betaproteobacteria bacterium
TGGCCCTGCCCGCCAATTGATCCAGGAAGCCCCTCATTCTGTTTATTTTCTTGGCTTTGCCAAGTTGCCCCACACGTAGCCAGATGCCGCAAGACCGGACATCAGCTCGATGACACAACGTATTCCGGCTGCCGTTTATTCCATCGCATTTCCGCAAAGGGTCGGGAGACGGGGATCGAAGGCCTCGACCGCCCTGGCCAGGGCCAGTCGCGGCTGGCCCGACGTGGCTCGCCGCCTGGTCTAACTAGCCGGCGCGTCCGGTTAGCGAATCATAGACAGCAACGATGCGTGCGACGGCACGTTCAACGCTGAACTCGGACTCGATCAGTGCCCGGCCATTGCGACCCAGAGTCGTTCTCAACGATGGATTCTCGAGCAGCCGGCAGATGGCGCCCGCAATCGTCGCGACATCGCCTGGCGCCACGAGGAGGCCGGTCTTGCTGTCGGTCACGACCTCGGGTATTCCCCCCACGGGTGTCGTCACCACGGCAACTCCGTGCGCCATTGCCTCGAGCAATGCAACCGGCAGACCTTCGTTGTAGGATGGCAGGACGAACACTGAAGTGCGGCTGAGCAGAGTTGACTTGGCGTCATCGTTGAGCCAGCCGAGCAGGCGGACTTGGCGACGCCAGCTGACGCCGGCCAGTTGTGTCCGGACTTCGTTCACATCCCCGTCGCCGCCGAAATGGAACGTGGCCGTCGAATGCCGGCTTATGACGGCCGGAACAGCCTCGAGGATGTCGTACGTTCCCTTTCGCCTACCCAGGCGACCGAGCATCGCGACGACCGGCGGCGTCGCCTCATTTCGCAGGCTCTCAGGGGGTAGGCGGACGGCGTTGGGGATCACTGCAAACGACAGTTGGTGGCAGAGTCCGGCATAAAAGGCCTGCCATTGCGGTGACAACACGATCAGCCGGTCGAACTGCCGCAGGATAGCTCGGATCCAGGCTTGCCGCAATGGGCCGGACTCTTGGTGGTAGAAGATCTGGAACTCCGCACCGTGAGCGTGGCCAACGACCTTTATGCCGAAGCATCGCGACATCAGGATGAACAGCGACTTGCGATAGAAGCTGGCGCGCGACGAAAAATGAACATGGGCAATGTCGACGACCCCGGCAGCGGCCAGGGCGGCATAGCGTACGAAGCCGCCAATCGCGCAGAACAGCTTGCGCCAGGGCGGACCGTCGCAATGGGTCGCGATATGGCGCACTGAATAATCCTGGGATGACCAGCCCTCCAAAATCGTTTTTTCGACGGAAGAAACGCCACCCATGCTATCGAGCCGCGTGCCCAGCATCACCACGCGCTTCATGCTGGTCCCCATTTGCAAGCGCAGAAGCCCGATCGGCCTCGAGTTCGGGAGGTCTGCAGCGATCCGGCTGCCGCACAGTCACGCAAAGGTAGCCGCGGTGCAATGAAGTGGCTAGAGTTGTTCATGCGGGGCCGAACCGGCAATGCCGGACTTGCCCGCCACTCATTCGCCGGGCGTCCGCGGGGGATGGCACAACATGTTGACAAGTGGTGAAATATCAAACTTCAACCGTCACATGTATCTCGGGCGTCGCAGCGCCGCAGCCTACGTCAAATATGCTCGCCGCACCGGGATCAAACCCGCTGAAGCAACTATCCTTAGTGAGCTGAAGGGCGAGATAAAGGAAAGAGCGATCCTGGATATCGGCGTCGGTGCCGGCAGAACTACTCCGTATCTGACCGAGTTGAGCCGTGATTACATCGGCACGGACTATTCCGCCGACATGCTGGCCGCCTGCGGGCGGCAATTTCCGAATGTGTCGTTTCGTCGGTGCGACGCGCGCGACATGTCCAGCTTCGCCGATGGTCAATTTCACCTGGTGTTCTTTTCCTACAACGGCATTGATTCGAACGGCCCCGAAGACCGCTCCAAGATCCTGCGCGAGATCCACCGTATTCTCGATGAGGGTGGCATCTTCGTGTTTGCGTCGCTCAACCGAAACAAGAAGACGATCCGTGCTTACGACTGGAGGAATGTGCGTTTTACTCTGAATCCTATCGTAATGGCGGGTCGCATAATTCGATACCCCATTGGCATCTGGAATCAGCTCCAGTGGAAGAAATACGAAGTCGAAACGGAAGAGTACTCACTGCGGAACACATATGACACGTTTCATGCATACTCGATATTGTTGTATCATATTGCACCGTTGCAGCAAAAGCGTCAGTTGTCATTGCATGACTTTGAGCTGATGATGGTGGTCAACTACGATGGCCAGATCGTGGCCCCAGATGCGCCGGATGACAGCCCCGAGATCTACTACGTTGCGCGCAAGATCTCGGCCGCCGCGCCGGAGCTCGCACCCCGCGGCGCGCAAGACACTGGCAAGCACTAGGACGCTCGTCCAGCGGCTCGGGACCCGTCGTGCCAGCCGGTGATCGGGCGCTAGGCGTGGCCCAAATGAAGCGGACGGCTTCGCTGGGCGCTATCAGCACTGGCAGTTCGTCGGTCGGCGCATCGGCACCGGCTGACACATGAGGCGCGTGCGCACTCGCACCGTCTGG
>VBCY01000591.1 GCA_005882995.1 Betaproteobacteria bacterium
CGGCATCCTGACTGCCACTACCTATGTACTCGCTGGTTTCATGCGCGAGCAGGTCTGCGTCTACATGTGCCCATGGCCGCGAATCCAGGCCGCGCTGACCGACGAGTGGGCGCTCAACGTTACCTACAAATACGACCGGGGCGAAGCACGCACCTCGCTGAAGAAAGCGAATGAACTGCGCGCGCTCGGCGAGTCCGTCGGCGACTGCGTCGATTGCTATCAGTGCGTCGCGGTCTGCCCGACTGGTATCGATATCCGCGACGGCGCGCAGCTCGACTGCATCCAGTGCGGGCTATGCATCGATGCCTGCGATACCGTGATGAAGAGGATCGGTAGGGAAACCCGCCTGATCGGCTACGACAACGACATCAATATCCAGCGGCGTCAGGCTGGCAAGCCGCCGGTCTACCGCATCGTGAGGCCACGTACGATCGTCTATTGCGCGATGATCGCGGCCGTCGGTGGCATCATGCTGTACGCGCTGCTGACGCGTTCGCTGCTCGACGTCAACGTGCTGCACGATCGTAATCCGATCGCGGT